>CAVIES010000103.1:0-6796 GCA_963641675.1 Anaerovoracaceae bacterium
GTCCAGGCCCAGATGGCCGAGTAGGGTCCTCCTACATAGCTAACGCAGACGGGGGCGTCGCATCACGCGGCGTCCCCGTTCTTTCTGTAAAGGCACGCCATCCGGGGCCTCATTGCGTGCCACCTCAATCAATCGGAGGCTCAATCCAGCCCGCTTCAAGAGCGTCCTCATAGTCCTTGCATTCGGCGCGGACCACGCACTTCGAGCCGTCGATGTCATAGAGTTCGACCACATCGACGCCGTTGGCGACGCAAAGCTCCCGGAGCTTCTTGTCCATCGTGAACAGGGTGGCGTCAAATCGACGGGCGAGGACAAGGTAGAGCATGTCGTAGACATAGTGGTCTTGCCTGAGCGACTCGGAATAGGCCTCTTGGTAGAGAAACTCGACCCCGCAAAGGCGGTCGACCAGGTCCATGGCCCTGGCAACCCTTGCCTTCGACTCGGCCACGTCCATACATCCGGCACGGAAATACTTGTAGAAGGCGTTGCACACCTCGGCGGCAAATATGCTCGGAGCACAGCATTCCTCGCCCTTCAACATCAGCCGCTGTAGCTTTTGCCCCTCGGGCGAGTCGGAGGCGATGCGTACCGCCGCGCTGGCATCCAGTACGATCATCGCGCCTCCCTATCCTCTCGAATTAGCTCTTCGGGCGTCGGGAAGCCCTCGGCAATGGTCGCAGGGCCCAGCTTTTCTATTTCGGCAAACACCCGCTTGCGTCTCTTGATTCTTGCCTCTACGTCATCCTCGGAATTCAAGAGCCTTAGGTGTGGATACGCCTCTTCCGCACGCTTGGCCCCCGCCTCAGAATCCTCACGCGTCACGTGTTCCTCGATGGCGACGATGGTTTGCTGGGCGAGGCTTCGGTGCTCCTTTTCCGCACGGTTCCTGAGCTTGTCGTAGAGGTCTTGGGGAAGGTCTCGAACCTGTAGGGCTGGCATGGCGTCTCCTCTCTCATGCACTTTGCATGCATTGTACATCCTACACGGCAAAAGAAAGCGCCCCGGACTTAAATCCGGGGCGCAAAGCGTGCGTAAGCCGTGGCGAGACGCGGAAAGCTAGCCCAGCGGGTGCGGGCCAGCGGCGAGGATCGCAGGGTCGAGGTCGGGGTAGCGCTCGGCGGCGTGATCCTCGAACATCTTGGCGAGCTTCTCGGCGGCCTCGTCGTAGGCCTCCCCCGTCGCCCACATGTTGCGCGGGTTGAGGACCTGCGGGCTCACGCCCGGGCAGTCCTTGGGGATATCGAGGCAGAGGCGCTCGTCGTGCTCGTAGCCCGCGACGTCAAGGTCGCCGGAGAGGGCGGCCGTGACAAGCGAGCGGGTGACGGCGAGGCTGATGCGGTAGCCGGTGCCGTAGGCGCCGCCCTGCCAGCCGGTGTTCACGAGATAGACGCGGGCCTGGGTCTTGTCGATGCGCTCGCCGAGCATGTCGGCGTAGACGCTCGGGGCAAGCGGCATGAAGGGCTCGCCGAAGAGGGCGGAGAACGTGGGTGTGGGCTCGCTGATGCCCACCTCGGTGCCGGCAACCTTAGAGGTGAAGCCGCTCATGAAGTGATACATGGCGCTCTCACGCGAAAGGCGGCTAATCGGCGGCAGCACGCCAAAGGCGTCGCAGGTGAGGAACAGCACGACGCTCGGCACGCCGCCACGGCCGTCGAGGCGGACGCTCTTGATGTGCTCCACCGGGTAGGCAACGCGCGTGTTCTGCGTGAGGCTCGAGTCGGAGTAGTCGGGCTCGCGACTCTCTTCGTCAAGCACGATGTTCTCGCAGACGGAACCGAAGCGAATTGCCTGGTAGATGTCGGGCTCGGCGATGGGGCTAAGGTCGATGGCCTTGGCGTAGCAGCCGCCCTCGATGTTGAAGACACCGTGCTCGGACCAACCGTGCTCGTCATCGCCGATGAGCAGGCGGTTGGGGTCTGCGGAAAGGGTGGTCTTGCCCGTGCCGGAGAGGCCGAAGAGGACGGCAGTCTCCCCCGTCTGCGGATCGATGTTGGAGGAGCAGTGCATGGAAAGCACGTTGTCCTCAACCGGCAGTAGGAAGTTCATGTAGGAGAAGATGGCCTTCTTGATCTCGCCGGAGTAGCCGGTGCCCGCGATGACGACGCCGCCATGGGCGAGGTCGAGCACGACGGCGGCGCCAGAGTTCACGCCGTCGGTCTCGGGGTCGCAGCGATAGCCCGGGGCAGCGAGGACGTAGATGTCAGGCTCGCCGAAGCTTGCGAGCTCGCGCTCGGTGGGGCGCACGAGCATCTGGTGGACGAAGAGGGCCTGGCTCGCGCGCTCGCAGATGACGCAGACCTTGCGAGAGTGGTTGCGGTCGGCGCCGGCAAAGCCGTGGACCACATAGAGCTCGCGACCATAGAGGTAGCCCGCGACGCCGGAGCAGATGTGCTCGTAGTGCTCGCGCTCGATGGGGACGTTAACCTTGCCCCAGCAGACCTTGTCGTGGATGGCCTCGTCGTCGACCACGAAGCGGTCGTTGGGCGAACGGCCGGTGCGCTCGCCGGTCTCGATCACGAGCGAGCCGTTGGAGGCAAGTACGCCCTCGCCGTTGGCAAGCGCGGCCTCGACGAGCTTGGCGGGCGTAAGGTCGACGTTTACCTTGGCGGCCCCGGGGGTGGCGTCCTCGCGGTGGAGAAGGCGATCGGTAAGGGTCTGCTTCATGGGTTCCTCCTTTATTGCGAACGTGCCATGAGGCGCGTGCGCGCGACGCAGTCACTGGTCAAGGATTACCCAACGGGGCACACGCGGGGACTCCAGCCGGCTAAAGCGCCGGCGAGCGAGGCGTTGGCGGCGGCGAGCGGAAACAGCAGGGCGCGGCAGCCCGAAGGCCACCGCGCCCTGCAAAACGTATGAGCGAGGAGCTAGTCCTCCACGGTGATGGAGGTAATGACCGGCTGCTCGGAGGCGGAGATGGTGCCATTGCTGTCGGTGGGGTTGGCGGCGGAGACGATGGCGTCAACAACCTCGAGGCCCTCGGTCACGTGGCCAAAGGCCGCATACTGGCCATCGAGGTAGTCAGCTGCCTCCTGCATGATGAAGAACTGGGAGCTCGCCGAGTCGTAGGCGCTCGAGCGGGCCATGGAGATGGTGCCGCGCTCGTGCTTGATGTCGTTCGTGACGCCGTTGGCGGAGAACTCACCCTTGATGGTCTTCTCGGAGCCGCCGGTGCCGTTGCCGTTGGGGTCGCCGCCCTGGATCATGAAGCCCTCGATGATACGGTGGAACGTGAGGCCGTTGTAGAAGCCGTCGTTGGCGAGGTCACAGAAGTTCATGACCGTGATGGGCGCGGAGTCGGCATCAAGCTCGAGCTTGATGGTGCCGTAGTCGGCCACCTCGATGGTGGCGTGGTGGGTGCCGGTGGCGTACTCGCCGGTGGCCTCGGTGATGTCGGCCGTAGACTCTGAGCTCGTAGAGGAGCTGGAAGACGAGCTCGTAGAGCTCGAGGAATCGGAGCTGGAGCCGCAGCCGGCAAGGCTGGCGGCGGCCAGACCGAGGCCGGCGACGAAGGTGCGACGGGTCATGCGAGCATCAAAAGACATGGGACTCCCCTCTTTGCGCCCTTGGGCGCGTTGTTTGCCTCGTTGAGTCTAGTAGACATTTGCCCAGATTGCCGCATTGAAGACAAACCTGAATCTGCTTACAGCTAGTGCGCTGGGAGCTCGAAGACCCCCGTGGAAAGCGCCTCGGCGTCACGGGCGTCGTGGCTCGCGAACAACAGTGCGCGGCCATTCTGGTGTTTGAGGATGAGCGAGCACATCGATGCCTTTGCAGCATCGTCCAGGCCGGCGAACGGCTCATCAAGTAGGACGGCCTCGCCAGGCGCACAGAGGGCGCGGACGATCTCTACCCGGCGGCGCTGCCCGCCGGAAAGCTTTGATACGAGGGCCGTGGGCAGAGCCTCGGGAATCGCCTCTCGCAAAAGCGCCTCGACGTCATGAGCCGAGTGCTCGGGAGAGGCCACAAGCAGCACGTTGTCGAGCGCCGAAACCCCCTCGAGAAGACGGGCTTCTTGGAAGACCGCGGAAATCCGCGCAGGCCTGGTCGCATGCCCAGCCAGGGGAGCATCCGTGCCAGCCAGCACGCGCAGCAAGGTCGTCTTTCCCGCACCGCTCTTGGCCATTACGCACACGCGCTCACCGCGTGAGAGAGAAAGGGACACCTCCTCGCCAGCAGCCGCACCATGCGGAAGAACGACGCCACTTGCGCCGAGCACGCACTTCTCGCCTGTTGCGCTTTTCCGCACAGGGGAATCGGCTGCAGGCTCCGCGCCCTCCCCCACCACAGTTCGCATCCGAATGGCGATGCGGACGGCCATGGGCCCGCTGCCATGGAGCAACGCCAGGAACGCGCGCTCGCAGAGGGCGGCCAAGGCGATGACGACGATGGTCCAGGCGAAGAGGTCTCCCGTCTCAAGCAAGAGCTTTGCCTGGTAGATGCGCTCGCCGATCGACCCGGCCGGCATGCCGATGAGCTCGGCCGCGACGCCGGCCTTCCAGCTCATGCCCACAACGGACTCGCTGGTGGCGACGAGATACGGCAAGAGCTCGGGCCACCAGTAGGCAAACGCGCGCTTGAGGCCACGAACGCCATAGACGACCATAAGCTCTCGCAAGGGAGCGTCCGCATTCGAAAGCCCTTCCAAGGCGGGGAAATAAACCGCAGGTAAAACCATGAGGAAGACGGCCGCGACGCTTACGTATGAAGCCCCGAGCCATATGAGGAGCAGCACGACCACGCACACGACCGGCGTCGCCTTCATAGCGAGCATCGGCGGCCTCACGCAGGCACGAACGACGCCGGATGCATGCGATGCCGCCGAGAGCGCGAGCGCCAATACATAGGCAAGAAGCAAGCCAGCGATGATCCGTGCCCCGCTAAAGAGGAGCCTCTCCCAGAAGGGGGCGCTGGCCACAAGGCGAACAAGTGCGGAGGCGACCTCCACCGGGCCCGGCAGAATGAGCGCCTGGGCCACCGCCACGCTCGCAAGCTGCCAGACGACGAGCCATAGCGCCACCGCGGCCACACGCATGGCCACGTCCTTCCTCCCAGCTATAAAGTGCTCGCGAGCCGACTTCAAGCCGCTACGCCTCGTAGTAGAAGTCGTCCGCGGGGAGCGCTCCGCCAACCGAGCTCGCGTCGTACTGCGAGAGCACGTCGAGGTATCCGGAAAGCGCACTCTTCATCTCCTCGCCCGTAAGGCAGACGAGGTTGCAGCCGGGGATGGCCTTCTCGGCCACGGCGGCGGAGTCGACGATGCCATGGCTCGCGGCAGACTCGCCATACGTGGCGGGGTCAGCCTTAACGGACTCGACGGAGGCCACCTGCTGCTCGAGGAACTCCGCGACGGCCTCGGGGTGCTCCTCGGCAAACTCGGAACGGACAACGGTGACGCCTGTGAGCAGGCGCGAGCCGTCCGTGGCGTACTCGTCCCACGCGTCGGTGAGGCAGACGGGGGCCTTCAGGCCCTCCACCTTGCTCATGGCGACGGTCTTGTAGGGCTCGGGCAGGATGGCGATGGCGCCGGAGTCTGATGCAAGGCAGCTCACGACTTCGGTTGCCTCGCTCTTGAAGATGAGCGACACCGCGTCGGTGATGCCGGCCTTATCCAGGAGATAACCCATGACGTACTCAGGGGTCGCGCCCTTGCCCGTGAGGTAGATGCTGGAGCCGGCCACGTCCTCGAACTTCTCGACGTTATCGGCCGTGGTGACCACATAGAGAACGCCAAGCGTGTTGACGTCGAGAGCCTTAACGGCACACTCGGTCTTGTTGTAGAGGACGCTAGCCACGTTGGCGGGCACGAGCGCGATGTCAACGTCGCCTGAGATAACCTTGGGCGTAACCTCATCGGCAGAACCGGCGATGGTGAACTCATAGGCGTTGGTAAGGCCGGAGTCCTCACCCTCGGCCTTGTCCATAAGCGCAAGGAGCCCGATGGAGGTGGGACCCTTGAGGGAGGCGACACGGACGTTTACCGGATCGGCCGCGGCAGTGGTTGCGGCCTCGGTGTCGACGCTAGAGGTAGAGGAGCCAGCACCAGATCCACAGCCAGCAAGACCAAGGGCCGCTGCGGCGGCACCGGCGACAAAGCCCCTACGAGTAACGTTGTTCATGAATCCCCTTCGTCCTTGCGTATGTATGTCCCGCAGGGCAATGCTAGCGCAAGATAAGGGGAAGGACTAAGCGCCCGCGATAGGCGGGGCCGCCCCAAAGCCGCAAGCTCGCCAGCAACGGGCGCAAATACCCAAAAAGCTAGGCCACGGACTCCTCGGCCGCCTTCTGTTCGGCCTCGAGAGCGGCACGGGCCTTACGGGCGCGCTTGTACTCGTACATCATCGTGTCAGCACGCTTGATGGCGTCCTCGGCGGCGTTGTCGCCCGGTGTGAAGCGCGAATAGCCGATGGAGACCATCGGCATGCGCTCGTGCTCGGCACGAGCGACATCGAGCTCACGGTTGAACGACGCCACATAGTTGTCCGGCGAGAAGTTGCGGTTGCTCACGATGGCGCAGAACTCGTCGCCCCCGATGCGATAGCAGCTACCGTACTCATGGAAGACATGGTAGATGAGCTGCGCCACAAGCACGAGCACCTCGTCGCCCACGTCGTGGCCGTAGGTGTCGTTCACGAACTTGAAGTCGTCGACGTCAAAGAAGAACAGAAGCGAGTTCTTGGCAAGGTTGCCGAGATGCGCCTCATAGCTCGCACGGTTGAGCAGGCGCGTGAGGGCGTCCGCCTGCTGTATGACCGAGCAGAAGAGCGTGTAGAAAAGGCCGGCCGCGATGGAGAGCACG
>CAVIES010000104.1:0-6792 GCA_963641675.1 Anaerovoracaceae bacterium
AAGCGGGACGGCCGTGAGGCCCTTGTCGCCCGGGGTGTTCCCGGTGGCGCCGAAGACGCCCGGCTGGGTCATGGCCGGCACGTAGGAGCTCTCCTGCTCGGGCTGGGTGGCCTGGGCGTAGTCACGCGGGGCCGCGGCGCGCTCGCGCCAGTTGTCGTCAGCGGCGCGGTAGGCGCCGTCAGAGCCGTAAGAGTTGGTGGGCGCGTAGCCACCGCCTGCGGGGGCGAACTCGTTGCCGGAGAGCTGGCGGCCGGAGCGCGTGTAGACGCTCACGCTGTCGGCGTCGGGGCGGGAGGGGTTGCCGAGAAGGCCGGTGCCGCGCTCCTCGCGCTGGGAGCGCGCAGGGGCGGGGGCGGGCTCGTCGTAGTAGTCGCCGCCCTCGTCGTAGCCATCGTCATAGTTGTCATCGTAGCGGTCGTCGTAGTAGCCGTCGTCTGCCGGGCGCAGGCGGTCGTTCACGGCGTCCTTGATGTTGTCGAGAAAGCCCATGTCGCTCCCCTAGTCTCGTTAAGCATCGCGCGGAGCCCGACCGCCTTTAGGCAAGCTCGTACTCCGGTGAAAACACTATCCTTCCCAGTCTAACGAGGGTTGAGCCCTCCTCGACCGCGATTCCAAAATCATCGCTCATTCCGCAGGAATAGACGGGGAGCGCAAGGCCGGTGCGCGCGCGAAGGTCTTCCAGAAGCTCGCGACCAGTGATGAAGGTCGCTCGCGCCATGTACTCGTTGTGGGCGGGCGCCATGCACATGAGGCCCTCGAGCGCAAGGCCAGGAAGCGACAAGAGCTCCCCTGCCGCGGCCTTCACCTCGTCCGGCGAGAAGCCACCCTTGCTCTGCTCGCCCGAGACGTTGACCTCGAGAAGGGCGGGCACGCAGAGCCCGGCGCGCTCGGCGCGGCTGGAGATGGCACGGGCCAGCTCCAGGCTCGAAACCGACTGGATGCGGCTCGCGCGGCCCAGCACCTGGTTGATCTTGTTCTTCTGGAGGTTGCCGATCATGTCGAAGCGTGGCGCCTCGATGCCGGCGGCCTCAAAGCCCGCGAGCTTTCGTGTGAGCTCCTGCGGGCGGTTCTCGGCAAAGTTCTCGTAGCCTGCCTGCATGGCGGCCACGACCTCGGGCACGTCCACCGTCTTCGACACGGCAAAGAGAGAGATCTCGGAGCGGTCTCGGCCGCAGCGCAGGCAGGACTCCCCCACCTTGTCCATGATCTCTGCCCTACGCTCGGCAACAAAGGCCACGTAGGACTCGTCGACGGCTATTCTGCCTTCGCTAGTGCTCAGATCCATTCTCTACATCCCCAGAGACCGGCTCGACGCCCTCGATCTCCACCTCGGGAATTTGCACGGCAAGCTGCTCGTCGAGCGTCTTGTCGGCAACGAGGCCAATACCGCGGGTCGTGTACATTTCACGCAGGTCATCGTCATCCATATCCTGCAGGTCGTCAAGGCTGCGACGCTTGCCGGTGAGCAGGAACACAAGCCTCTCGCCCACCTCGACGGCGTTGTCGGAGATGCGCTCGAGCATGCGCGAGGCCATGATGACGCGCGAGGCGGCGTCCATGTCCTCGTCGGGGCCGAGCGTTGCGAGCGTGCGGAAGAACTGCTTGTAGAGGTCGTCGACCGGCTCGTCGAGCGTCGGCAGCGAGGAGGCGAGGCGCAGGTCCTCCTCCACGATGGCCGTGACGCAGTTGGAGAGCACGCGATAGACGAGGTGACCCTCGCTCGCAAGCAGGTCGATGAGCTGGCCGGGGACGTTGCGGCCGGCGCAGCGCTTGGCGGTCTTGGCGACGTTGCGCACGTGGTTGGACATGCGCGCGAGGTTGAAGTTCGCGTAGATGACGAACTGGATGAGGCGAAGGTCGCTCGCCACCGGCTGCTGCGTGGCGATGAGCATGAAGGCCTTCTGCTCGAGCGCGGCGGAGCGCTCGTCGAGCTCGCGCGTCACTTCCTTGACGCGCTTGGCCTTCTCCTTGTCACCCTCGGCGAGCGCGTCCACGGCGTCGTGGAGCTCAAGGTCGATGTTGGCGTAGATGGAGACGAGCTCCTGGCGAAGCTCGGTGAGCTGGCGGTTGAAGGTCTCGCGCATGGTGTACTCCTTCTCGGCGAGGTCGGATTCGGCAGGCGTGCGTATCAGCCGAAGCGGCCGGTGATGTAGTCCTCGGTGCGCTGGTCGCTCGGGGAGTTGAAGATGCTGTTGGTCTCGCCGTACTCGATGAGGCCGGCCGGCTCGCCCGCGTGCTCCTGCAGGAAGAAGGCCATGTAGTCGGAGACGCGCGCGGCCTGCTGCATGCTGTGGGTGACGATGATGATCGTCATCTCGCTCTTGAGCTCGGCCATGAGGTCCTCAACGCGCTGGACGCTCGTGGGGTCGATGGCGCTGCAGGGCTCGTCCATGAGAAGGACGTCGGGCTGCACGGCGAGCGTGCGGGCGATGCAGAGGCGCTGCTGCTGGCCGCCGGAGAGCGCCAGGCCGTTCTTGTCGAGCTGGTCGGCGACCTCCTTCCAGAGGTTGGAGCGCTTGAGCGACTCCTCCACGATGCCGTCGAGCTCGCTCTTGCTGTTCACGCCCAAAAGGCGCGGGCCGAAGGCGACGTTCTCGTAGATTGACTTCGGGAAGGGGTTGGGCTGCTGGAAGATCATGCCCACGCGGCGACGAAGGTCGACCGGGTCGACGCCTTCGGCGTAGATGTCGTTGCCGTCGAGCGCCATGAGTCCGGCGGTGCGCGTGCCCTCGATGAGGTCGTTCATGCGGTTCATACAACGCAGGAACGTCGACTTGCCGCAGCCGGAGGGGCCGATGAAGGCCGTGATGCTGTTGGGCGCGACGTCCATGGTGACGCCGGAGAGGGCGTGGAAGTCGCCATACCAGAAGTCAAAGTTCTCGACGTGGATGCCGTTGCCGCCGTTTTCGGGCGCGTGGCGATAGACGGTCATGCTAGTTTCCCTTCGACTTGTTCTCGGAGCGGCGCGAGATGTAGCGCGCGAACATGTTGAACGCGAGGATCATCACCATGAGGAGAAGCGCGGTGCCGTAGGCGGCCTGCATGTTGATGCCCTCGTTTGCGAGCTGATAGAGGTGGATGGTCATCGGGCGGCCGGAGTCGAGCGGCGTCACCGGCAGGTTGATGGCCTGGCCCATGGTGTAGAGCACGACGGCCGTCTCGCCAATGGCGCGGCCGATGGCAAGCACGATTCCTGTGGCGATGCGCGGGAAGGCGCTCGGCAGGACGATCTTGGAGACAACCTGCCACTTGGTGGCGCCCAAGCCGTAGGCGCCCCAGCGGATGTAGCGGGGCACGGCGCGGATAGCCTCCTCGGTGGTGCGCATTACGATGGGAAGCATCATCAGCGCGAGGGCGAGCGCCGCCGAGAGCATCGAGAGGCCAAATCCCATGGCCTCGACGAACAACGCGTAGCCAAAGAGGCCCATGACGATGGAGGGCACCGAGGAGAGGGTGTCGGCCGCATAGCGGATGAAGGTCACGAGCCTGCCCTGCTTGGCGTACTCGGCCAGGTAGACCGCAGCGAGCACCGCGATGGGCGTGCAGATGAGCATCGAGAGCGCGGTGACGTAGAGCGTGGAGATGATCGTCGGGAAGATGCCGCCCTCGGCGTTCACGCCCTCGGGCCAGCCGAAGATGAAGTCAAGCGACATCACGGGCAGGCCGTTCACGGCGACGAAGCCGATGATGAGCACGAGCACGGCCGTGGTGAGGATGGCCGCCGCACGGAAGACCCAGATCATGACGTCGTTGGTGAGGTTCTTGTTGCCGCTGCCCTTGGAGCCCTCGGCCAAAAGGCGCTTGATGCGGGCGCGACTGCCCTCGCGGGCCTCGGTGACGGCACCGGTGAGCGGGGTGACGTCGTCTGCCGTGAGCTCGAGGGCGGGCGCGTGGTCGGCGGCGTTCTCGGGGTGGTCGAACGTGATGCCGCCCACAGGCACCGCGGCGCGGTCGGCAGCCTTGGCGCGACGCTTGCGGGAACGGCCGCGGCCACCCTCGCGGGCGCTCGACATGGCACGCACGATGCCCACGAGCGAGGCGGAGATGATGAAGAGCACGACGCCCATGCCAAAGAGGGCGCTCCTGTGAAGGCCGCTCGAATAGCCCATGTCGAGCGCGATCTGGCTCGTGAGGGTGGAGAGCGGGCTGGCGATGCCGTTGGGGATGACGGGGGCATTGCCCACGACCATGAGCACGGCCATGGTCTCGCCGATGGCGCGGCCCATGCCGAGCACGATGGCGTTCACGATGCCCATCTTAGCGGCCGGAAGCACGACCTTGTAGATGGTCTGCCAGCGGGTGGCGCCCATGGCGAAGCTTGCCTCGCGGATGCCCATGGGGATGGAGCGCAGCGCGTCCATGGTGAGCGTGGTGATGGTGGGCACGATCATGATGGCCAGCACAAGCCACACCGTAAGCGCGCCAAAACCAAGACCACCGGTGAGGTTGGCCACGATGGGGCGCAGGATGACGAGGCCAAAGAAGCCGTAGACGACAGAGGGCACGCCGGCCAGCAGGTCGACCGCGGTGCTCACGACGCCGGCGAGCCTCTTGCCGGCAATCTCGGTGAGGAAGACTGCGCAGCCAACGGCCAGAGGCACGCCGATGGCGAGTGAGCCCACCGTGACGATGCCCGAGCCTGCGAGCAGCGCGAGGATGCCGTAGTGGCCCTCGGTGGGTGCCCAGTTGAGGCTGAAGAACTCGCCCAGGCCAATCTCGGTGATGACGGGGGTCGCCTTCCAGAAGGTGAAGACGAAGATGAGGACGACGGCCAGCACGGCCACGCAGGCGCACGCAAGGAAGAGGTTCTTGAGCGCGAGCTCCTTCATGCGCGTGGCGCGGCTCACCTGCTTGAGGTTGGAGGCCGCCTGGGCCTCGGCGGCCTGCTCGGCCGCCTCGAGGTTATCGCTCACTAGTTATCCCCTCCCTCGGTCGTGGACTTGTGGGCCGGGATGTAGCCGGCGTCGCGGATGGTCTGGCTCATCTCGTCGGAGAGCACGTAGGAGATGTAGTTGTAGGCGGCGCCCTGCGGGTCGCCGTTGGTGAAGAAGTAGAGGTCGCGAGAGATGGGGTACGCGCCGCTCTCGACGTTGTCCTCGGTGGCCTCGACGCCGTCGATGGAGAGCGCCTTGACCGTGGTGCTCGCGTAGTCGCTCTCGACAAAGCCGATGGAGATGTAGCCGATGGCGCCCGGGGTGCGGCTCACGACGTCGCGCACCTGGCCAGTGCCAGGAAGCACGGCGGCCGAACGGTCGAAGGCGGTGTCGCCCATGACGATGGAGCGGAAGGCCTCGCGCGTGCCGGAGGCCTCGTCGCGGTTTACGACCTGAATCTCGAGGTCCTCGCCGCCAACCTCGCTCCAGTTGGTGATCTTGCCGGCGTAGATGTCGCGCAGCTGGTCGCAGGTGAGCTCACCCACGGGGTTGTCGGGACTCACGATGACGGCGATGCCGTCGTGGGCGATGACGGTTTCCACAAGCTCGTGCTCGGATTCGTCGGCCGTGAGCGAGCGGCTCGAGGTGGCGATGTCTGCCGTGCCGTTGATGACGGCCTCGATGCCGGCAGAGGAGCCGAGGCCGCTCACGAGCACGTTTGTGCCCGTCTCTTCCTCAAAGCCCTCCGCAGCCATCTCTGCGATAGGCAGCACGGTGGTGGAACCAGCGACGGTAAGGGTCTCGGACGAATTTGCGCCCGAGCAGCCCGAGAGGCCAAGCACCGCCGCAAGAGCGAGAGCTAGACCAGCTCTGCCTGCTCTAGATAGGCGATGGCAGCGTGACGACCGCATATGCCCCCTTCAGCTCGATAGGAGTAGAAACGGCCGAGGTTCGTGGCCGTCGATACGCAACTATCCAGAAGGTTGGATGCGGGAAGGCCCGCCTCTTCCAGAGTTCGCGCGATTACTGCCGAGAGGTCAAGTTTCGACTTTGTAAAGGCAGCGTAAGCAATCGTACCAAACTCTGATGTGAACGTAGCCATAAGGTCTTCGGAGACTTCGTAATCTTTGCCGAGAATGTGGGGGCCCACGTAGCAGTTGACGTCCTCGGGCGCACAGGCGGCCTCATCCAGAAGGACACGGAGGGCCTTGGCGCTGATGCGGGCAAGCGTTCCGCGCCAGCCGGAGTGGATGACGGCAAAGGCGCCGGGGGCCGTGAGCACCACCGGCACGCAGTCGGCAAAGCAGAGAAGCACGGGAACGCCGGGCGCGGTGCATACGACGGCGTCGGCGCCCGCCTCGGCCTCTGCGCGTGCGCGGGCAAGCTCGGCCGCGTCGGCGCCGCGAACGACCACCACGTGGTCGCCGTGGACCTGCTTGGGCTCCACGAGGTTCTCCGCGATGCTCGCGGCACCGAGCGCGGCAAGCGCACGGGCGCGGTTCTCTGCCACCGCCGCGGGGTCGTCGCCACAGCGGCTGCCGAGGTTGAGACTTGCGTAGGGGCCCTCAGAGACGCCTCCCGTGCGCTCGGTGAACGCAAAAGAGACCCCGCCCGGACGATTAACATCGCCGAGCAGGGTCACATTTTGAGAAACGTATCTGGTGAGCGAGGGCTCAGCCATTACAGGCGGCCGCGCTTAAGGAAGTCGGGGATGTCGAAGTCCTTGCTGCCCGTGGTGCTCGCGCTGCTGTAGGAGGGAGCGGGCGCGGGGGCGGGCTGGGCGGTGACGGCAGGCTCGGGGGCGACGGGCGCGTGGAAGTCGCCGAGCAGCGAAGGCTGGGCGGAGACGTCCTGGAAGCCCGTGGCGATGACGGTGATGCGGACCTGGTCGCCGAGGGACTCGTCAACCGTGGTGCCG
>CAVIES010000105.1:0-6739 GCA_963641675.1 Anaerovoracaceae bacterium
GCGGCGCACGACGTTCTCCAACAGCGTCACGAGGCACGCAGGGAGCTTCTCGGCCCCAGGGATGCCAGAGACGTTGACGATGCGGCGGCTGACGCCACCGGCCTCGAGGGTGCCCGCAGCACGAGCCATGGATACGGCGCTAGCGATTGCTTCGTTCATCAGCCTCACGTCCCTACTTGCGGCTTTCCTTGTAGCTCTCGATCTTGTCGATGAGCCTCGTGTACCCGCCGTCCTCAGAGGCAAGCGAAACACCCCTGTTGAACAGCACGTTGAAGATCACAAGGCCGACCGCGCCGATAAGCGCCGACGCGACGGCCATCTCGAAGGTGACGGCGGAGATGTCAAAGAACCAGGAGAAGATGGTGAAGCCGCAGATGATGTAGGCCAAGCTGTAGGCCAGAAAGACCGCACGGATGGGGTTCATCGGCACGGAGATTCGAAGCACGAGGCAGCCGCCCACGAGAAGCGTGAGGATGACGCAGATGGTGGAGACTTGCTCGGCCGTGAAGCCGAAGGAGCCGAGGGCGCAGCTCGCGAAGCAAACGGTGACGATGATGGCAATCGAGGCCGGCAGCGACCTTGCGAGCACGTTCGCGAGGAAGCGGCCCTTCACGCGCTCGTGGTTGGGCTCGAGGCCAAGCACGATAGAGGGAAGGCCGATGACCGAAGACGAGATGAGCGACATCTGCACCGGCTGGAAGGGATACGGCGGGAAGCAGGCGAAGAAGAACGCGAGCACCGCCGAGAAGACGGTCTTCACCAGGAAGAGCGAGGCGGAGCGCTGGAGGTTGTTGATGCCGCGGCGACCCTCGGCCACGACGTCGGGCAAATGGGCGAAGTCGTCGTCGACCAGCACGACCTCGGAGACGTTGCGGGCGGCGTCGGAACCCGAGGCCATGGCGACCGAGCAGTCGGCCTCGCGAAGCGCCAGCACGTCGTTCACGCCGTCGCCCGTCATGGCCACGGTGTGGCCAGCCTCACGCAGGGCCTCCACCAAAAGGCGCTTCTGCGCGGGCGTGACACGGCCGAAGACGTGGTACTTCGTAGCGGCCTCGCGCACGTCGTCGTCGGTCAAGAGCGTGGAGGCGTCGACCCACTTGTCGGCCTCGGGCACGCCGGCCTCGGCGGCGATGCTCGCGACCGTGTGCGGGTCGTCGCCCGAGATGACGTTCAAGGTCACGCCCTGCTCAATGAAGTACCTGATGGTGTCGGGGGCGTTCGAGCGGATGTGGTCGGAAAGCGAGAGGACGCCGAGGGGGCGAACCTCGCCGAGGATGCCGTTCTCCTCGTCAAAGCCGTCGCACTCAGCAACCGCGAGCACGCGCGCGAACTCGCTGGAGGCGGCACGGGCCTCGGAAATCTCTGAGGGCACGTTGCCGCCGAAGACGAACTGCATAGCGCCCATCACGTAGCTCTTGCCGTCAGCCGTGACGCAGCCGGAGTACTTGCGCGCGCTGGAAAACGGGATGACGCGGGCGAACTCGGGGGTCTTAATGCCGGCCTTCTCGGCATAGCGAAGGATCGCCGTGGCGGTCTCGTTGGCATCGAGCGAGTTGGCGCGGCAGACGCTCGCGGCCGCAAGCACGACCTCGTCGCCCTCGTGGCCGCGCACGCCAACCGAGCTCTCGAAGTCCATGGAGCCCGAGGTGATGGTGCCCGTCTTGTCGAGGCAGAGCACGTCCACGCGGGCAAGCATCTCGATGCAGAAGAACTGCTGGATGAGGACCTTCTTCTGGGCGAGACGCGCCGTGGCAACGACGAGCACCGTGGAGGTGAGAAGCACCAGGCCCTGCGGGATCATGCCGGTGACGGCCGCGACCATGGAGAGGATGGCCTCGTTAGGGGTGGAGCCGGTCTGAAGCGAGCGCAGGAAGAGCGCCAGGCCGGCCGGGATCATGAGGAAGGTGGCCCAGCGGATAATCATGTTGAGCGTGGCCATGATCTCCGAGCGGGCCTTCTTGACGTACTTGGCCTCGGCGTTGATGCGCGCGGCGTAGGACTGGGCGCCCACGCAGTTGACGCGGGCGACAACGGCGCCGTAGTCGAGGAAGCTACCGCTCATGAGCTTGTCGCCCACGCGCTTGGTGACGGGCTTGCTCTCGCCCGTGAGAAGGCTCTCGTTAAGGCCGCCCTCGCCCCACGCCACCTCGGCATCCGCAGGCACCTGGTCACCTCGGCGCAGCACGATGAGGTCGTCGAGCACGACCTCGTTATGAGCAACCTCGACGTCCCTGCCGCCACGGCGCACCGTGACCGGGCGCGACGCGAGGATGGAGAGCTTGTCGATGATGCGCTTGGAGCGAATCTCCTGCACGAGGCCCATGACGAGGTTACACAAGACCACGACGACGAACGTGAGGTTGCGATAGGACCCCGTGGAGATGACGAGAATGGCGAGCAGGAGGTTCACGCCGTTGAAGAGGGTGAAGACATGCTCGGCGAAGATCTGAGGGATGGACTTCGTCTTGGGGCCGGCTTCGGCGTTATAGCGACCGTCGGCCACACGCTCGGCGACGTCTGCCTGCCAAAGGCCCTCTAGCTCGGGCGCCATCATCTCGGGCGCTTGAGTCTCGTCTGTCATCAATCCCCTTCCACGATTTACACGAACCATCATTGTACGGGCAATCCTGAAAGGCAGGCTTCGCGGGCACAGTCCTTACAGAAATGAAATCAACTGGTTGAGGCCGCGTAAATTTAAGGGAGGCCGATGCCCAACAAAAAGGCGCCCATAGGCGCCCAGCGAGTTCGATGGTGCTCTCTGTGGGATTCGAACCCGCGACCTTTCGCTCCGGAGGCGAACGCTCTATCCAGCTGAGCTAAGAGAGCAAGCAGTCAGAGTATAGGGCAAGCGGCGCCCGGTTGCCAAAACGCCATGCGAGTTGTCGGGCGCGTGGCCATGTCGAAACATTGCTGTAGTACCATCAGTCAACTATCTACAACTTTTGCGCTAGCCCAGCACGTAAATGAGGGGGAACCATGATCGCAGTCGTCAAGGACACCGCTACCCAGGAGCAGATCGACCACTTCGTCTCCTGGATCCACGGCAAGGGCCTCGACACCCACATCTCCCGCGGCAACAACGTCACCATCATCGGCCTGGTGGGCGACACCACCCAGATCGACCCCTACCTCATCGAAGGCATGGACATCATCGACCGCGTGCAGCGCGTCTCCGAGCCCTTCAAGAAGGCCAACCGCAAGTTCCACCCGCTCGACACGGTCATCGACTGCGGTCATGGCGTGAAGATCGGCGGCGGCACCTTCCACGTCATCGCAGGCCCCTGCTCGGTCGAGGGCGATAACCTCATCCGAATCGCGCGCGAGGTCAAGGCCGCGGGCGCCACGCTCCTTCGCGGCGGCGCCTACAAGCCCCGCACCTCCCCTTACGCCTACCAGGGCATGGGCGAGGAGGGCCTCGACCTTCTCTGCGAGGCTCGCGACGAGCTCGACATGCCGATCGTGACCGAGGTCATGGACCCGCGCGACGTGCAGCTGTTCCTCGACAAGAAGATCGAGGTCATGCAGATAGGCGCCCGAAACGCCCAGAACTTCACGCTGCTCAAGGAGGTCGGCAAGACCAACACGCCGGTGCTCCTGAAGCGAGGCATCGCCGGCACCGTCGACGAGCTGCTCATGGCCGCCGAGTACATCATGAGCGAGGGCAACCCCAACGTCATCGTGTGTGAGCGTGGCATCCGCACGTTCGAGACCCACACCCGCAACACCTTCGACCTCTCCGCGGTGCCGGTGCTCCACGACCTTTCGCACCTGCCCGTCTGCGCCGACCCGAGCCATGCCACCGGCCACACCCGCTATGTGACCCCGATGGCGCTCGCCGCCACCGCCGCCGGCGCCGACTGCCTGGAGATAGAGGTCCACGACGACCCCAAGCATGCTTGGTCGGACGGCGCCCAGGCGCTCACCCCCGCACAGTTCAAGGACGCCATGTGCCGCATCGCCACCGTGCGCGAGGCCGTGACGATGGAGGTCGAGTAGCGTGGAACAGCAGGAAAACGTCACCGAGACGGCCAAGGACGCATCCGCGGTCGTGGCAGGCCGCGTCGGCGTCGTCGGCCTTGGACTCATCGGCGGCTCGTTCGCCCGCGCGATGGCCCAGGGCGGCCACGAGGTCTACGCCTATGACCCCAACGAGGACATCACGAGCTTCGCCGCCATCGAGACCACAAGCGGCGTGCTCACCGACGAACTCATCAGCACCTGCGAGCTCATCATCCTCGCCTGCTACCCCGAGGCTTGCGTGACGTGGCTTCGCGAGCACGCGGGCGAGGTCTCGCCCGAGGCCATCGTCATCGACACGGGTGGCGTAAAGCGCTCCATCTGCGAGCCCTGCTTTGAGATTGCCCGCGAACACGGCATCACCTTCGTCGGCTGCCACCCCATGGCAGGCACCCAGTTCTCGGGCTACGCGCACTCCCGCGCCAACATGTTCGAGAAGGCGCCGATGGTAGTCTGCCCGGCGCCAGAGGTGCGCGGCGTAGACTGCCTCGCGCTCGTCGACCGCCTCGAGGTACTGCTCGCGCCCTGCGGATTCAACAAGTTCACCGTGACCACGCCCGAGCGCCACGACGAGGTCATCGCCTATACCTCCCAGCTCGCCCACGTGGTCTCCAACGCCTACGTCAAGAGTCCGACGCTAGCCCTCCGTGACGGCTTTGCGGCTGGCTCCTACAAGGACCTCACGCGCGTCGCGCGTCTCAACCCCACCATGTGGTGCGAGCTCTTCCTGGCAGACGGCGACAACCTCATCCATGAGATAGAGACGCTCGTGGATGAACTCAACAAGTACAAGGAGGCGCTCGAGGCAAAAGACGCCGAGCGCCTGACCGAGCTTCTCGCAGAGGGCGACCGCATCAAGCGCGCCGACCTCGCAAAGGAGGAGGAAGTCTGATGAGCGCAAGCGAGACCATCGTCCGAGTCGACGCAGCAAGCGCCTCCTATGACGTGCACGTGACCCCAGGCTGCCTCGCCCAGGTGGGCGAGCTCGTTCGCAAGGACGCCGGCGGCGAGGTCGCCTTCGTCGTCTCCGACACCAACGTAGCCCCGCTTTACCTCAAAGACGCCCTTGCCTCGCTTGAGGCCGCAGGCTATCGAACGGGATCGTTCGTCTTCGAGTCCGGCGAGGCCTCCAAGCGCGCCCACACCTGGGCGGCCTGCCTCGAGGCCATCGCCGAGGCCGGCCTTACCCGCGACGACGTCGTGGTGGCGCTCGGCGGCGGCGTGACGGGCGACCTCGCGGGCTTTGCCGCAGCGAGCTACATGCGAGGCTGCTCGGTGGCCCAGGTCCCTACGAGCCTGCTAGCCATGGTTGACTCCTCCGTCGGCGGAAAGACCGCCATCGACCTCGAGGCGGGCAAGAACCTCGCGGGCGCCTTCTGGCAGCCCAAGGTCGTCATCGCAGACCCGCGCGCCCTGAGGACCATCAGCCACGAGCTGCTCACTGACTCCTGCGGCGAAGTGATCAAGCACGGTGTGCTCGCAGACCCCGAGCTCTTCGCCAAGCTGGAGCGCTCCCCCATCAACGCCCCCGGCTTTGACGAGGACGAGCTGGCCCGCATCATCGCGAGGAACGTCGAGATCAAGCGAGACGTCGTGAACGCCGACGAGCGCGAGCGCGGCCTCAGACAGACGCTTAACCTCGGCCACACGGTGGGCCACGCCGTCGAGGCCGCGAGCAACTTCGAGCTCGGCCACGGCACCTGCGTGGCAATCGGTCTCTGCTTCGTCATGCGCGCCTGCGCCAAGCTCGGCATTTGCCCAGAGGAAGACGCAAGGCGCGTCGTCACCTGCGTGGCCGCGCACGGCCTTCCCACCACGACCAGCCTCACGACCGACGAGCTCTATGGCCACGCGCTGGCGGACAAGAAGCGCCACGGGAGCCACATGAACGTCGTCATGGTGAGGCGCGTCGGCGAGGTCTACGTGGAGAAGATGCCGCTCGAGCGCTTCCGCGAGTTCATCGAGCTCGGCAGGTAGGTCCGCCGCTCCAGATGCCAAAGCCACGGGGCTTTCCTCAAGCGCCGTGCGGAGCGGTAGAATAAGACACTTATGAATCCAGACCCTTTGGAGAACGTTTTCATGGACGTCGTCATTACGCCGTGCCCCCTTACGGGCGAGATCCCCGCCATCGCAAGCAAGTCGATGGCGCACCGCCTGCTCATCTGCGCCGCGCTCTGCCCAGAGTCGACCGACATCGTCTGCTCCACCACCTCAAAGGACATCGAGGCCACCATCGCCTGTCTCGAGGCCCTGGGCGCCCGCATCGCGCGCAAGGGCGACGTTCTTCACGTTGAGCCCATCCCCACGGATGCCGAGACCGGCAGCCTCGCCGCAACGCACGGGGCCCTTCTCGACTGCGGCGAGTCCGGCTCCACCGAGCGCTTCATGCTGCCCGTGGTTGCCGCCCTTGCCTGCAACGGCTCGCTCACGGGCCACGGCAGGCTCGCAGCGCGCCCGCTCTCCCCTCTCTACGAGGAGCTCATCGCCGGCGGCTGTGACCTTACCGAGCAGGGAACGTTCCCGCTAAAGGTAACCGGCTCACTCAGGAACGGTCGCTTTGAGCTGCCAGGCAACGTGAGCTCGCAATACATCAGCGGCCTTCTGCTGGCGGCACCGCTTCTGGGCGGCCCGTCGGAGGTCCGCGTGGCCGAGCCCATCGAGAGCAGGACCTACATCGCCCTCACCATGAGCGCGCTCGCGCAGTTCGGCGTCCATGTCTCCG
>CAVIES010000106.1:0-6649 GCA_963641675.1 Anaerovoracaceae bacterium
CGTCTACTCCACTAAGCCCGGCCTCCCGCACCTGCTGGAGAAGGGCCACGCGAGGATAGGCGGCGGCTACGTGGCGGGCGTCGAGCACATCGCGCCAGCCGCCGAGGACGGCTTCGCGGACGCCTTCGACAAGCTGCAGTCCAACCTGACGGAGAAGGGCCTATGACGGGCGCAGAGAAGCTTTACGCGGCCATGGCGGCGCTGGGGATTCCCGGCACCCGTCTGGCGTACCCGGAGGGCAAGGCGCCCTCGCCGCCGTTCTTCGTCTACGAGCTGGACGACCCCGGCCAGCTGTTTGCCGACAACACCGAGTGCGCGGCCATCCCGCGCTACCGCGTGCAGCTCCTCGAGAAGTACGGGGACGCCGAGCTGCAGGGGAAGGTCTTCAAGGCCCTCACCGACGAGTTCGGCGCCGTCTCGCGCTATGAGGACTGGTCGGAATCCGAGCACTGCTCCATCACCTCCTACTACCTCAACGCATTAGACGATTAGAAAGGAACAGACCATGGGCAAGGTTCGCTTCGGTCTCTCCAACGTCCACTACGCAGTTCTGGACACCTCTACCGACAAGTACGGCACCCCGGTCAAGATGCCCGGCGCCGTGACCCTCGAGGTCTCCTACGACGGCGAGACCTCCACCTTCCGCGCCGACAACAAGGACTACGCCTCCTTCAACGGCGCGCCCACCATCAGCGGCACCCTCACCATCGCCGACGTGCCCTCGTCCTTCCGCAAGGACGTCCTCAAGTACATCGAGGACAACGGCGTGCTGTTCGAGGACCTGGGCGCCCAGTCCGCCCACGTCGCCCTTCTCTTCGAGATCAGCGGCAACGAGAACGACGAGCGCTTCTGCCTGTACGACGTGACCTTCTCGCGCCCGGGCATGTCCGCCAACACCACCGACACGACCATCACCCCCGACACCCTGTCCCTCAGCTTCACCGCCGTGGGCAAGGACATCACCATCGGCGGCGCGACGGTCAACACCGCAAAGGCTTCCGTCGAGAACTCCACCGAGACCAAGGCCGTCTACGACGCCTTCATGGACTCCGTGTACGTTCCCGCCGCCTAGCCCGTAGCGCCACAGATAGAACCGAGCGACGGGAGGGGGCCGAGCGCCCTCTCCCGCGCACCCGTACCGAAACCCGCATGCAGTGTCCTCGCCTGGTTGGCGCGAGGGCGCTGCATGCGGGTTTTCGCCAACCGAAAGGCCAGCCATGCAAGCAACAATCGAAGGACTGGGCGAGGTCAACGTCATCTGCTCGCCCTACACCCTCAAGGTCTACGAGCAGGCTTTCCACTCGCCGCTCATCGCCGACGTGTTCGGCAAGGTGGACTTGGAGGCGGGCAGGGGCGACAAGTCGTTCGTCACCGCCGCGTTCGTCAAGCAGCGCCTGCTCCGCTCGATGCCGAAGCCGAAGGACGGCGGCGCCAAGAAGCTGCCCAAGAACACCGAGGCGCTGATCGACAAGGCGTTCCCGGTCACCGTGACCACTGTGTTCGACTACACGCGCGAGCACTGGGACGCCGACCTGCGCTGCCTGTGGGCGATGCTGAAGACCGCCGAGAAGAAGGCCCAGCTCGCGGGCGGCTACCCCGCCAACCCCACACCGGACTACGACGCGTGGCTCATGGGCATCGACGCCATCAACATGAACCAGGTGGCCGACGTGGTGGGGCGCGAGTGTGCAGACAAGTTGTTTCGAGCCTAGGCTCCCAGAAGACCTAGGACGCGGGTCGAACGAGACGCAGGGCAGGGCCGACCCCTTGGCCGCGACGAGCATGTTCTCCGCGGGCCTGAAGCTCGGCGTACCTTTCAGCGAGCTGGTGGATATGCACGTCCCCGACCTCGTGATGATGCTCGACTCCACCATCCCGATGGAGACGGGCGGGAAAACGGGCGGCGCCGTCGCGCAGGAGACCGCGCGCGATGCCACCCAATCGGACATCAAAGCGATTTTCGGCTAGGAGCTGACCAATGGCTGACGCATACCGCGGCTTAACCATCAAGTTCGGCGGTGACACCACCACCCTCCAGAAGGCTCTCAAGGCCGCGGCATCGGCGGCGACCTCCACCCAGAAGCAGCTCAAGCTGGTCGAGCAGGCGACGCAGTTCAACCCCGGCTCGCTCACCTCCGTCACCACGCAGATGAACCTGCTCAAGAACAAGTCGCAGGACCTCGCCACGCAGCTCAAGACGGTCAAGGAGGCCATCTCCCAGACCAGCTCCAAGACCGTCTCGTTCAATGGCGTGACGCAGACCGTGGGCGAACTTGCGAGCAAGACCGAGAACGCCGCCCTCGCCGCGCGGAACGCGACCGAGCGGTACAACGCGCTCAACGAGAAGCTGGCCACCGTCTACACCGGCATCAACCAGCAGTCGAAGACCGTGGAGAACTTCGGCACGAAGTGGTCGGAGCTGGCCAAACAGGTCGATTCGGCGGGCAACGTCCTCAACTCCAAGAAGTTCGACATGCGCGACGTGTGGGGGCTGGACGACTCGAGCTTCAACACCGTCATCGCGGAACTTGAGAACTGGGGCGTCCTCGTCGAGGAGGACGTGGCCAAGCTGCAGGAGCTGCGCTCCGTTTGGCGCAACGCGTTCAACACCCTGGACGCCACCAAGAGCGTCGAGGGCTTGGAGCAGCTGAACGTCCAGAGCGAGTCGCTGACCGCGCAGATAGGTCAGCTCAGCACCAAGATGGCCGAGCTCAGGGCGCCGACCGACCTCGCGTCCTCGTTCACCGACACCAACACGCGCATCGAGCAGATAGACCGCTCCATCGAGGAGCTTGAGCGCGACATCGAGCGTTGCGACCAGGCGCTCCAGCTCGACCCGTCGAGCGTCGACGTCACCTGTCAGCGCATGGCCGACCTCGAGCAGGCCACCAAGCTCGCCGACGAGAAGGCCGAGCTGCTGCAGCAGGAGATTGACGGCTACAGCTCCGCCGGCCTGGACAAGGTCGTGCAGTCCACCGACGATATCGAGACCTCCACCGAGGAGGCCCGCCAGGCGTGGGTGGAGGTGCGCTCCGAGCTGTCCAGCGCGGAGGGCAACCTCGAGCAGCTCAAGAGCGACGCGCAGAAGTTCGCCAACCTCGGCAGCGAGGCGCAGGAGGAGTACGAGAAGACCGCCGCAGAGATCGGCGAGACCGAGGTCAAGGTCGAGCAGCTGCGCGAGGCCGAGCAGAAGGCCGGCGACGCGCTCGACCAGATGACCGACGCGGGCCAGCTCAAGAACCTTCAGGAACAGCTCGAGGACTGCAAGCTGCAGGCGCAGGAGTTCACCTCCGCGATGCAGACCACCTCGGCGCTCAGCTGGTCTGACCTCAAGACCATGGGCATGACCCTCTCCGCGACCGTCACGCCCGCGCTCGTGCAGGCGGGCCAGTCGGCGCTCGACGCGGCCAACGACATCGACAGCGCCTATCGCGACATGCGCAAGACCTGCGACGGCACCGACGAGCAGTTCGAGCAGCTGCGCGACGCGGCCATCGAGTTCTCCCAGACCCACGTCACGTCCGCCGACCAGATCCTCGAGATCGAGGCCATCGGCGGGGAACTGGGCGTGGCCACGAGCTCGCTGGAGACGTTCGCCGAGACCGTGTCCAACCTGGATATCGCCACCGACCTCGACACCGAGGACGCGGCGACCGCGCTGGGCCAGCTCAGCAACATTCTGGACGATCTCGACCAGAACCACATGTCGAACTTCTCCGACGCGCTGGTGCGCCTCGGCAACAACGGTGCGTCTACCGAGTCCGACATCGTGTCCATCGCCACGCGCATCGGCTCGATGGGCTCCATCGTCGGCATGACGACGCCTGAGATTCTGGCGCTCGCGTCCTCGGTCGCCTCGACGGGACAGGGCGCCGAGGCTGCGGGCACGGCAATCTCCAACACGCTGTCCGACATCGAGTCCGCCGTGGCGAACGGCAAGGACAAGATCGACGAGTACGGCAACGCCGCCGGGACCGACTTGCAGAAGTTCGCCGACGTGGCGGGCGTCACCGCGAAGGAGTTCGCCGACACGTGGGAATCCAACCCGACGCAGGCGCTGAAGAGCTTCGTGGAAGGTCTGAAGAACGTCGAGTCAAACGGCGGCTCCGCCACCGCCACGCTCGAAGACCTGGGCATCACGGGCACGCGCCAGAAACAGGCCATCGAGGGCCTGATGCAGACCATCGGCGGGCTGGACGACAACCTCACGATGTCGCAGGACGCTTGGGACGGCGTGAGCGACGAGTGGGGCGCGGCCGGGGATGCGGCGCGCGAGGCCGACGCCAAGGCCGAGGGCCTTTCGGGCACGCTCTCCAAGCTGTCCAACATGGCCCAGAACCTCGGTTCCGACATCGGGCAGGCCGCGTTGCCGTACATCCAGGAGCTGGCCTCCATCGTGGAGACGGCCACCTCCGCGTTCGAGGGCATGAGCGACGGCACGAAGACCCTCATCGTCGGCTTCGGCGGCATCGCCGCGGCTGCGGGCCCGGTGCTCTCCGTCGTCGCCACGATGGGCGAGAAGATACAGAAGCTCAAGGACGGCACCGGCATCATCGGCACGCTGTCCTCCGCCTTCAAAACCTTCAAGAGCAACCTCGTCAGCTCGTCCGTACTCCAGGGCATCGGCGAGGGCATCATGACCATCACGAACTCAGCGACGCTCGGCACCGTCGCCATCGAAGGGCTCGCGACCGCCGCCACGGCGGGCATTGCGGCGCTGCTGGCCATCGGCGGCTCAGCGGTCATCAGCGGCATCCAGAGCCTCGTCACCGAGTATCAGGAGGCGCAGGAGCACGCTCAGTTGCTCGCCGACGCCACTAAGCCCATCGGCGAGATCATGGAGGAGGCTGCGGACGGCACGGGCGACTTCACGCTCGCGCTCGAGGACGTCGACGCCGATTCGCTGCTCGAGACCTGCAAGGAGCTGAACAGCACCATCGGCTCCACCTTCAAGGACCTTTACACCAACAGCGCGATGCTCGATACCTACATCGACACCATCAAGCGCCTGGGCAACACCGGCAGCGAGATCAGCAAGACCGACCTCGCCCTCCTCAAGCAGGCGGTCAAGGGCTACAACGACATCACGGGCGACTCCATCAGCGTCACCGACGAGGCCACCGGCGCGCTCTCCAAGTCGACCGACTCCATCCAGAAGAACACCGACGCGTGGAAACTCAACGCGGAGGCGCAGGCCTACTCGAGCATCTACACGGAGGCCCTGACCGACCAGAAGAACGCCGAGTACGAGCTCGAGGTCGCGACCAAGAAGCAGCAGGAGGCGCAGGACAACTACAACAAGAAGCTCGAGGAGGCCGAGGCCACGCTCAAAGAGTACGTGGGCACGACCGGCGACGGCGTCCTCGCGCAGCAACAGTACAACAACGTGATCGGGGACTCCAAGGAGAAACTCGACGAGGCCAGCCAAACGGTGAACGACGCGCAGGCCGCCGTCGACACGCTTGGTGAGAAGGTGCAGTGGGCGTCCGACAACTACCAGGAGGCGACCGCCAAGGCGGACGAGGCCAACAAGACCCTGTCGTCCTCCATCCAAGAGCTGGTCGAGGGCATGGGCGACGAGGTCACCGAGGCCTTCTCCAACACCGGCACGAGCATCGAGGAGTTCGCGACCGCCTGTGAGCAGGCCGGCATCAGCACGGACACCCTCTCGTCCATGGGCGCGGAGGACTTCGCCGCTCTCGTGGCCGAGTGCGACGGCGACATCAACGCCATCATCGCCAAGCTGCAGGAGTACAACGCGCAGCAGGTGGACGACAAGAACGCCAGCGCCAACGCTGATGGCAACGTCATCGACGGCGAGGCTGAGGCCGCCGTGGAGAGCTACGACGCGACCCAGGCCGAGGATAAGACGGCCACAGCCGACGCGGACACGTCAGGTGTTCAGTCCGGCACATCTGACGTGGAGACCTACGACAACACCGAACTCGAGGACAAGGATGCGACCGACACAGTCGAGGACGACGACGTCACTGCCGCGATCGACAACGTCAACACCTACGGCAACACCAAGCTTGAGGACAAGTCGGCCACCGTCACCGTCGACTACCAGTCGGTCATCAACGCGATAAGCGCCATCTCGACCTACAACAACAACCCGCCGAAGGACATGTCGGCCACCACCACCATCACGACGCGCAACGTCACGGTCAACGAGACGCAGAGCGCGGCGGGCGGGGTGTTCGTCAAGCACGCGGCGGGCGGGTTGTTCCAAGGCCGCACCATGTACCACGCGGACGGCATGATCGTGAACACCGCGACCGACGTGACCCGCCACATAGCGGGCGAGGCGGGCGCGGAGGCCATCATCCCGCTGACCAACCGCAAGTACACCACGCCGTTCGCGCAGACCATCTCCGACCTCGTGGTGTCGGCGCTGCAGTCGAAGATAAACGAGCTGACCCAGCGGCAGAAGAAGTCCATGGAGAACGTGGCCGACAAGATGGCCGGCGCCGTGAGCGGCGGGAACGACAACGCCGACGTACTGGCCGCGCTCAACCAACTCAACGCCAACCTCATGGCGTACACCCAGACCGTCGCGAACAATACGCCCGTCGTGGAGATGGACGGGAAGGTCGTGGCGAAGGTCATGGTGAAGGACATGAACAAGGAGCTCGGCACGCTACAGAAG
>CAVIES010000107.1:0-6626 GCA_963641675.1 Anaerovoracaceae bacterium
CCATGCGGCAGCGCACGGACTTCCTGTACTTGCCGGTGCGGACGGGAGCCTCGGCCCTCCACTCTTTTGCGGAGGTGGCGGCGCCGGTCTTGAGCGCGTCGGCGAGCGCATCGTCGGACGCGTCCTTGATCTCTCCGAAGATGGAGCTGAGCGTCGACGCGAAGGCATCCACCGAGCATTCGGTGAAGCTAGCCATTGCTTGCCTTCTTCCCGAGCTGCAGGCGGGTGAAGTCCCCGCTCTGCGCGACCTTCTCCACGTCGCACTCGGTGCCGTGGTAGTTGGCCTCGGTCTCACCCTTGTACTCGCAGGTGTAGAGCTGCACCTCGTAGTCGGCCCGCAACCCCATGTCGATGGACGTGGACCACGTCTCGGCGCCCACGGTGTACGGGTTGCAGAAGACCTTGCGGGCCGTTTTCTCGCCGCCCACCCAGCGCCCCGACGCGTCTTGGCGGAGCTCGGGCATGCCCAGCAGCTCGATGGTGTCGTTCCACCGGGTCATGCCGTCTCCCCCGCGTAGAGCGTCGGCGCGTTGGCGAGGTCCTTGAGCGTCTTCGCGTAGGCGGTCTCGAACCTCTCCGCGTCATCGTTGTCGAAGCCGAAGCGGGCCTTGCAGAAGAGCACGATCGCCATCTTCGCCAGCGGGTCGATGGTGGGTTCGGCGAGGAGGTCTTCCCTCACGCCCTGCCGCACCATGTCGCGCCTGGCGGCGTCGATGAGCGCCGTCACCTCCATGTCGAAGTCATCGGAGGTGACGCGCAGGGCCAGCTTGACCTCGTCCAACAAAACGGTGGTTGCGTCAGCCATATGCGCCCACCTCCTTTTTTTGCTTGCTAGGGGAACCGGTGCTAAGCAGAGGGCTTGGACACGACGAGCATGCCGTTGGTGTCGCCCATCTTGCCGTCGCAGATGAGCTGCATCTTCTGCTTCTCGAGGTTGTTGTCCTCGTCCAGCCACTTGACGGAGCGCATGCCCGCCTGCTGGTTGAGCAGGTAGTCGGACATCTGGCCGAAGAGCATGAACGGCTTGCCGGCGGCGGCGTCGTCGTAGGAGGGCAGGATATCGTCGGTGACGATGGTGACCTGCTTGCCCATGACACGGTAGGTCTCGGCGCCGTCGATGCCGTAGTTGACGCGGGCGACGGGCTGGCCGTTGGCGTCCACCATGCCCTCGAGGTACTTGTCCCAGGTGTCCTGGGCCATGTAGAACTTGCCGCGCTGGCGGTAGGGGTTCGTGAGGGTCTTGAGGATGGTCGCCCAGCCCTGGTACTTGGCGATGTCGGCGGCCGCGAAGTCGACCTTGTTGGTCACGCGCGGGTCGTTGAGGATGCCGAGCGGCTGACCGGAGCCGGTGCCGTTCATGATGGCGTCCTCGATGGCGCGGGTCATGGCCTCGGACACGAGCTCGGGGAACTTGGAGCGGAAGGCGTCGAGGGTGACGGTGCCGGCGAGGAAGGACGTGGCGACCTTGCACTCGAGCATGTAGTAGGCGAACACGATGCGGGAGGCGTCGGTGGCCTTCTGGGCGTCGGAGGACTTCTTCTCGGTGACCCAGGACGCGGTGGGCTTCCAATCCCACACGTTGATCTCGTAGCCGCCCGGGACGCCCAGCTTGGTGACCTCGTTGTAGATGGCGCCGTACTCGCTCATCTTGGTGATGATGTTGTCAGCGAGGGTGGTCGGGATGAAGTGGGGCACGTCGGAGGTGGTGGAGTATGCGTCGGCGCGGACGTAGGCCGGCTTCTGGCCGGGCTGCACGAGGCCGGCGGGGAACTCCTTGCCGCGGCAGAAGTAGTCCATGAAGGCGCGGTTGTACGCCTCGGTGTCGAACGGATCCTCGGAACGGGTGACCTCGAACGAGCCCTTCTTCTCGGTGGACTCCAGCACGGCGCCCTCCCCCTTCTTGACTGCCGCCATGGTGGCGTTGCGGAGGTTGACGGCGGCGTTGCGGCGCTCGACCTCCTGCTCGATGATGTTGACCTCGGAGTTGAGGTCGGCGAACGGCACCTTGGAATCGGCGTTGTCCAACTCGGAAATCACGAGGGAACGGCGCTCCTCGAAGGCGTCGGCGTCCAGCGCGCGGTACTCGTCCGCGCCCATGGTCTTGAACTCCATGCGAAGCTCCTTTCGTTAGAGCAATCGAAGTTTGAGCGCGGCCTTGCGGCGTTGCTCCTGCTCGCACATCGCAGACTCCCTGCGACCCGCCTCGATCACTCCGTCGAGATAGGAACGTGCGCTATGGATCGCGGTGTCCTCGTTGGCCGGGAAGGACACTGCGGATACATCGAAAACCTTGTCCACGCGGGCGATGGTGAACGTGCGCGTCTGCGCGTCCCACTCCTCGCCGTCGCGCGGGACGGTGAAGCCCCAGCTCATGCGGTCGATTAGGCCGTTGCTGATGGCCTCGTAGAGGTCGCGGGCCTCCTGCGAGCCGTCCAGGCGCGCGCGGACCTTCAGGCCGTGCGGGTCGGCGGTCACCTCGAGGGAGCCGTTGCGCAGGCGCGCGAGCGGCGCGCCCTCGTGGTTGAGCTGGAAGATGACGTCGCTCATGTCGGCGCCCACCAGCGCGGTCGAGCTGATGGTCTCGTAGACGGGCTGGCCGTCCATGTCGCGGTACAGCTCGTACGGCGCGTCGAACGTGGTGGCGTAGCCCTCCACCACGAAGTTGTTGTTCTGGTTGCCCTCGGGCGCGGGCTCGAACGTGAAGGCCGCGTCGAAGGAACGGTACTGTCTCTGCTCCGGCTTGAAGGGCATTACTCGTCCTCCTCCTTTGCGCCTCGTCCGTCCGTGTCGTTGTAGATTGCGTCGTCTCCGCCCGCGTCGCGGTCGAAGTCGGTTGATTGCACGCCCTGGTTGCCCTGCTTCTTGAGGCCCGAGGGGTTCTCGGTCGTGGCGTTGCCGGGCGCGATGGCCTGCCCCTCGGCGTTCTTGTACTCGCCGCGCACGTAGAAGTAGTCGTTCTCGAGCGGCGGCAGCTGAAGGATCTCTCGCGCCTCGTTCGTGCTCATGACGCCTCGGTCGATCATGTCGCGCACCATGTTTCGCTTGGACGCGTTGGACGCGTACTCGAGGCGGTTGGCGCTGAACATGACCTGATTGCCCGCCTGACGCTCGCGCTCGGTGAACAGCATCTGGGTCAGGCGCTCGCCCATCTGCACGGCGATGGGCTCGATTACCGCCTCGTAGAAGGCGTCGAGCTGTTCTTCCGTGTAGTCGGACGTGAGGATGCTCTTGTTGATCGAGAAGTAGTAGAAGACGTTGGACTCGATGCGCTCCATCTCATCGGTGTCGACGGTGTAGCTCATCGGCTCGACCTGCTTCATGCTGTCGAACGTGTTGTCGTACAGCATCAGGCCCGTCTTGTTCTTGGAGCTGAGATTGTCCTCCGAGAACTGCCTGCGCTTGGCGTCCATGTCCTCGGGGCGCATCGTGGACGACGCCGCCGCGATGAACTGGATCTTGGCGCCGTTCTGGATGGCCTCTCTCTGCGCCTGCTCCTGGTAGTCGATGAGGCCCAGCGTGGCGTCCAGCGCGCGGTTCGTGCCGCCGAAGAAGTCGGACTCGTACTGGTAGCGCGTGAGCAGCGCGCAACGCTCCGCCTCGATGACCAGCGGGTCGCCGCCGCTCCCGACGTGGAAACGGAACCACGGCTGCCCCCCCATCTCGATGACCTCGGCGTACTCGAACTTGAGCGGGAACAGGCCCGTCACGTTGAGCGCCGCGTCGAGCGCCGGGACGATGGCCACGGTGTTGTCCGTGAGCAGCACCGTCACGGCTCGCCTGATGAGGTCAGGCCAGCTCATGTAGCGGTTCGGCGCGGTCTGGAATAGCCGCCGCACCCTCGGCTTGCAGGTGTCCGACCCCACGACCTCGGGCTTGAGCTTCGAGGCGAGAACAGCGGTGCGCTCCACGCAGGCGCGGGTCAGCACCTTCTCGTAGAGCGTGCCGTCCCACGACGTGAACGTCGGGGAGTACTCGGTTATCGACTGGAAGCTTTGGGCCGTGTGCGCCTTCTGCGCATCACCGTGGTTCTTGGGGCGGAAGATGTCTAGAAGTCCCATGCCAAAAACATAACATGTGAAAGCGCCTTGTCAACCTGCAAACTGCTTCAGGTGAAGATATTTGCAGGTGGAACACTGTTTCACGTGAATCACGTGACCAGTGTAGCGCATCTTATCGTGCAATCAGATGGACGCTTGGTAATCGTCCCAATGGCGCTTCAGGCACACGTAGGCGCATATCTCCGCCGCCCACCCGTCGATGCGCCCGGTCGGGCCGTTGGCCTTGACGGGCTTGATGTTGTCGTTGGTGTCGGTGACGACGCCCACGTTCATGCGGCACCACTGATTGAGCGGGTTGTCGTTGTCCACGATGCCGCCCTCGCCGTACACCTCGCGAATCTCCTTCATGGGGATGGAGAGGGTCTGTGCGCCGAAGCGCACCTGCTCCGCTCGGTTCTTGCCGACGAACGTGCGGGCGGTGTCCTTCCACGAATCGTCCTGCAGGTGCCACGGGTCGTAGCCCATGGCGAACGGGTAGATGTCGTACTCGTCGCGCAGCTCCTGCATCCACTCGAACACGACGCGGTGGTCGATGGTGTTGCCGGGGCACGTGCGCAGCAGTCCGTCCGCTATCCAGCGGTCGTAGGGCACGTTGTCCCTCTGGCGGCGCGAGCCGTCCTTCCGCCGCTTCTCCAGCTGCATCTCCGGTATCCAGTACATCGACATCTCGTAGATCTTGGGGTCGCCCGGGCGCATCATGAGCGCCTGCGCGGAGGTTAGGTCGATGGTGTCGGACGCGTCGTAGCCTATGACGCAGTACCTGAAGCCCATCTCGCGCCAGTCGAACGTCTCGCGGTTCACGGCCTCGGTGAACGTCAGCCACGAGGACGCGCGGTTCTCGGGCATGTTGAAGTCCTTGGTCATGACTGTGGGGAGGAACGACGGGTCCTGTTTCGCCTGGTTGACGTACCCGCGCAGCTTGTCCAGCTTCTTGATGGTGCCGAGGCCGGGGTTCGCCTTCTCCCAGCACGCCTCGTCCGTCCACTCGCCGCGCGTGTCCAACTCGTAGATCACGGGAAGGAAGTGGTCGTCGGTCACCTTGCCGCCGAGCAGGCGCGTGGCGTAGTCGTATCGGTCGTCGAAGAAGTTGTCGCGCACGAACCCGTTGGTCGAGATCTCCACCAGCAGCGGCTGCTCGCGGGCGGACGTGCCCTGCTTGATGAGGTCGTACACGTCGCGGTTGGTGATGGCGGCTATCTCGTCGATGGCGGCGAAATGGACGTTGAGGCCGTCGAGGTTGCGCGTCTGCGAGGACAGGGGCGTGAAGTACCCGCCGTTGGCGCCGAACATCAGCCCGTCCTGGTGGCGGCCGGGGATGACGCCCTTGTGCAGGCGGCGTTGGAGCGCGGGGGACTGGGCGACCATGCGCAGCATCGCGCCGTACAGGAGCGACGCCTGGTCCTTGGAGTTGGCGGCGCTGTAGCACTGCGGCGCGCCCTCCCCGTCCTTGGTGAGCATGTACAGGCCCAGCGCGGCGAGCTCGGTGGTCTTGCCGTTCTTGCGGCCGCGGATGTTGAACACCTCGTTGAACTGGCGATTGCCGTCCTCGCCCACGAAACCGAACGCGACCTCCATCCAGAAGAGCTGGAACGGCTGCAGCACGATGCGCTGGCCCACCTTGCCCTCGGGCTGGCAGCAGAACGTCTCGATGAAGCGCACGGGGCGGCTCGCCCGCTCGGGGTCGTAGTGCCAGCACTTGTACTCGCCCGTCTCCAGCCGCGGGAGGAGCATCTGGCAGAGCTGCCTCAGCTTCTTGCACGCGGTCACCTCGCCCGCGAGGACGGCCCTGGCGTATGACAGCGCCTCGGAGCCGTCGCGGGCCGGGGCGCTAGAAGTTGGCGAACTCATCGGTCTCGACGGCCTCGGTGGCGTTGTCGCGGCAGAAACGCTTGATGGCCCCGGCTGTGGAGACGGCCTTGGACACCAGCTTGCCGTAGGCGGTGAAGTGCTTGGACTCCTCCTGCACGAGGTGGCGGTTGTTCTCGCCGCCGCGCTCGACCTCGCGGACGATGCCGTCGCGCTCCATGACCTCCTTCAGCTCGCCCATCTTCTTGAGCATCCATGCGTACTCCGCGAGCATGTCGCACGCGAGCTCGTAGTTCAGCCCGTCCAGGTTCTCCACCTTGGCGGTGAGGGCTGTCAGCTTCTTGTCCACGTCGGACGCGTCGGTCTTGGCCTTGCTCATAGCTCTATGGCCCTCCCATGCTCGTCGAAGGCCATGCGCGGCCTGCAGTCGTTCGGGTAATGGATGCGCGCGTGGCAATCCCGGCACACCCGCATGATGTTGTCGGCGTTGAGGGTCACGCTCGGGTCGCCCACGTTCTCTGGCGTGACGAACGTCTTGTGATGGCATATCTCGGCGGGCACCAGCCGGCCCGTCCGCTCGAAGCACCTCTCGCACATCATGGGCGGGCAGACGCGCCCGTCCGACAGCGGCACGGGCCTAGCCATGCACAGCGCCCGCAGGCGCTCCCACCTCTTGGACTTGTACAGCCCCCTGGCGAACTCTCGCGCCAAGCGCCCTCCCACATGTCTCGGCTTGTGTCCGTTGTCTAGCCAATATTTTAC
>CAVIES010000108.1:0-6567 GCA_963641675.1 Anaerovoracaceae bacterium
CTTATATATAGATATATATCTAGTAGTGGTAGTAGGCGCTGTAGAAATGTGGATAACTCTGCAAAGTGCCTGCTTGATGCTTTGTTTTGGACCTGATTTCCTGTTGAGCCGGATCCCTGGTTTTAAACGTTGAAGCCGTGTTCACTACTTTCTCAACACTCGGGTGGCACTTATCAACGTTTCTTTACCGGGTTTCAACACCGGCGTGTAGAAGGCTAGGAGCTTGCCATCAGGTCCTCCTTGAGGTGGCTGATCTTGTCGTGGACCATGCGGTCGTCGTGGCGGCGGTCCTCAACCCACTTGATGCTGTGCTTCACCGTGGCGTGGGTGCGCCCACCGAACTTCTCGCCGATCTGGGCGAGGGTGGAGTCGGTGAGCTCGCGCGTGAGCCAGACGGCGACGTGGCGCGGCTCCATGAGGCCCTTGTTTCTCTTGTTGGAGATGAGGTCGGCATGCGAGATGTTGTAGCGCTGCTCGACGAACTTCTGGATCTGCTCGATGGTGAAGGTGCGCTGGTCGGCTCCCCACTTGGTGACGGCGATGGACGAGATGTCCTCACGGGTGAGCTCCTCTCCCGCCTCCTGCTTCTGCGTGGCGGTGAGCAGGCACGACTGGCAGAAGGCCTTGATGGTGCGGATAGAGGAGCCGGAGCGCTGGGCCATGAACTCGAGGTTGTCCTCTGAGATGTTGCCCTTGAAGCCGCGAAGGCCCTCGGGGTCCTCGGCCGCCTCCTCCTTCATGCGCTCGTAGAAGGCCTTAACAAGGCCGTACTTGAGCTCGTAGTTGGGCACCTGGATGGCGATGGTGACGCCGGAATCCAGGCGCGTGGCGATGCGGTCCTCAAGACCCAGCTCCGCCGGGCTCTCGTCGGCGGCGAGCACGATTTGTTTGCCGTGGCTCGTGAGGTAGTTGAAGGTGTCGAAGAAGAAGTCGATGGACTTTACCGCGCCGCCGAAGCCCTGGATGTCGTCGATGATGAGGACGTCGATGTCGTGGTAGTTGTCGGCCAGCGCCTCGCGGACGTTCCTCGAGGAGTCGTTCATTGCCCTCGTATAGTCGCGCACGAAGTCGCGCGCCTGGCGGTAGACGCAGATGCGGTCGGGCGAGTATGCAGCGAGGTAGTTCTGGATGGCCTTGAGCAGGTGGGTCTTGCCCAAGCCGCTGCGGCCGTAGATGAAGAGAGGGTTGTAGCCAGTGGAGCCGTCGGCCACGGCCTTGGCGGCCTGGAAGGCAAGCTGGTTCTCCTCTCCCTCGACGAAGGTGTCGAAGGTGAGACGCGAGTCCTCGGCCGTGATTTCCTCCACGAGGGGATTGGCCTTGCGATCCGCCGGCGTGGGGGTGCTCACCGGTGAGCTGAAGGTTTTGTTGGCCTCCGAGCTGCGCATACGCTCGAGCTCGGCGGAGGTAATGGTGGTTTGAGGAGCCGAGGGGGTCGAGGGCGCGGAAGGGGCCTTCTCGCGGCTGAGCTCCACGCGCAGGTTCATGGGCTGGAAGGCCGCGCGGGTGAGGGCATCGGTGATCGCGCCCGCATTCTTCTCGACGTTCCTCCTTACGAAGGCGCCGCCGGCGGCGATGACGAGAGTGTCTTCCTCGAGGTCGGTGGCGGCGCAGCTGCGAAGCATCGCGAGCGTCGCCGGGGCCAGGCCCTCGTCCTCGAGCATGTCGATGACGTCATCCCAAAGGATTTGTGCGTCAGACTCCTGGTTGTTGATTTCTTCCATATCTAACCCTTATGCCATTACCTGCGGTTTTAGAACTCATCATTCCAAATGTTGAAAACTCATTATATGGGAGATATACGTCCTGAACCGCTAGATGTTGAAAACTCGGCCAACGGGTTGATGCCTAGAGGAGAGCCCTGCCCGCGTCGGTGAGGTAACGCTTCTGCCCGCGCTTCTTAAGGATCCCCTGGTCTTCGAGGTCTTGCAGGGTGCGGGTCCAGGTGGGAACGGAACCTCCGAAGGCGTTTGTGAGCTCGGTCGGCCCCACCGACTCGTGTTGGGAGAGGTAGGTAAGGACGTTCATCCCGCGCTCGCTCAGGGCGAAGTTCGCCTGTGGCTGGGCCGGTGCCTGTTGGGGGATCGGCGAGGCGTAGGGCATCTGCTGCCAGCCGTAGGAGGGCATCTGCTGCATATAGGGCATCTGTTGCATGCCGGGCTGCGTCTGCATGGGTTGCTGCCAGGCGCCTGCCGACATCTGCTGGTACTGGCCCGCCATGGGCTGTGCCCACATCTGCTGGGGTGCCGCCTGCTGGTATGCCTGTGTGGCCGGCATCTGTGACTGGGGTTGTGTGGGCCTGCCCTCCCCTACCGGTGTGTTCTCACCGGGCATGGAGATGGTGACGATGGTGCCGGAGTTGAGATTGTCCTCGATGGTGAGGGTGCCGCCGTGGTCCTGCATGTACTGCTGGGCATATGGAAGGCCGCTCCCGACGCCGCGGATGTACTTCTTCATCTCCTCGGTGGCCGAGGTGGTGCCGTACTCCAGCGCGCGGTCCTTTTCGCGGATTCCCGGGCCCTGGTCTGAGAAGCGAATGGTGTTGCCGCCGTCGAGGATGGAGATGGTGGGCTCTATGAAGTAGGCGTGGACGAGGTTCTCCACCACCTCGCGGATGACGGTGAAGGAGATCCTGCCTCCCTGCTCCTTGGCGAGCCTCGTCACGGTTGCCGTGATTTCCTCGAGGTAGGAGCGCACATCCTTGGGTTGGATGACGATGACGCGCGGGGCGGCCGCAGGGTCGTCAAAGATGGCGATACGCGTGGGGTAGCGGACGACGTCGCCCAGGGACTCGCCCTGGCTTGCCTCGCTCGAAGCGTTGTTGGCGGAGGTGTTCTCGTCCGCCGGTCCCTCACCCACGAAGGGGTAGAAGGCGTCTGCCATGTTCTTCAACTCCCACGAATCTGCGATCTATCTCGCCCTATGCCGACCTTTCAACAACTTTTCCTCACGTGATGAAAAGTTGCAAAAGGTTTCTTGCCAGCTTTGAAAAGTTTTCGACATTGGGTGAAAAAATGTTTATAAGCAGCGGGGAAGACATTGAAAAGTAATGGCAAAACCCTGCGCTCAGACCTCAAACCTTTCATTGCGCGGAGTTGATTATTTCACCTTTTTGCAGTGTTTCTTCGCTCATTTGAAAACCTTTTAGCTCCCGCGTCTGCGCGAGGCTTACACAAGTGTTCAAAGACACTAGGTGTTGTTGTTGGTGGCCCGTTTTGGTCTCACTGGTTGTGGTTTGGAACCGATTTAGTCAGTTTTTGGAGCTTTTCTGTGGGATAACCTCGAAATTTATGCAGATAGAAATTGACATCCCAACATACAGACCCCTACAATCGGAGAGCTTGACTGCTATCGCAGTGATGAGATTTATCACTCAGGAGGAACCACTATGAAGCGTACGTACCAGCCCAATAAGCGCAAGCGCGCCAAGTGCCACGGCTTCCGTGCTCGCATGGCCACCAAGGGCGGCCGCGCCGTTCTCGCCCGTCGTCGCGCCAAGGGCCGCAAGAAGCTCACCGTCTAGGAATCTCCATGGAGACCATCAAGTCCAAGAGGGATTTTGAGAGGGTCTTCCGTGGTGGTAAGCGACTCAACCACCCCTTGGTGAGGCTCTCTGTGAGTCCCGCCAAGGAAGGTGGCAAGGGTCGCGTTGCCTTTGTCGCCGCAAAGAGGCTCGGCAACGCCGTGTGCCGCAACAGGTGCAAGCGTGTGCTCAGGGCCGCGGCCGCGGAGGCAGGTTATCCGCTCGAGGGGTTCGACGTGATTATGTTCGCGACGAACTCAACCCGTGAGTCCAGCTCCGGCCAGGTGGCCGCTGCTCTCGCAAAGCTCTCGAAGCGGGTCTGAGGCATGAGCGTCTCGGGGGAAGGACAGTGTGGTGTGGCTGCGAGGGCCCTTATCTCTCTGGTAAGGGTGTATCGCAGGCACATCTCCCCTATCCTTCCCCCGTCTTGCATTTATGTGCCAACCTGTTCTGAATACGCCATAGAGGCAATCAAACGCTACGGCGCACTCAGAGGTGGTTGGCTTGCATGCGCGAGAATCGCCAGATGCAATCCTCTCCACAAAGGCGGCTATGATCCCGTCCCCTAAGGGACGTGACACTCGGAGGTACTTCCCATGTGGGATGGAATTATCTACGTCATCGCTCAGATCCTGACGTTCATCGCCAACTTCGTTGGTGACTGGGGTCTGGCAATCATCATCCTCACTGCCATCATTCGTCTTCTGCTTACGCCGTTGACGGTGAGCTCCACCCGCTCCACTGCCAAGATGCAGGTTCTCCAGCCCAAGATGGCCGAGATTCAGGAGCGCTACGCTGACGACCCGCAGCGCATGCAGGAGGAGATGCAGAAGTTCTACAGCGAGAACAAGTTCAACCCGCTGGGTGGCTGCCTGCCGGTCCTCATCCAGATGCCGGTCTTCTTCTCTCTGTTCTCGGTTCTTAAGAACAACGTTCCCGAGGACGCCTGCTTCTACAACATCTTCCCGCGCCTCGCCACCTCGGCTAACGAGGCTGTCACCGCCAATGGTTGGCTCGGCGCCTGGGTCTACATCGTCTTCGTTATCGCGTTCGGTCTGCTCACGCTTGTCCCGATGCTGATCAACCAGCAGAACGTCGACTCCGCGCAGGCCCAGCAGACCAAGATCATGGGCATCGTCATGGCCATCATGATGATGTGGTTTGGCTGGAGCGTTCCCGCCGGCGTTGTCCTCTACTACGTCACCTCTTCTGCGTGGGGTGTCGTGCAGCAGCTCTTCATCACCCGCAAGGTCATGGAGAAGGCCAAGGCCGAGGAGCTTGAGCGCCAGGCGAACAAGCCCGTCAATGTTGACGTGGTCCGCAAGGAGCGCAAGCCCCGTCCGCACAAGAAGGGCTAGTGCCCCAATATCCATAACGTCAGTTGTCGCGCATCCTCTTATTGAAGGTGCGCGACACGTCATATAACCGGAGGAAAGCATGAGCGAAGAGAACATGGAGGCTAGCAGCGAATTTGATGAGATTCGCGCTGCGTTTGAGGCTTCTGGTGAGCTCACCGACGAGCAGGTTGACGTCGTTGCGGATGCCGCAATCGACATCCTGAAGTCCATTCTGGCCTGCTTTGGTGAGAACAGCTGTTCGATTGATGAATATGACGGGGATGAGGGAGAGCTTATCCTTGACGTCAACGGGGGCGATCTTGCCATCCTTATCGGCCGTCATGGTGTGACCCTGGACTCCCTCCAGGTCATCTTTGCTTCCATGCTCACCAAGCGCATTGGCTTCCACTACCCCATCGTCGTCGACATTGAGGGTTATAAGAGCCGTCGTCGTGACAAGGTGCAGTCTATGGCTCGCAACACTGCCGCCAAGGCCCGCAAGACCGGTCGTGCAGTGAAGATGAACCCCATGAATGCCTATGAGCGCAGGCTTGTTCACCTCGCGCTCCGTGGTGATGACTCAATTACGACCCACTCTGAGGGTGTGGATCCTGAGAGGTATGTCGTTATCACTCCGGTTAAGTCTGAGTAGACTTCCATAACATAGTGAGACTGTAAGGGAGGCTTCGGCCTCCCTTTTCTTTTAGCAATTCTCGGTCATTAGGTTTCGATTGAGCTATTGTGCCGCGCTGGCTTTTGCTAGAGCAAGGATTCTTTTCCAATTTCTCATCTAACTTTGTCTAGAGGAATCCTTGTGGCTTCCTCCTGCCTTATGATTCCTTTGGTAGTTGCACTGATGCGCTATCTGTTTGTGACAAAACTTCCCGTGACGGGAATTCTTGGCAAGGAAGGAATTTGACTATGTCATCGCTCTGGAATGGATATGAGAATGAGGCATGGTTGGACTCCCCTCTTTCAAAACAAGGCTCTGAGAGCGTTTCTGAGGCTCTAAAACAGTTAGTTTCGATAACTGATGCCTATGGAATCAAACTAGGCCTGAGAGAGGCTTCTGGCGTCTTATATCACCTACAGCTTATGCTTGAGAAGAATGAGGGCGTAAATCTTACGAGTATTAGGGATTCTAAGGATGCTTTGATCCTTCATTCGTTTGATTCGCTTCTCTTCTATAAGGTGATGACTGCTTACTACTCTTCTACTGAGAACATCTCTGTTCTCGATATGGGGACTGGTGGTGGGTTCCCTGGTATTCCGCTTTCTTGCGTTACCGACTGGAATATGACGCTTCTTGATTCTGTTGGTAAGAAGGTCAACGCCTGCAATGAATTCATTGACGAGATTGGGATGTCTCAGAAGTCCAGCGCCATTCATGAACGACTTGAGGACTATGCTAAGGCCAAGCAGTATAAGTTTGATGCAGTCTGCGCTAGGGCACTCGCTTCTCTCGATGTTTTGATTGAGTATGGTGCGCCTTACGTTAAGAAGAATGGCTATTTGTTCTTCGGTAAGGCTAATCCAGAGGCAGAAGAGCTCGATAACGCCAAGAAAGTCGCAAAACTATGCGGATTTGAGAATGTTTCACGTGAAACATTTGAGCTTCCGGAGGGTTATGGGCATAGAGAAATTTTTGTATATAAGAAGGTAGCTAAGAGTGCGGTAAAGTTACCTCGTAAGAATGGTGAGGCGCGAAGG
>CAVIES010000109.1:0-6535 GCA_963641675.1 Anaerovoracaceae bacterium
GCGTTATGGCATCATAGACCGAGTGTATTTGCATGCTGGCCCCGGGGAGGGCTGGCTGGAGGCCCAGCTGCGTGGGGACGCGGCGTGGGCACGACGCGCGCCTGGCGCGCATGACTTTACAGGAGGGCCGTATGGCTTGTTTCGTTGTTGGTGGCGGAGAGGCGATCGTTGTGAGCGCCGTGCGTCACGTCGTTAAGAAGCGCGAGATGAAGCAGGGCGTCGTCGACGCCGAGGGCAAGCAGCTTACCGAGGTCTCTGAGAACGGCTACTGCCTCACCCGCAAGCTCGGCTGGCTCGCCTCCATGCTCTGGGGCGGCGCCTTCCTGCTCTGCATCGAGCACATCTGGCACGGCGAGGTTGTGTTGCATGCGCCGTTCCTCACCGCGATGACCAACGCGGCAGACACGGCCGAGATGCTGCACGAGATGGCCACCGTGGGCGTCGGCATGGCCGCGCTCGTCACCGTCGTGTGGGCCATTGGCTGCGTCGTCGCCGACGCCGTTGCCAAGCACGCTGGCGCCACCGCTGCTAACGAGGCCTAAATGACGCTTGTAATCTGCGCTATTGCGGCAGTTGCCGCGGCAGCTGCCTGGCGGTTCGTGCCCGCCGCTCGTCCGTGGCACGTGGGCTCGCTTGCGCTTATGTACGCAGGCGCCGCGCTCATGTGGTGCGTGGACGTGGTTGCCAACCTGGTGAACGGCGAGCCCGTGCTTAACTGGGGCGATGCCGCCGCCATGGCTGACGACGCCTGCCTGGGCGTGCTTATCGTCATTGCCGGCCTTGTCGTTTGGACTCTCGTCGCCGGCTTCAACGTCCTTCGCCGACAGACGGCCTAGGACACATTGTTTCGCGAACATCAAACCCACCTCGTGACGAACCGACGTCACGGGGTGGGTTTCTTTTACCGAGGCAAATGAGTGACGCGCAGCGCCCTACGTGGTGGTGCGGCCGTGAGCACCAACCGCACCCGTGAGCTCCGACGCCAGTTGGCGTTAGCCTGCAAAGGGGCTGGCTGCAAGACGCGAGCGCATGCTTGCGCTACACGTGACCGGCAAGTGCTAGCTCGCGTGAAACGGGCTTAAGCCGCGAACAGTCGCCGGCCCGCCCTACTCCACGGCGGCGAAGGCCTCGTTCAGGGCGGCGTCCTCGATGGGCTTGCCCACGTGGGCGTTCATGCCGGCCTCGAGGCAGTTGCGCTTGTCGTCTGCGAAGGCGTTGGCCGTCATCGCGATGATGCGTACGGTCTTGGCATCGGCGCGCTCGAGCGAGCGGATCGTCTTCGTGGCCTTGATGCCGTCCATCACGGGCATCATCACGTCCATGAAGATGTAGTCGAAGCTGCCCTCGGGCGAGGCGACGAAGGCGTCGACAGCCTCCAGGCCGTTCCTCGCCTCGGTGATGACGAGCCCCTTGCCCTCGAGCATGAAGCGCGCGATTTCCATGTTGAGCTCGTTGTCCTCCACGAGCAGCGCGTGGCGGCCGGAGACGTCCACGATGGCGGCACTCGCAGCCTCGCCAGCGCCGGCCTCGGCATCCTTGTCGAGCGCAAACGTCAGCGTGACGGTGATGGTGGTGCCGACGTTCTCCTCGCTCTGGATCTCGATGGTGCCGCCCATCATCTCCACGATGTCCTTGACGATGGAAAGGCCCAGGCCAGAGCCGTTAAAGCTCGTGACAGTCTCCTTGCCCTCCTGCGTAAAGGGCTCAAACGCGCGCTCGAGGAACTCCTCGCTCATGCCAAGGCCCGAGTCCTCGCAGGTAAAGCGGTATGTCGCCTTCTCGCCGTCGCAGCTGAGCTCGTCGGCCCAGACCTTCACGTAACCGCCGCGGCGGTTGTACTTCACGGCATTGGAGGCGAGGTTCATGAGGATGCGGTTGAGGTAAGTCTCGCTGCCGATCACATGGAAGTGCTCGATGTGCGAAGCCTCGCGCCCGCCGACGAACGTGATGCCGTACTCGCTCGCGCTGGCCTCCGTCACGGAGGTGTTCTTCATCAGCAACTCGCCCAGGTGGAAGGGCTTCTCCTCCAGCTCGAGCGCACCGCTCTCGAGCTTGCTGATGTCGAGCACGTTGTTCACAAGGTCGAGCAGGTAGTCGGCCGAGTGCATGATCTTCTCGCGCGTCTCTGCCTGCTTGGCCGGGTCGTCGGCGCAGCTCTCCTGCACGCGCATCATGCCGATGATGCCGTTCAGCGGCGTGCGGATATCGTGGCTCATGCGGCGCAGGAAGGTCGTCTTGGAAAGGTTGGCGCGCTTGGCCTCGTTGGCTGCCTCGCGCAGCTGGTCGCGCAGCTCAAGCTCGCGGTTCTTCTCGTCCGTGAAGTCGCGGGCGCAGTAGAGCGCCTCGGTGACGGTGCCCGCCTCGTCGCGCTTCTTGGCGATGAAGCGCGCCTGGAACCATCGGCCGTTGGGGTTCTTGTACTCGGCCATGACGGTGTTCGCGCTGCCCATGCGCTCGGCCAGCGTGTCCACGTTGAGGAACTCGCCCATCTCCTCGCGCATGTCGGGCGCCATGAAGGTGTCGAGAATCGCGCCGAGCACAGGGCGAATATCGCCCGTGCGTGCCACGGTGCCGTGCATGAGCTCGACGCTCTCCACGATCTCGTACTCGTGCGTTACGAGGTTTAGGTCGAAGATCGTGGTGTAGATGGTGGCGAGCGCCGTCACGATCTCTGTGTGCTTACGCTCGCCCTCAAGGGCGCGCTCGAGCTGGTTGTAGCTCTTCTCGAGCTTCTCCTCGTCGGCGCGCTCGCGCTGGTGGAAATTGCGGATGAGCACGTACACGCAGGCCACCATCAGGCAGATGACGAGGATGGCCGCACCCGCCGCGAGCACGAGCGTGCTGTGGCGCTCCTGGATGTAGTCGTACGTGGCGTTCATGTCGATCTCGACGCAGAGCGCGCCGATCGTCTCGCCCGTCTCGGCGTCGTGCACGGGGTAGCAGGCCGTGAGGATGTGGCCCCAGTCGGTGTCGACGATGTCCTGCGAGATGACCGTCTCGCCGGCAAGCGCGCGCTCGATGTAGGGCACCATCTCGTCCTCGACGGCGTCGCCGGGCTTGCGGAAGTCGCTCGAGTTGCGGTCGAGGCCGTCGACCACGTAGACGAGCGTGCCATCCGCCGCGCGCTTGGCGGTGTAGAAGTAGCGCGTGGAGTTGAGGTTCCGGACCTCGCTCAGGTGACCCTGCAGCTTGGCGTAGTAGTCGGTGTCCATGTCGGCCGGCGAGTTGATGTCCTCGAAGTCCTCGCGGCTAAGCATGTTGTCCATGACCTCGTACATGGCATCGGTGCGCGCGGTGGCCTGCTTCACGGCGCTGTTGAGCACCGAGTCGGTAAGGGTGTTGGAGAGAAACATCGTGTAGGCGATGACCATGAGCACGGCGGCGAGCAGGACGACGAGCGAGCCGTACCAGTCCTTCTTGAAGACGCTCTTGCGGGTCTTGAGCTTGGGTGCCATGGAAACCTCCAACGTGGCGCTGCAACACTTCAATTTTATGCGAGGACAGGCGCCTGCGCACGCGCTTTTGGCTGCATTTACGCAAACGCAAGGGACGGCGTGCGAACGGCGTTACGACGCTGGTATCCTTGCAACTGTCGATATTGCCTATGTACGAGCAGGACCCGAGCCATGCGCACCCTCTCCGCAAACAGAATCGCAACCGAGAACGCGCGCCGCGCCAACGGCGCCTGCGGCACGGGCGCCCGCCCGGCGCCGCGCGCCCGTCTCTCCGCCCACGGCCGTCGCGTGGCTGGCGCGTCCCTGGCGACCCTGCTCGCCCTGGCCATCTCGGGTGCCGTGCCCACGGCCGCGCTCGCCCTCAGCGTTGGCGGCGGCCTCACCAATACCAGCGCCCTTGAGCTCGAGAGCTGCATCGACGAGGCGCAGACGAGCGAGCGCTTCTCGGCCTACTCCTCCACCACGGAGGCCGCTGCCAATTCCTTAAACGACTGGGACAGCGTGACCAGCTACGACCTGGTGAGCACAGGCTACGTCACGCCGGTGAAGCGCCAGCACCCGTGGGGCACCTGCTGGGCGTTCGCCGCCATCGCCGCGGCCGAGTCGAGCATCCTTGCGGAGACGGGCCAGAGCTACGCCGTCACCAACCTCGACCTTTCCGAGCGTCACCTCGCCTGGTTTGCCTACCAGGCCGCCACGGCCAGCGTCGCCGGCGAGGGCCAGGAGGGCGAGGGCTACCACTCCAAGCTCGCTGACGAGAACCAGACGCTCGACTTCGGCGGGCGCGCGGGCTACTCCACCACGGCCTTCGCCGCCGGCGTGGGCCCCGTTGCCGAGAGCGCAGCGCCCTACCGCAGCAACGGCGCGGACCCCTACATCAACTGCTCGGTCATCGCCCCCGGCGAGACGACGCCCACAGAGCAGAACCTCAACAGCTACCAGATCCAGTGCCTCAGAAACCAGAGCTACACGGTGGTGGAGAACTACTACGCCAGCACCGACTACGACGGCAACCCCACCGACTGGAGCCTCGACGCAAGCCTCTTCACCCAAAGCGACTACCAGCTCGAGGAGAGCTACATCCTGCCCGACACGGCCCTGTTCGACTCGGACGGCGACTTTGCGGGCCTCAACCAGGAGGGCATCGATGCCGTGAAGGAGCAGATCTACACCTACCACCGCGCCGTGGCCTGCTCGTTTTACTCCGACACGTCGCGCCCCAGCGAGGACGTGGGCTACAAGTACATCAACCGCAACACGTGGGCGAGCTACACCTACGACCGCACCGACATCAACCACGCCGTGACCATCGTGGGCTGGGACGATTCGTACTCCAAAGAGAACTTTGCCGAGGGCCACCAGCCCGAGGGCGATGGCGCGTGGCTCGTCAAGAACAGCTGGGGCGCCGAGACAGAGGATTTTCCCAACTCCAACTCGTGGGGCCTCGAGAACGAGGACGGCGAGAACACCGGCTACTTCTGGATCTCTTACTACGACCACAGCATCCAGAACTTTGAGGCGTTTGACTTCTATACCAGCGCCGACGGCGAGGACGTCTCGAGCGAGACCATCACTGACCAGTACGACCTCTTGACCGACGGCTCCACCTACTACTACCGCCGCAAGAAGAGCGCTCTGAGCTCGGCAAACCTGTTCGAGGCAAGCGAGGACCGTACGCTGCGCTCGGTTGCCTGCCGCACCGTGAAGCCCAACACCACGGTTACCTTCGAGGTCTACCTGCTTGGCGACGACGCCGAGTCGCTGAACGAGGGCACGCCCGTGGTGACGCGCGAGGTCACCTACGAGTATGGCGGCTACCACCGCCTTGAGCTGGCCGAAGACGAGCGCGTGCCCATGCGCGAGGGCCAGCAGTACTCGGTGGTGGTGACACAGTACTGCAACACCGACGGCTACTATTACGTGCCGTTCTCCACCAACTACGATGCCGTTCCTGACGACGAGGTCGAGAACTATCGCGAGGAGTACACCGAGTACTACAAGAGCGACTACCTCGAGATGATTCGCCGCGGCAAGCTGGAGGAACTGTTGGCCGAAGGCGTCGACCGCACGGAGGCGAAGGCCCAGGCCGAGCAGTACGCCACTGACTTCCAGAGCACGAGCGCGTGGACCGACTACTGCGAGGGGACGCTGCAGACGCAGGTAGAGAGCGCTCTCGAGACGCTTAAGGCCGGCGGGTTCGAGTCGCGCGTGAACGCCCATGAGAGCTGGGTCGGCGTGGCATCGAGCACGGGCGAGGTGAGCTGGACCGATTGGCAGACGCAGCTGGCGAGCGCCGAGCTCTCTGCCAGCGGGCTTGTGGGCGACAACCTGCCCATTAAGGCGCGCTCGAGCGAGAGCGACTGGGCGAGCGTCGAGACGCTCGACTCGCTAAAGTCGCAGCTCGCAGCTACCAAGGAAGCGCTCGCAAGCGCCAAGATCAGCGCCGACGGCACCGACGTAGCCACGAGCGACAAGTGGCTCACGCAGGCCGAATATGACGAGCTGTCCGCCGCCATCTCCACGGCCGAGACGTTGCTTGCAAACGCTGGCGACGACTACGCAAACACCCTGTTGGCGACCACGCCCGGCGAGGACGAGGCCCAAAGCGCCATCACCGCGCTTGGGACCGACGCCCTAAAGCCCGGCACCAAGCAGTCCGGCGACAAGGGCGACGATTCCGATAGCGGCTCCGACAAAAGCGATTCCGACCAGCACGACGGTTCCAGCAAGAACACCGCCAACGTCCCCCAAACCGGCGATGCGGCCAGTAACATTGCAGCTGCCATCGCCCTGGCAGGAACCACTCTCCTCGCCCTCGCCATCGCCTGGCGCCACTGACGCCGTCCGTTTTTGTCCCTTAATAGGGCCCATGTCAGAAAACCCTCCTATGTGAGTAACCTCTTCGGGATTTCTGGAGTAGCGGCCGATTTTTGGCCGCAAAACCCCAGTTGGCAGAGAGCGAAACGAGGGGTCTACTCGGCAAAATCGATTTAGGTTACTCACATGGGAGGGTTTTTGGCCAGGCGGGGTCCCGGCGGCCATATCGGTCGCGAATTAATGGCCCAGATGGCGCGCCGGCG
>CAVIES010000110.1:0-6418 GCA_963641675.1 Anaerovoracaceae bacterium
TTCTCCGTTGACGCGGAAACCGTCGCCGAGACACTTGAAGAAGCCCTCGAGTCAAGCAACGAGATGGGCCGCACAGGCTCCCTCCATGTCACGTGGAAGAAGCAGTCGTCGGAGTTTGGCTGGCGCGTCGCCATCGCCGACACCACGAGCGTCGACTCGGAGAAGGCGCGCCAGCTGGCCACCAGCGCGGCCCTTGCCCTCGGCGGCGAGGTCATCGTCTTCGTCATTGCCATGGTCCTCTCCAAGTGGGCGCTCGGTCCCGTGAAGACCGCCTGGGAGCAGCAGCACCAGTTTGTCGCCGACGCCTCGCACGAGCTCAAGACGCCGCTCGCCGTCATCCTCGCCAACACCCAGATCCTGCAAAAGAGCGAGGACGAGATGCCCGAGGACTGCAAGCGCTGGGTCGAGGGCACGGCTGAGGAGGCCGAGCGCATGCGCGGCCTCGTAGAGAGCCTTCTCGAGCTCGCTCGCACCGAGGAGAGCGCCGGCACCGCCAGGAGAAACGTCGACGTGGACCTCTCCTCGGTCGTTGAGGGCGAGGCGCTGCAGTTTGACGCCGTCGCCTTCGAGCTCGGCTGCTTCATCGAGACCGATGTCGCCGATGGCATCCACGTCATGGGCGACCCCGACCAGCTGCAGAGGCTCACGAAGACCCTCGTAGACAACGCCTGCAAGTACGCGAGGACCGGGACCGAAGTCAGCGTAAAGCTCGTCCATCACGGCAACAATGCCGAGCTCACGGTTAACAACCTCGGAGACCCCATCTCGCCCGAGGACCTCCCCCACGTCTTTGACCGCTTCTATCGCTCCGACAAGGCGCGCGCCCGCGAAACCGGCGGCTTCGGTCTGGGCCTTGCCATCGCTCACGGCATCGTCGAGGGCCACGGCGGCAAGATCAGCGTCGCGAGCACAGAGGCAGAAGGCACCACTTTCACCGTAAAGCTGCCGGTTGCCTCGAGGGCCTCATGAGCGGGCCTGGGCTCGGAATCGGATGGGAGGGGCCGGCCATCGGCCTTCTCGACCTTGACGCGTTCTTTGCGAGCGTGGAGCAGCTCGACCATCCCGAATGGCGAGGAAAGCCCATCATCGTCGGCGGCGATGCCGAGCGCAGGGGCGTCGTCTCCACGGCATCCTACGAGGCGCGCAAGTTTGGCGTGAAGTCGGCCATGCCGGCCGCGCAGGCAAAGAGGCTCTGCCCCGACGCAATCTGGACGCACGGAAACTTTGAGCGCTACCGCGAGATGAGCGCAAAGGTCATGGACATCCTCGTGGACGAGACGCCACTCGTAGAGCAGGTGTCGATCGACGAGGCGTTCTTTGACGTGACACCCGGCCGCTACTCGCGCGAGAGCCCCGTCGACATCGTGAGGCGCGTGCAGGCGCGCGTGGCCGAACTCGGCGTTACCTGCTCGATTGGCCTCGGCGTCTGCAAGAGCGTGGCCAAGATCGCCTCAGAGGCCGAGAAACCCCGCGGCCTCACCATCGTGATGCCAGGGACCGAGGCCTCTTTCCTCGCTCCCCTGCCGGTGCGCGCCATGAGCGGCGTTGGCGAGGCCACAGAGCTCAAGCTGAAGCGTCTGGGGATTCGCACGCTCGGTCAGCTCGCTGCCACGAGCGAGAGCCTCCTGCTCGCCGAGCTCGGCGTCGCCGGCCCGGAGCTTAGGCGCAGGGCTGCCGCGGAGGAACGAAACCCCGTGGCCGAGCGGGCGCGGGAGGAAGACCCGAAGTCGGTCTCCAACGAGCGCACGTTTGCCGCCGACCTCACGGCCCCGGAGGACGTCTTCCCCGCCCTCGACGCCGTCTGCGACATGGTGGCGCGCCGCCTCAGGAGAAAGGGCCTCACGGGCCGCACGCTCCACGTGCGCTACAAGGCGGATGCCTGCAGCTCGAAATCCGCTCAGACGAGGCTCGAGGAGGCCACCGACGAGGAGTCGGTAATGGCGCCCGTGGCGCGCGAGCTGCTGTCCCAAATCTGGAAGGAAGGGACCCCGGTGAGGTTACTCGGGGTCGGCATCTCGTCCTTCGAGGAGAAGGGCGAGCGCCAGCTCGGGCTCTTCGACGACGAGGGAGCCGAACGCAAAAGGGAAACGCTCCGCAAGCTCCATCTGGCGACAGACGAGCTCAAGGAGCGCTTCGGCGACGATGCAATTGCGTTTGGCAGGGACATCAAGCTCAAAGGCGCCACCACCAACACGCAGGGTCAGAACAAGGAGAACGACTAGTCGTCCAAAAGGGCGAGCTCGATCGCGGGCGCGTCTCCCCAGAGGTGCTCGAGGCGGTAGTAGTCCCTGCCCTCAGGCGAGAAGACGTGGACGGCGATGACGCCGTAGTCCATGAGGACCCAGCGGCAGTCGTTCCTGCCCTCGATGGAGATGGGCGAGATGCCGTGTTCGGCGCGAACCTTCTCCTCCACCTCGTCGACGACTGAGTCGACGAGCCTGTTGTTGGCGCCCGTGCAGATCACGATGGCGTCGTTGACGTCGGAAAGGCCCGCGAGATCGAAGGCGACGATGTCGGTCGCCTTCTTGGCGTCTGCCGCGGCTGCGGCGGTCTTGGCGATGTCGATGGACTCCTGCATGGTTTTCCTGTTCTACTTGGTGGCGCGCGCAAGCGCGATTTCGTTGTAAATGTCGAGCGTACCCGGGTAGAGGTAGCGCCTCGTGTCTATGACGTAGGATACGCCATCGGCGAAGGACTCCCAGAAGAGGTCATCGAGCGAGGCCTTGCCGACGTGGGACCGCTGGCTCTCGATGGGTTTGACGGCCTTGCGGAAGGGCTCGATGCCGTCGGCCACGAAGATGACCATGTCAAGCTCGCTCATATGGGCGTTGCCGAGCGTATGCCTGTCAATGGCCTGAAAGACCTCGCTCGGAAGCTCCGGGTAGCGTGCTGGCAGCGTGCGTGCTGCGACCATGCCGTGGAGCAGCGGCCCGACGAGGCCCATATCCACCTCAAAGGAGATTCCGAGGCGCACGGCCTCCTCGGCAAGCCTCTCATTGGGCTCCGCCTTCGACCAGTCGTGAAGGATGCCGGCGACGCGCGCGAGGTAAGGGTCGACTCCATAGGCAAGGGCCATGCGCTCTGCCGTGAGGCCTACGGAAAGCGAGTGCCTGAGGCGCTTCGGCTTCTCTGCGAGCTGTGCGGCGAGGTCGGCCTCGTAACGGGCGATGTCGGCCAGCTGCTCCTTCGTATAGGCAGGGCGTGTCTTGGGGAGCCAGCCCGTGTCCATGCCCTTCCAGACGGTCGCGCTCGAGATATCGTCCTTGCTCATGCGTTCTCCCCGCTCATGCCACCCATGAGGCCAAGTGCGTCGGGGGCGACATAAGCCGGCCTGGCGGCGTTGTAGAGGTCCTTCTTCTTGATGTAACCGCAGACGGAGTCCTTCGTGAGATAGCGCAGCGACTGCCCCTGCGAGACGCGAGCCCTCAGGTCGCTCGAGGAGATGGCAAGGGCCGGGACCTCGAGGTAGTGCACTTGGAACTCAAGTGCGGAGGAGGCCAGGTTCGCGCGCGCTCGCTCGAGGTCATAGCCCGGGCGGGTGGCGCCGACGAGGTGCGCGAGCGAGGCGATGCGGTCGGCGTCGCGCCAGCGCAGGATGTCGGCGATGGCATCGGCTCCGGTGATGAAGTAGAGCTCCACGTTTGCGGGGTAGTGCCTGCGAAGCAGCTCCAACGTGTCGACCGTATAGGTGACGCCGGGGCGGTCGACCTCAACGCGGCTCACCAAAAAGCGCGGGTTGTCGGCCGTGGCCAGAAGCGTCATGGCGAGGCGGTCCTCGGCTGTGGAGACGTGACGGTCCTGCTTGAAGGCCGGACTGCCGGCGGGCACAAAGACGACCACGTCGAGCTCGAGATCGTGGGCGGCCTGTTCGGCGGCCACGAGGTGCCCGTTGTGAATCGGGTCGAAGGTGCCGCCCATGACGCCGAGGCGGTACGTGCGCGACGGATCCTGCCCAAGAAGCGGGAGGTCCGCGACGAGGCACTCCTCAAGCTCGGCTGTTAGCCCATCGTTTTGGCTCCCCATTAGGCGCGCACCTGTCCCTCGCCCCTGAGCAGGCACTTCGTGGTCGTGAGTGCAAAGGCTCCCATGGGCCCGCGCGCATGAAGCTTCTGGGTGGAGATGCCGATCTCCGCACCGAGTCCGAACATGCCGCCGTCGGTAAAGCGCGTGCTGGCGTTGACGTAGACGGCAGCGGCGTCAACGCGAGCGAGGAACGCCTCGGAGGCGGCGACGTCGGCCGTGATGATGCACTCGGAGTGCTGGGTGCCATAGCGGTTGATGTGCTCGATAGCCTCATCAAGGCCGGGGGCCACGCGGATGGCGAGGTCAAGCGAACCGTACTCGGTAGCCCAGTCCTCCTCAGTTGCCACGACAAAGTCGGTGCCCTGGACGAGCCCTGCGCGCTCGGACGCCTTTACGACACGCTCGTCCCCGTGCACGAGCACGCCCCACTCCTTGCAATAGCGAACGATCAGCGGCAGGAACTCGTCGGCAATCGCCGCGTCCACCAGGACGGTCTCGATGGCGTTACAGACACCGGGGCGCTGAGTCTTGGCATTCTTGATGACGGAGATGGCCATGTCGAGCTCGGCCGCGGAATGGACATAGACGTGGCAGTTGCCCTCCCCCGTCTGGATGACGGGAACGGAGGCCTCGCTCACGCAGGTGTGGATGAGGCCGTGGCCGCCACGGGGAATGAGTACGTCGACAAGACCGTTGGCATGCATGAGCTCGACGGTCTCCGCACGGTCAACGGATTCGATGATGGTCGCGCAGTCGGCAGGAAGACCGGCCTCGACGATTCCCTCGCGACAGGCATTTGCTATGGCCTTGCAGGAATGATGCGCGGCAGAGCCACCACGGAGCACGCAGGCATTACCAGAGCGGAGCGTAAGGCAGATGGCGTCTGCCGTGACGTTCGGACGGGCCTCATAGACCATGGCGACGACGCCAAGGGGCACGCGGACCTGAGTCAGGCGGACACCGGAGGCAAGCGTCCTGCCACCGACGACCTCGCCGATGGGGTCAGCTTGGGCTGCAACCTCAAGCATGCCCGAGACGATGCCATCAATGCGTTCGGTATTGAGCATGAGGCGGTCGAGCAGGGGCGCAGGCATGCCATTCTCCCGGCCGTGGTCCATATCGGCCTCGTTGGCGGCGAGGATCTCGGCCTCATGCGCCTTCACGCTCTTTGCCGCGAGCTCAATGGCACGGCTTCGCACCTGGGCGCTCGCCTGCGCGAGGACGACGGATGCGGACTTCGCCGCGCGCGCCTTCTCTGTTGCCTCTGACATCTCAACCTCCGTAAAAGGTGGGTTTGGGAGCAAATCCCAGAGTCTAGTTTAGAAGACGAGTAATTCGTCTCTGTGAATGGCGGGGCAATCCGCTCGGTCGGGCCAGAACCTGGCAATGACATCGAGCCTGAGCCCGTGGACGCGCCAGAGGTCGTCGGACGAATAGCGCGAGATGCCACGGGCAAGCAGGTGGCCCTCGGAGCTAAGCACGCTCACGGTATCACCCTCGTCAAAGCTACCGTCCACAGCCGTGATGCCCACGGGCAGCAGCGAGGCGCCGTCACGCTCAAGTGCGCGCTCCGCACCAGCGTCAACCGTAACAGAGCCCTTCGAGAGGCCAGCGAGGCCAATCCAGAGCTTGCGGGCCTGCTCACGGCCAGAACCCTCTGGGGCCTCAAAGCGCGTAAACGTACCCGTGCCCTCTACGGCGTTGATGAGGGCGCGCTCTCCCCTGCCCCTGCAGATGACCATGGGGATGCCAGCGGCGATCATGGCTCGGCCTGCCCTGACCTTGGTGGCCATGCCTCCCGTGCCAAAGCTCGAACCAGCGCCGCCTGCCATGGCCACGATGTCGGCGTCCACGCGCTCGACGCGCTCGATGAGCTCGGCTGATGGGTCGGAATCGGGGTTGGCGGTATAGAGGCCGTCAATGTCGGATAGAATCACGTACTCGTCGGCGTCGATGAGCGAGGCGACGATGGCCCCAAGCATGTCATTGTCGCCGAAGGAGAACTCGCGCACGCTTACCGTGTCGTTTTCGTTCACGATGGGCAGCACGCCAAGCTCGAGCAGGCGCTCGAAGGTGTTGCGGGCGTTGAGGTAGCCATTGCGGTCTACGACATCGCCGCGCGTAAGGAGCACCTGGGCGCAACGGATGCCATCGGCTGCAAGCACCTCGGCATAGCGCTCGATAAGGGTCGTCTGCCCGGCAGCCGCGCAGGCCTGAAGCGTCGGAATGTCGCTCGGGCGCTCGGTAAAGCCAAGCAGGGAACGGCCCACGGCGGCGGCACCGCTCGATACGAGCACCACCTTGTTGCCGGCCTTCTTGAGCTCGGCGATCTGCGCACAGAGTGAGCGAACGAACTCGAGGTCAAGCTCCATGTCCTGGCCCATAAGCGTAGAGG
>CAVIES010000111.1:0-3649 GCA_963641675.1 Anaerovoracaceae bacterium
GTGCTTAGAGACGCACGGGATGAGGTGGTTATCCTCGGCCGTGGCGTGCTCGCCGGCCATGCCGAACATGCGCGGGATGGAGGGGCCGGTGATGTCGGCGTCGAGGATCGCGACGCGCTGGCCGGCGCGCGTGAGCTCGCGGGCCAGGATGCCCGTCACGAGCGACTTGCCGACGCCGCCCTTGCCCGACACCACGCCGATAAGGTGGTGCACTCGCGAAAGGTCCCCCAGCTCAAACTGGGCAATTCCGCCCTGCTCTGCCATGGCAATCTCCATTCTCCGGGTCCCCGCCCGGCTTGGTTTCAACCGTTTCATTGTAGCGGGTACGCGTATGGAGAGAGCGGTTTGCTAGCCCTGGAGGTCCAGACGGTCTACGAGGGCGGGCAGGGCGTCGGCGAGCTCGCTCATGCGGCCGCTCCAGGCTGCGCGCGAGGGGCGGGCGTGGCCGACGTAGGCCGTCTCCATGCCGATGTAGGGGCGCGGGAAGTCTCGGCTGGCGTCGTTGCCCACCATCAGGCACTCGTTGGGCGCAAGGCCAAGCGCGGAAACGAACTCCTCGTAGTAGCGCGAGCTCGGCTTCATGCGGGTGGAGTTGTCGAGGTGGCTCACGCGCGCAAAGGGCACGTCGCTAATGCCAGCCCACTCCATGCGCATGCGGATGCAGGGCTCCGAGAAGGAGGGGTTGGTGGCGAGCGCCACGGTGAGGCCCATCTCCTGCGCGCGCTCGATGGCCGCGAGGCCGCCCTCCATCGGATGGGCGTTCACGATGCCGCCCTTGTAGGTGGGCAGCACGTCCTTCTCGTAGCAGGCGATGGCGTCGAGCACGGCCGGGTCCTTGAGCGGCACGCCCACGCGGCGGTCCATCTCCTGGCTGAAGAGCTCGCCGTTGGTGAGGCCGTCGGTGCGGCCCTCGTACTGCACGGCAAGGAAGCTCTGCACGTAGGCGGCGCCGATGAGCATGGACGACTTGCCCGAGATGTAGCCGAGCATGCGCGACAGGTCCTTCACGTAGCGGAACATGAAGGCGTTGAGGTTGATGTCGAGCAGTGTCGCGTCCATATCGAAGAGGACGGCCTTGATCATGCGGGGCTCCTTAGCGTTGCTTTCGAGGTCTCATTCTACCCGCGCGGGCGGGCATTACTCCCGCACGTGTTGAGCTTCCTCAGTGCGCGGTCGCCGCGCGTGGTCGCGGTCGCCGCGCATGGCCGCGGTCGCCGCGCATGGCAAAGGCCCCCTCGGCTGGTGCCAAGGGGGCCTTCAGCTGCGCGCCAGTTACTCGGCAGAGGCGGGTGCTCCGCCCGGGTGATCAGGCGCCACGATCTCGAACGGGAACGTCCCGGCGCGGTTGAACGCCGCGATGAACATTCGGATCGCGTTTGAGGGTGTGGTGCCAATCTGCTCCGTGGCCTCGAAGAACTTGTCCTTCTCGGTCGGGAGAACCTTTGCTACGACCGGAGTCATTTTTTCTGCCATAGTGCTTCGTTTCAAGCTGTGTTGGGTATTACTTGGTATGTTTTTGTTATACCCTGCGAGCAACATAGTAGCACGCGCGGCGAGCGAATTGGTCGGAACACGCAAAAAACGTCTGCGAGCAAAACCAACGGCGCAACGCGACCGGCGAGCGGCACGGGCCGGGTCGCACCGGCACAAAAACCTGACAAACGAGTTGGCGGATCTACCAAAATGGGCCGAATCGGCCGAGACTCGCCAGGCCACGCTGCCACAGGGGAGCCGAATGAGGCCGCTCGTCGAGTGAGGTCGTGTGCAAACCTCCAAATATGACCTCATCTACCTGCGGTGTCGGGTCTCCGCCAGAACGACAGCAGGTTTTGTCAGGCCCGCCCTCGCCTAACCTTCCATCACCTAAGGAAGGGAGCGAGCATGGCAGTAGAGGGCAGCGCCCGCAAAGACGAACAAGCAGGGGGCGCGCAGTCGGCATACGCGGGATTTAAGGTCACGCGCCTGGAGTGTGCCGGGACGACCATGCCGCCAAGGCCGGAGCGAAAGTACCGCGAGAAGAAGGGGCCGTTCGTTATCTCGCATGAGAGCGCGCTCGAGTTCCACCGCCTGGCAAGGATCGCCGCCGCGCGGGGTGAGCAGTATCCCGAGCTCGAAGAGATTCCGCGGACGCAAAGCGGCGGGGTCTCGGCAAAGAAGCTACGGAAGGACCTCGGCATCACATCTTGCCTGAGCTTCTTAGTGGCTGACACCTCCTCGCGCGTGCATTCAAATTATGTTACGAATCATGTCACCCAGAACATCGGCCCCGTAATGCCCATTTGTCGCGACCTCTACGTGTCCTCCCCAGAAGAGGCGCTCTTTCAGATATGCCAAGAGCACCACACGGTAAAGCCGTTGCTTTATGCCTATGAACTCTGCGGCACGTTTGCCATATGCAAAGACGAGGTAGACGGCTTTGTCAACGACATCCCTCCGCTTCTTACGCCGGAGCAGATCGGAGTTTACCTTGACCAACGAGAGGGAAACCGCGCTTCGGTCAAGTTCCGAACGATGAGGCAAGTCATGGCATCTCTCGCCCCAGGCGCTGCCTCGCCCGCCGAAGCAAAGCTCTGTCTGGCAATCTGCGCACCAAGAAAAATCGGCGGTCAGGGGCTTGCGAGGCCAAAACTCAACGCAGAGCTACAGGTGACCGGCGAAGCTCGCACGTTAACCCGGCGAAACACCATCAGACCCGACGAGCTATGGGAAGAACCCAAGGTCATCCTTGAATACCTAGGTTCGCACCATGCCGAGGAAGCGCGCATGGGAGAGGATGCAAGCAGGGACAACGCGCTTGCGGCCATGGGCTACAAGGTCATTCACGTGACGAAACGGCAGGTGAAAGACCCGGATCTATATCGTGGACTCATGCAGCACCTAAGCGCCGAGCTTTGCATGAGGCAAACCATGCCCACAAAGGGAATGCTTGCCAGCCAGGAGCATTTGAGGTCGATCTTGTTTGGTTCCAAGCGTAAAAACAACTGGCGCAGGGACTACCCAGTAGATGCGTATCGCGACACCGCCGAAGAGGAGTTGTACGGACCGTTTAGGCCAATGCCGCCGGACTACATTCCCCAAGGCAATATCTTGCTGTGACGCAGCCGCCGCCGCACGAGTGACGCGTGTCGCAAAACAATGCATTTGAGAGGCATGCGCGCATCTGCGACGTACTTCAGCGTCGCATTTGGATGCAAGCGCGACAAATGCATCCAAATGCGACATCGTAAATTAGTGGCAGAGAGATTCGAGTTGTATTCGAGCAGGTAGATAGCTTATCGAGCATTGCTCGGAAGCCATCGCAAGTGTGCTGACGTCGCAGATGGATGCATCTAATAAATTTGCATCAATATGCGACGTTGCAAATGTCGCAGGTGAATGCAAACACGCAAAAGCATCTATCTGCGACGCAAAAAGCCCGGGGCACGAGGCTCCGGGCTTTTTGGTACTTGATATGGCGCATGCCGCGGGCGCGCTACGCACGTCGCGGACGTGGGGCAGCGCGCCGCGCACGTCGCGGACGTGGGGCAGCGCGCCGCGCACGTCGCGGGCATGGGGCGTCGCGGGCATGGGGCGTCGCGCTGCGCGGGTGCATCGCAGTTGCAAGGCGTCGCGGGCATGGGGCGTCGCGCTGCGCGGGCGCGCATCGCAG
>CAVIES010000111.1:4534-6361 GCA_963641675.1 Anaerovoracaceae bacterium
TCCCACATCGCGGGCTGCGCCACGCAGTAGAAGTAGATGTTGTCCTGGCCGATGAACTGGAAGACCTGCGCGTCATCGGCGCACCACCAGTCGCGCCAGTTTGTGGTGGAGTAGCGGCCCTCCTCGCTCGTCTCGAGCACGGTCTGCACAAAGCTGATCGGCGCCCACAGGCTCTCGGGCCAGCACCAGACAGTGAGGTCAGTGACGCCCTCGAGCTCGGGCGCGGGCACGCCCCAGTCGATGTTGCCGGTGATGCGGAAGGGCAGCAGGCACTTGCCCGTGCGGAAGCGGACGTGGGCCGCCTCGAGCGCGGCGCGGGCCTCGTCGCGGGCCTCCCAGTCGGCAAACTCAACCGAGAAGCTCGCCTGGTTGCCCTCGGCCTCGTGCACGGTGTGCGCGGGCAGGTTGGCCGCGGCGGCGTCAAAGTCGGCGCGCAGCTCGTTCTTGATGTAGATGACGGGGGCCACGAGGCTCTCGCGCACGGTCTTGATGATGACGTCGCGCACCTGCGAGTCGCCGTCCCACTCGTCCATGAGCTTCTCGAGCGCACCCTCGAAGGCCGGCAGGTCGAAGTACCAGTTGTCGCAGGGGCGCAGCTCGGGCTTGGTGCCGGTGAGCTGCGAGACGGGGTTGATGAGCTCCTCGGGGTCGAACTGGTGGCCGAGGTCGCACTCGTCGGCGTAGGCCTTCTCGGACTTGCAGCCGCGCACCGGGCAGTGGCCGATGACCTGGCGGCCGTTCAGGAACGTCTCTGCCTCGGTGTCGTAGAACTGCAGCGTGGAGCGCTTCTTGAGCGCGCCCACCTCGTGCAGGCGGCAAATCCACTCGTCGGAGAGCTTGGCGTGGAAGGGCTTGGCGGGCGCGAGGCCGCTGCCGGCGTAGATGTCGAGCGAGATCTCGTAGGCGTCGAGCGCGGCTTTCTGGTTGTCGTGGTGGCCGCGGACGTAGTCGGTGATGGTGCCGTCGAACTCGCCGGCCTCGGTGAGCTTGCGGTAGCCCTCCATGATGGGCGAGCCGTAGCAGTCAGTGCCGGAGACGAACACCACGTTCTCCTCACCGATGCGGTCGCGCAGGAAGCGGGCGAAGAAGTCGGCCGGCACGAACACGCCGCCGATGTGGCCAAAGTGCAGGTCCTTGTTGCCGTAGGGCATGCCGGCGGTGACGACGGCACGCTTGGGGAAGCTGGGGCGGTTCATGTTCAGATCAGCCATGTGAGTCCTTCTCGCCTAGTCGATAACTTCGCTATTGTCGCACTTTTATGCGTCTGAAAGAACCGGCGAGAAAGGAGCTTCTAGCCCAGCTTGTTGATGTAGATCTCTGCCGGGAAGCGGACCGCGATCGTGGTGCCCACGTTGGGCTCGCTCGCAAGCGAGACCTCGGCGCCGTGGTAGGCGGCCGCGTGCTTCACGATGGCAAGGCCCAGGCCCGTGCCGCCGCGCTCGCGCGAGCGGCTCTCCTCCACGCGGAAGAAGCGCTCGAAAACCTTTGCCTGCGCCTCATACGGGATGCCGAGGCCCGTGTCGGCCACGGTGAGCACCGGGCACCCCGCCTCCACGGCCACGCTTACGCGCACGGAGCCACCGTCCTTGTTGTAGCGGATGGCGTTGTCGCAGAGGTTGTAGACGAGCTCGTCGAGCAGGTGCGGCTGGCCCTTCATGAGCAGGGCGTCGCCCTCGCACGCAAGCGAGATGCCGGCCTTGTGGGCCGTAGGCGCCAGACGATGCACGACCTCGAGCGCCACATGGTGGAGGTCCACCGGCTCGGCCGCGCTAAAGAGGCTTGCATCTTGGCTGCGCTCGGACTCGTCGAGCTTGGAGAGGGTAAGGA
>CAVIES010000112.1:0-6322 GCA_963641675.1 Anaerovoracaceae bacterium
TAGTTGCCAGCCGCGGCAACGCCGGTGCCGCTCTCGGGCGCGACGTGCCCGCCTGCGGGAGCACCCCAGGCGGCGCCGGCCTCTGGCAGCTCCATGTGCTCGCGGGTGGTCTTCTCCGGAATCTCGCCAGCGGTCTTGGTGAAGGCGAGCTTGCCGTCCTCGCCCACGTCGGTGAGGACGATGTCGCCGGCGCCCCAGCCGCCCTGGAGCAGCTGCTCGGCCAGCGGGTCCTCCACCAGCGTCTGGAGGGCGCGGCGCAGCGGGCGCGCACCGTAGACGGGGTCTGTGCCCTTCTTGGCGAGAAGATCCTTGGCGGCATCGGTGAGCTCGATGGACATGCCCTGGCCGATAAGGCGGTTGCGCAGGTTGGCGACCATGAGGTCCACGATACCGCGGATCTGTTCGGCGCTGAGGGACTTGAAGACCACGATCTCGTCCACGCGGTTGATGAACTCCGGGCGGAAGAGCTTCTTGAGCTCGGTCATCGCGCGGCTCTTGATCTCGTCGTCAGAGAGCTGGCCGGCGCTGGAGCCAAAGCCCATGGAGCCAGGCTTGGCGATCTCGCGGGCGCCGACGTTGCTCGTCATGATGATGACGGTGTTGGAGAAGTCCACCTTGCGGCCCTGGCCGTCGGTGAGCCTGCCCTCGTCGAGGATCTGAAGCAGGATGTTGAAGACGTCGGGGTGGGCCTTCTCGATCTCGTCGAAGAGGACGACCGAGTAGGGCCTGCGGCGCACGGCCTTGGTGAGCTCGCCGCCCTCGTCGTAGCCCACGTATCCCGGAGGGGCACCGACGAGCTTGCTCACGGCGAACTTCTCCATGTACTCGCTCATGTCGAAGGTGATGAGCGACTCCTCGGAGCCAAAGAGGAACTCCGCGAGCGACTTGGCGAGCTCGGTCTTGCCCACGCCGGAGGGGCCGAGGAAGATGAACGAGCCACCGGGGCGGCGCGGGTCCTTGAGCGGGCTGCGGCTGCGACGGATGGCTCGCGCCACGGCGCTCACGGCCTCGTCCTGGCCCACAACGCGCTCGTGCAGCACGCTCTCGCTGCGCAGGAGCTTGGAGGCCTCTGCCTCGGAGAGGTTGGAGACGGGCACGCCCGTGATGGACGAGACGACGTCTGCGATGGCCTTCTCGTCCACGGTGACGACGTTCTCGTCCATGCGCTTGTGCCAGGCATCCTCAAGCTCGGCACGGCGGGCGCAGAGCTCCTTCTCGCGGTCGCGAAGCTTCGCGGCCTCCTCAAACTCCTGGGCCTCGGCAGCGGCCTTCTTCTCCGCGCGCACGCGGGCGAGGTCCTCGTCGACCTCTGCCACCTCGGGCGGCAGCGTCATGTTGTGCACGCGCGTGCGGGCGCCGGCCTCGTCGAGGACGTCGATGGCCTTGTCGGGCAGGAAGCGATCCTGGATGTAGCGATCGGAGAGCGTGACGGCGGCCTCGAGCGCCTCGTGCGTGTAGCGCACGTGGTGGTGCTTCTCGTAGGCGGCCTGGAGCCCCTCGATGATCTTGAGCGTGTCGGCCACGCTCGGCTCGTTGATGTTCACCGGCTGGAAGCGGCGCTCGAGCGCGGAGTCCTTCTCGATGTGCTTGCGGTACTCCTCGGCCGTGGTGGCGCCGATGACCTGAATCTCACCACGCGAGAGGGGCGGCTTCAGGATGCTCGCGGCGTCGATGGAGCCCTCGGCGGAGCCAGCGCCGATGATGGTGTGCATCTCGTCGATGAAGAGGATGACGTTGCCGTCCTCCTGCACCTCGGTAATGACCTTCTTGAGGCGGTCCTCAAACTCGCCGCGATACTTGGAACCGGCCACGAGGGCAGAGACGTCGAGCGTCCAGATAGCCTTGCCGCGGAGCATGTCCGGCACGGTGCCGGCAGCCACGAGCTGGGCCAGGCCCTCGACGATGGCCGTCTTGCCAACGCCCGGGTCACCGAGGATGAGCGGGTTGTTCTTCTGGCGGCGGGCCAGCACCTGCATCACGCGCTCGACCTCGCGGTCGCGGCCAATGACGGGGTCGAGCTTGCCCTCGGCCGCAAGCGCGGTGAGGTTCTTGCCGTACTGCTCGAGCATGGAGGCGTCGTCGGAGGAGGAAGAGGAGCTTGCGCGAGCGGGGCCAACGGAGACGCCGTCGGGCCCGATGCGAACCTCCTGCACGTGCACGGCCTCGTCAGCCGGCGAGTTCTTCTCGATGAGCTCGTTCACGGCGCTACGCACCGCGTCGCCCGAGATGCCCATGCGGCTGAGCGTCTCCATGGCCACGCCGTTGCCCTCGCGCACGATGCCGAGCAGCAGGTGCTCGGTGGAGATATAAGTTGCACCGCGGCTCATGGTCTCGCGATAGGCGCCCTCGAGCACGCGCTTGGCGCGCGGGGTGAACGGGATGTGCCCGCCCGGCACCGGCTCGCTGGAGCGCTCGGTGACCTCGCGCACGGCCTCCACGGCCTCGTCGTAGGTGACGTCGAGCTGGGCGAGGGCCTGGGCGGCGATGCCCTCCCCCTCCTTGATGAGGGCGAGCAGCAGGTGCTCGGTGCCCACGTACATCTGACCGAGCGCGCGGGCCTCTTCCTGGGCCAGGCTCATGACCTTGCGCGCCTTATCCGTAAACTTGTCGAACATGAGGTTTCCCCCTTGAGCTAGCGAGCGCATCGCCCGCCATCACGCAGTTTCATACTTCTTCAGCATACCCAAGCCAGCCCATCTGATGCACGCGAGGCATCCTTACGTAACATCCCCGCAGCTAACAAAAAAGCGGCCTGCCAGGTTGGCAGGCCGCTGGGCGTACTCGGTTTGGTGCTGGCTTAGCAGAGCTTGGCGCCGGCGGGGATCGCCGGGTCTATCTGGAGAAGGTTCAGACGAGCCTCCTCGCCCTCCTTGTGCGCGGCAGAGATGAGCATGCCGCAGGAGTCGATGCCCATCATGGCGCGCGGCGGCAGGTTCACGATGGCCACCAGCGTCTTGCCCACGAGCTCCTCGGGCTCGTAGTAGGCGTGCACGCCGGAGAGGATCGTGCGATCGGTGCCGGTGCCGTCATCGAGCGTGAACTGCAGGAGCTTCTTGCTCTTGGGCACGGCCTCGCAGGCCTTGACCTTCACGGCGCGGAAGTCGCTCTTGCAGAAGGTATCGAAGTCAACGGCATCCTCAAACAGCGGCTCGATGACGACCTTGGAGAGGTCGAGCGTGGGCTGCTTGTTCTCGGCGTAGGGGCTCACGACCTGAGCGCCCTCGGCGGCCTTGGCCTCGGCGGCGCCGTTCTTGGAGCCGGCCTCGGGCTTCATGTGCGGGAACAGCAGCACGTCGCGGATGCTGGCGGAGTTGGTGAGCAGCATGACCACGCGGTCGATGCCGATGCCGATGCCACCCGCCGGGGGCATGCCGTACTCGAGGGCGCGGACGTAGTCCTCGTCGTACTCCATAGCCTCCTCGTCGCCGGCGAACTTCTCCTCCACTTGCTTCTTGAAGCGCTCGGCCTGGTCGACCGGGTCGTTGAGCTCGGAGAAGGCGTTGGCGTACTCGTGGCCGGCAATGACCAGCTCAAAGCGGTGCGTGAGGCGCGGGTCGTCCTCGAAGCGCTTGGCCAGCGGGCTGACCTCGATGGGGTAGTCGCAGACGAAAGTCGGGTTGACGATGGTGTCCTCGCCCAGCTCGTCGTAGATCTCAGCGATGATCTTGCCACTCGTCCACTCGGGCTTGACCTCAAGACCCTTCTCGCGGGCCATCTCGGCGAGCTCCTCGGCCGGCGTGTCGATGGTGACCTTCTTGCCCACGACGTCAGAGACGATGTCGGTCATGGGGCGGCAGGCCCAGTCGCCGGAGAGATCGATCATCTGGCCCTGGTACTCGATGACCTCGGGGTTGCCGATGGCGGCGTTCGCAGCCTTGATGACACCCTGGGCAAGCTGCTTCATGCCCTCGAGGTCGGAGTAGGCACGGTAGGCCTCCATGGTGGTGAACTCGGGGTTGTGCGTGAGGTCCATGCCCTCGTTACGGAAGATGCGGCCAACCTCGAACACGGCCTCGTAGCCGCCCACCAGGCAGCGCTTGAGGTGCAGCTCGGTGGCAATACGCAGGTAGTTCTCCTGGTTGAGCGCGTTGAAGTGCGTGATGAACGGCTTGGCCGTGGCACCGCCCTGGATGGTCTGCAGAATCGGCGTCTCGACCTCCATGTAGCCGTCCTCCTCCATGTAGCGACGGAAGGTGGAGACGATCTTGGAGCGCTTGCGGAAGGTCTCGCGGACGTCGTCGTTCACGATGAGGTCGACGTAGCGCTGGCGATAGCGGGTCTCCTTGTCGGAGAGGCCGTGGAACTTCTCGGGCAGCGGACGGATGGACTTGGAGAGCAGACGCACCTTGGTGGGAGAGAGCGAGAGCTCACCGCGGCGCGTGCGCATCATGGTGCCCGTGGCCTCCACGATGTCGCCCAAGTCGAGCTTGGAGAGAGCCTTCATGGCCTCCTCGCCCATGTTGTCGATGCGGCAGAAGAGCTGCATCTTGGCCGTGGAGTCCTGCAGCACGATGAAGGCGACCTTGCCCTGGCCACGCTTGGCGCGGATGCGGCCGGCGACGGTGTGGACCTCGTCGTCGGTGCCCTCCTCGGGGAGCTGCTCGTAGCGCTCGAGAAGGTCGGCCACGTGGATGGTCACGTCGCAGTGCTCGGGGTAGGGGCTGCCGCCGGCGTCGATGATGGCCTGCCTGCGCGAGATGCGCATGGCGCGCTCGTCGGTGGTTGCGGGCTCGGTGGCCGCGTTCTTGGTCTCTTCAGACATGAAAAGCTCCTTCTGCCCGGACAAGCCGGGCGCACGCGCAAGTTTGCGCAGACAAACAAGAAGCCCCTCCCGCGACGGGCACGGAAGGGGCCAGACTGACATGCACGCGGGCTAGGCCCACGCTCGATCAAATCTCGCCCTAGCGCGAGATTTTGGTGATCTTGTAGGAGCGGGTCCTGCCAGAGGGGCCGGTGACCTCAATGACGTCGCCCTTTTCGTGACCCATGAGGGCAGAGCCAACCGGGCTCTCGTTGGAGATCTTGTGCTCGAGGGAGTTGGTCTCGGTGGTGCCCACGATGGTGTAGGCGACCTTCTTGCCCTTGGGCTCCTCCTGGATCTCCACCGTGCAGCCGATGGAGACGGCCACGTTGCGGGAATCGCTCTCAGACACCTTGGCGGTGGAGAGGATCTTGCGGATCTCGGCGATGCGGGAGGCGTTCTTGGACTGCTCCTCCTTGGCATCGTCGTACTCGGAGTTCTCGGAGAGGTCGCCGAAGTCGCGGGCGGTCTTGATGCGCTCGATGATCTCGGCGTCGTGCTCTCCCTCGCGCCAGGCGAGCTCGTCCACGAGCTTCTGGCGGCCTTCGGGGGTAAGAATGATCTCGTTATCAGCCATGGTTCGCTTTCTGCTGGGGTGTTTCTACGTACGGGTGCGCAAAAGCGCAGGAGTTTGCCGAAAGGCTAGTCGAGCTTCTCGCCGCACTCGCAGCAGAACTTGTTGTCGGCGGGGTTCTTGGCGCCGCACTTGCCGCAGAACTTGGAGTCGGAGGAAGCGGCGGCAACGGGAGCGTCGGAGTCCTCGGAGGCAGTGGCCTCGACGACGACGTCGGCAGCCTCGGTCTCGTCCTTCTTGGACTCGGCCTCGACCTCGTCCATACCCTCGCGGATGCTCTTGGCGGTCTTGCCAAGCTGCTTGCCGAGCTTCGGGAGGTTCTTGGGCCCGAAGATGATCAGGACGACGACCAGGATGACGATAAGCTCAGGCATTCCAAGACCAAAAATCATGTGGCGTTCCTCTCAACGACAGCCTCTAGGGCGTGGTTTACGGTCTGGGCAGCGCTCCGATGCGCTGCAGCAACTGTGAAAGTATACTAGCCCCAGCGCGCTTTTGCAGCCACTATGTTGCAAACGCGCGCCTGTGCCCGCAATTTCCACGTTGTTTGCCGTATACCCACCCAAGGCGGGGCGATGGCGCGGGAATGGCAAATTCCCGTTCGCATTCGGCTGGGCGCGCCCGCATGCTCGCCCGCCCGCCAACCAGGAGCCCCATGACCCAAATCGTCCTCATATTTGCAGCCCTTACGCTTGCAGGGCTTCTCATCCACCTGCTGTGCATGCAGGTCCTCAGGTGGCGCGGCATCACGGTGGAGCGCACGCGCTTTGGTCTCGCACTCGTCTTTGACACGGCTGACGAGGACGGCACGCCCGTGCGAATGCTGAACGTGAACGGCGCCTTCCAGAGCGCCTGTTACGCCACCGACGAGCTCTGGGACGAGCTGCCCGTGGCCTACCAACGCGAACAGGCCCGCATCGTGAGCGAGCTGCCGCGCCTCTCGCGCG
>CAVIES010000113.1:0-6279 GCA_963641675.1 Anaerovoracaceae bacterium
GTTCTATACGGCAAACCATCCCATGCTTGCCCGCGACCGCAACCGCGGCTATGAGGTCGCGCGCCCCATCTCAATCGGAAACGACGTCTGGTTCGGCGGAAACGTCGTCGTGCTTCCCGGCGTGGAGATAGGCGACGGTGCCGTCATCGGCGCGGGTTCCGTCGTTACGCGCAGCGTCCCGCCACGCTGCGTTGCCGCTGGAAACCCCTGCCGAGTGCTTCGCGAGCTCACGGAGGACGACGCGCTCACCGACGAGCAGCTCGGCATCTAGGCATAGCCAATCAGAAAGGAATAGCCCCGTGAAAAAGCGAATTTTGAACGAACGCCTGGCGGCCATCGTTGCGAGCATCCGCCATGGAGAGATGCTCTTCATCGCCGATGCTGGCAGCGGTACCTGCGAGAAGGCGCTTCACCCGCTCGATCCGAGCGTTGAATACCTCGACCTCGAGGCGGTCACGGGATCGCCGAGCTTCCAGGACATCGCAGGCACGCTCTTTGAGGTCGGCGATTTTGAGGCGGCCATCGTGACCGACGTGATGCCCGAGGTGAACCCCAAGGATTACCAGTTCGTCGTGGACCTCTTTGGCGAGGATAAGGTCACTCGCATGAATTACATCCCCGACTACTACGAGCTCCGCGATCGTTGTCGCGCTGTGATCCAGACCGGTGACTACGGCGTGCACGCCCAGGCGATTCTCGTGGCAGGCTACCCCAGCGACGACATTCCCATGGATTGGCTCTGGCACGGCATCCGCCGCAAGCCGGAGTAGGGGGGCTGGCAAGCCAAGGCAATACGACCGCGCAAGCAAAAGGGCGGCGAGGCCCAAGAGACCTCGCCGCCCTTATGGCGTGCAAATTGCGGACGTGCCTTACTTGGCGTCCTCCCAGACGCGCTCGGCCACGCGCTTCACGAGCGCGAGCTTGGCCCACTGCTCGTCCTCGGTGAGCTTGTTGCCGCACTCGCAGGAGGCAAAGCCGCACTGCGGGGAGAGGCAGAGGTGGTCCAGCGGCACGTACTGCGAGGCCTCCTTGATGCGCTGGACGAGGAGCTCCTCGTCCTCAAGGCCGGGCTGCTTGGAGGTCACGAGGCCGAGGACGACGTACTTGCCGTCGGCGACGTACTTGAGCGGCTCGAAGGTGCCGGCGCGCGGGGTGTCGAACTCCAGGTAGAAGGCGTTGACGTTCTCATCGGCGAAGAGGTAGGGCGCGATGGGGTCGTAGCCGCCGGAGAAGGCGTAGGTGGAGTGGTAGTTGCCGCGACAGACGTGCGTGTTGACGACGAGGTCGGCGGGCTTGCCCTCGAGGGCGAGGTTGTTGATGCGCACGCCAAGGTCGCTGATCTGCTTGATGTCGACGGGCTTCATGCCGGTCTTCTCGACGAAGTCGGTGTCGCAGTAGATGCCCCAGGTGCAGTCGTCGAACTGGACGTTACGGCAGCCGGCGGCGTAGAGCTCGGCGAGCACGGTGCGGTAGGCGGCGGCGATGTCCTGGATGAGCTGCTCGTCGTCCGGATAGACGGAGCGCAGGCTCTCCACCTGGCCGTCGCAGCGGTCGAGCACGACCTCTGAGTAGGTCTGGGCAGGGGCGGGCATGGTCTGGCGGGCGACCTGGCCGTCCTCCTCAAGAGCCTTCACGAACTTGAAGTGCTCGACGAAGGGGTGGTTCTCGCCAGAGATCTTGCCGGTGACGACGGCGGTGTCGGCCGTGGTCTCCTCATCGTGGAACATGTAGCCCTGGCGGCTGGCACGGCGCTCGATGCCGTTGAGGCCCCACATGAAGTCGAGGTGCCAGTAGCTGCGACGGAACTCGCCGTCGGTGATGACGTGCAGGCCGGCGGCCTTCTGCTTGGCGACGAGGTCGCGGATGGCCTCGTCCTCGACTGCCTTGAGCTGCTCGGCGTCGATCTTGCCCTCGTTGTAGTCGTGGCGGGCCTGGTGGACGGACTCCGGGCGCAGGAAGCTGCCGACGACGTCATAGCGGAAGGGGGAGTTCCAGTGGTAGGACATGCGATCTTTCTCCTTTGTATCTCGGCCATCTCTGGCATGTGTAAGCGGGTGTTGGCCGTGCGTCCGGCCAAGAAAGAGTCTGCCAGAAGCTGCACCTATGTGGTACTTCCCATTACCTCTACAGTTCCATAGGCTAAACCTATGGCTTGGCAGACAAAGTCGACTGCAAGCTTTTCAGCCCCGTGTAACAAACTGTTAATCCTACTTTTCCGGTAGGGTATTGACGAATAACATCCGCGGGGCGTATAACATCGTCAACGCAAGCGACCGAGCACGAGGAGGTGCCCAGAAATGACTACCACGAACATGATGATGTGCATGCGAATGATGAACTCCCGGGCACTCACTGAGTCTGGCCGCGCCGCCGCGAACGCCTAGCGAATCGCACGCCACAAGCGCCTAAGACTTGCGCCCGGGAGCATAGAGCTACCGGGCGCTTTTTCGTAAGCGCCCGTCGCAAGACCCGCACTTCCACCCAAAACGGATTCAACTCTCAAAAAGGAGACACATCATGAGCCAGTTCGTCAACAACCCCGAGCACACCTTCGGCTTCGACACCCTGCAGCTCCACGTTGGCCAGGAGAGCGCCGACCCCGCCTCCGACGCCCGTGCCGTGCCCATCTACCAGACCACCAGCTACGTCTTCCGCAACTCCCAGCACGCCGCCGACCGCTTCGGCCTGGCCGACGCCGGCAACATCTACGGTCGCCTGACCAACTCCACCCAGAGCGTCTTCGAGGACCGCATCGCCGCGCTCGAGGGCGGCGTGGCCGGCCTGGCCGTTGCCTCCGGCGCCGCGGCCATCACCTACACGCTGCAGGCGCTGGCCCAGAAGGGCGACCACGTCGTGGCCCAGAAGACCATCTACGGCGGCTCCTACAACCTGCTCGCCCACACGCTGCCGCAGTTCGGCGTGGAGGCCACCTTCGTCGACGCCCACAACCTCGAGGAGGTCGAGGCCGCCATCCAGGACAACACCACGGCCATCTACCTCGAGACCCTCGGCAACCCCAACTCCGACATCCCCAACATCGACGCCATCTCCGAGATCGCCAAGAAGCACGGCCTGCCCGTCGTCGTCGACAACACCTTCGGCACGCCCTACCTCTTCCGTCCGCTCGAGCACGGCGCCAACATCGTCGTCCACTCCGCCACCAAGTTCATCGGCGGCCACGGCTCCAGCCTTGGCGGCGTCATCGTCGACGGCGGCAACTTCGACTGGAAGGCCTCGGGCAAGTACGCGGAGATCGCCGACGCCAACCCGAGCTACCACGGCGTTAGCTTCGTTGACGCCGCCGGCCCGGCCGCCTTTGCCACCTACGTCCGCGCCATCCTGCTGCGCGACGAGGGCGCCTGCATCAGCCCGTTCAACGCTTGGATCCTGCTCCAGGGCACCGAGACGCTGTCGCTGCGCCTCGATCGCCACGCCGAGAACACCAAGAAGGTCGTCGAGTTCCTCGTGAACGACCCGCACGTTGAGAAGGTCAACCACCCGAGCCTGCCCGAGCACCCCGACCACGAGCTCTACACCAAGTACTTCCCCAACGGCGGCGCCTCGATCTTCACGTTCGAGATCAAGGGCGGTAAGGACGCTGCCTGGAAGTTCATCGACAACCTGCAGATCTTCTCGCTGCTCGCCAACGTCGCCGACGTGAAGAGCCTCGCCATTCACCCCGCCACCACCACGCACTCCCAGCTCACTGACGAGGAGCTCGCCGACCAGGGCATCACCCAGTCCACGATTCGCCTCTCCATCGGCACCGAGAACGCCGACGACATCATCTGGGACCTCAAGCAGGCGTTCGCCAAGCTCGACTAGTTCCGACTGAGAAAGACCTTCCAAACCAAAGAGGGGGACGAGCCCGAAAGCTCGTCCCCCTCTCTTTTGCGTATGCGCCTCTGCTACCAGCTGGCCTCAAGCTCCTTGATGCGCTGGTAGAGCCATTCGTTCTGCGGAACCTCTATGCCGTGCTCTTTGGCGAGGCGGCAGATGGTGCCCGAGAACTCCTCAACCTCGGTCTTGCGGCGTGCGATGCGGTCCTGAGCCATGGAGGGCATGCCGTCGGCGGCAAGGCCCGCCGCCAGGGCGTACATCTGGCTGAGGTCCGCCTCGGTAAGGGCAACTCCCTCGGCGTTTGCCACGGCAAGCGCCTCGCGCATGGCGGCGACGAAGCAGCGGCGTTGCTCGCTTCCGGGCTCAGTGGCGCTGCCGTAGGTGCCGCCGTAGGCCATGCAGGTCTGGTTGATGCCGACGTTCAGCATGAGCTTGGCCCACATGCGGTGGAGCACATCGGCCTCCATCACGTGGGGCACGCCGCAGCGGGTATAGAGCTCGTCGATGTCTGCGACCACCTGGGCGTCCGTGCCGGCTGCGGCGCCAAAGCGAATCTCGCCGCACTTCTGGTAGGTGAGGGCGCCGTCGAGAAAGACGGCGTCCATGCCCTGACAGATGCCGAGCACGGTGCGTTCCCAGCCAAAGCGCTCGGCAATGCGCTGCTCGCTCGTGATGCCGTTGCAGAGGCTCTGGATGCGCGTGGCCGGCCCCACGACGCTCTCCATGGTGTCGAGCGCCTGCTCGAGGCCGGTCGTCTTCACGGCGAGCAGCACGAGGTCTGCTGGCTCTGCCTCGCTCGCGCGGACGCTCCTAAGCCCGCAGGGCTCACCGTTGATGGTGAGCTCGTCTGCAGCGTGGCGCTCGTAGCGCGCGTCGTCCATGACGAACACGACGTTCTCGCGCCCAAGCGTGCGCGCCAGCATGTCGGCATAGAGCAGCCCCACGGCCCCCTTACCAATAAAGGCCACCTTGTTGATCTGCATAGCAGTTCCTTTCGCTTCGTTGGTGCCGCGTTCGCACGAGGCGCTCTACCCAAGCACTTCGTAGCCGCTGACTGCTACGAGGGCGCGGAGCTCCTCCAGGTAGCGCTTGGCCATGGGGGAGAGACGGGCGCGGTCGTTGGTGAGGTATCCGAGCTGCATGGTCTCGTCGGTGACAAGCGGCACCGAGACGATGTCGTCGCCGTTGAGGTCGCTGTTGAGCACGCCCGAGCTGATGGTGTAGCCGTTCACGCCGCGTAGCAGGTTGAAGAGGGTGGCGCGATCGGTGAGCACGATCTGCTTGCGGTGGCTCTCGAAGGGCAATAGCTCCTCCGAGAAGTAGAGCGAGTTGTGCGTGCCCTGCTCATAGCAGAGGTAGGGGAAGGCATCGAGGTCTGCGAGCGTGACGCTCTCGTCGCCGGCGAAGGGGTGCGTGTCGCTCACGAACACGTGCGGGCGCGCGTCAAAGAGCGGCGTGTAGGTGAGGTGGTTCTCGCGCATGAGCTTGCGCAGCACCTTCTCGTTGAAGGAGGAGAGGTAGAGTACGCCGAGCTCGGAGCGGTAGCCGGCGACGTCCTCGATGATCTCGTAGGTGCGGCTCTCGCGAAGCGTCATCTCGTACTCGTCGGCCTCCACGCTCTCCAGCAGCTTCACGAAGGCGTTCACCACGAAGGCGTAGTGCTGCGAAGAGATGGCGAAGAGGCGCTTGGCGGGCGCGGCGTGGGCGTAGCGCTGCTCCACGAGCTCGGTCTGCTCAAGGATCTGGCGCGCGTAGGAGAGAAACTCACTGCCGTCGGGCGTGAGCGAGATGCCGCGGGCGCTGCGATTGAAGATGGAGATGCCGAGCTCGCCCTCGAGGTCGCGGATGGAGGAGGAGAGCGAGGGCTGCGAGATGTAGAGCTGGCGCGCCGCCTCGGTGATGGAGCCGCACTCGGCGACCTTGGCGATGTAGCGAAGCTGCGTGAGGGTCATGGGGCTCCTTCGGGTTCATGCGCGCCGGCGCAATGGCGCCAGCGAGACCGCAAGCCAAAAGACACTGGCGGGGCGCCGATTGCCCCGTTGTCATCTCACGGCTTGCGGCCTCGATGACGCCGTTGCTTGCCGCTCATTATGACGTAACCCCATAGCTTGCGGCTATGGGGTCACGAGTTTGCGCATTATTCGTTATTGGCTGGGCTGCGGCCTGCGCAGGCGCTAGCCGAGGTGGTGCTCCGGCACGACGCAGAACATGACGGCCGGCTCGGTCTCGCTGGCGTTGCGCATGGAGTGGGCGTGGCCCTCGGGGCAGTAGTGGGCCTGGCCGGCATGGATGGTCTCCTCGGTGCCGTCGTAGTCCACGATTGCCTCGCCGCTGATCATGTAGATGATCTCGGCGTTGGCCTCGTGGGTGTGGTAGCCGCTGGAGCAGCCCGGCTCGATCTTGCCAAAGATGATCTTGCACTTGCCGTCGTCGTGCATC
>CAVIES010000114.1:0-6263 GCA_963641675.1 Anaerovoracaceae bacterium
GCCGACTCTATCAACGGTGCGCAAGCAACCACGACGCCCTCGCAGAAGCAGTGAAATGAATTTTTTGCAGGTATGGAACGAGAGGGCAGAATCCATAGACTATAGCTTCCTTAGAGGATCGTTGAGCAGGTCCTCTCTAACAACAAAGGATCCAGGAATGTTCAAGCGCGAGGGATATGATGGATGGTAGTTTGTTTGCACAGCTGACAACTCTCGTAGCCCTGATTATTCATGGCTTTTTGCTATCCTAACCTTTTTAACAGTGTTGTTAATAGTTTCAGTTGCCGGGCTCACAGAAGTAAGATTGCAACTCAACGCCGCAACCGCAACTGCGGCTGTTATAATTCCGTCCATATCCTTCTTTCAGAGGATGTTTGATCGCCCCGCCAGAGTTCGTACCTTTGGCGGGGTTTGCTTTTGCCCGATTCTACTTGTTCACATCTTTGCCTCCGATAATGCCTCGTGCGACATCAAGCGGAGTTTCCGGCTCAATGTCACCCGCGGCCACGCCGGCCAGATAGCCAACAGGCTTCTTCACCGCCGAGAACGGCATGCCGGTAACGGCGGTCAGTGCGTCAAGCGTATTGCGCGCGGCCGTCTTGGCAGAACCTTCGCCGGCCAGCGCCTTGTAGAGCGAAGGAATGGCCTTCAGCGAATTCTCAACAAGGCTTTCCACCGGCACAGAAACTAGCTTGTCGTTGTACGGGTTCGAGCCGAAAAGCATCTTTGCCGCGTCCGACATGCCTGGCACATTGCTCTTGGCAGCTGTTGTGCCGGCAAGATTGATGAAGTTGCCAACGTACGGCGCCATGGCCACCGCATTCTTGAAGGTGGAGCTAATGATCAGCTGCAGCCCGTCGAGCGCGTCCCAGTCATCGTCGTCGCCGGTGTCGAAACCCGTAAATGCCTGGGCGATAATTTCCGACAACACCGCGGGGATGACGAGAATCATCATCACATCGCCGGCGAACTTGCCGTACTCATGCGCGCTCGAGGCCTCCTTCCACCGCTGCCCCAGCAGGTTCAACTGCATGTTGAAGTAGTTGTAGAAGACCAGGATCGAACGCGCTAGCGGGTCACCAGTCTCGACTCGCGCCACGGCCTCCGGGTCGAACGAAGACTGTGTGCGGCGCACTACGCCGTCGGCGTAGTCTGCAGCCTCCTCATCGCTCTTGTTCTCGGCAATAGCTTTGTCATAGGCCGCTAGCCACACCGGCACATCGATTGTTTTCTGGCACGCTGTCTGCATGAAGTAGGCATGTTGTTGCAGCCACTTGGTGATCTGTTCGCGCTTCGTGGGCGGACGGTCGCTCGCAATGCGGTCCATCTCGCTTTGGAACTCGAACTGAAGGTCATCGAGGCGCGCCTTCATGAAAGGCGACACAGCGATAACACGCTCGTTCATCTCCTTTGCGTTGAAGATGTACTGCTTCAGCGCCGGCCCCATGTACTTGGCGCCAACAATATCCATGGCGATAGTGAGTCCGGTGTACTGCTGCAGCGTGTTCACCACATTGCAGGCCATGAGACTCATGCCTGCCAGCCCGCGGAACCGGTTCAACATGCGGCCAAAAGAGTTCGTCGGCGAAGAGACTGTTTGCGTCGCAGAACGGCGCAGCCACGGCGAGAGCAGATCAGAAATGGCCTGCGGGTCGATCCGGCTCAATGCGTCCGCGAAGTCGCGATTCTTGATGATGCGCTGCACGCTCTTCACGGTCGGCGCCATCATCGCGAACTTCATCACACTCTGAATGTGCGAACCCAGCATAGCTGGATTGAGGGACAGCGGCTTGTAGTACTTCTGCACGCGCTTCTTCGTCCAGCCCGGCTGCGTCACCGGCATGGTATCCAGGAACTCGTTGGAGCTTTCAAACAGGTCTTGCTCGAGCTGTTTATCGCGCCCGGGCACGCGCGCTGGGTCAGTTGCCGCTGGTACATAGCCGCCACGGTATACACCAAATGGGGTCACCACCGGCGTAGCCTTCACCTCGTCGAAGTAAAAGCCGTAGTACTCACGGAAGGCCTTCTGCGAAAGTTCTTTGGTATCTTCGAGCAGGTCCCAAACGGACTGGACAAAATCCATGTCCTCCTTTGTGATGATGCCTTCCGCGAAGCAACGGGACAGGAACGCGTCCCACCGCGCCGTGCTCACGACCTCCTTGCCGTCCTGAGTGCGTGTGACATCCGCCCAGATAGCGTCCTCCCCGCGCCCGCCTCGCAGAAGCTTTTCCTTGTTCGACTCGTTGCCACAATGGAGCAGCGCGCCGATCAGTTCCGCTTTCCTGGTGAAGGTGTAGTTGAGCTCTGGCGCTTCGATCTCGCCGGCAGCATCCCACTTCGCCTCCATCGGCTTCAGCAGATCAGCGAACGCCTTCTGCATGCGCGCGTTCTCCACGCGGTACTTGGCCGCGGCCTTCGCTATAGGCCGCCAGATGTAGCGCGTAAAGGCGCCGTCCTCGCGGCCGCCGTCCATGTTGATGCACCACGTTTCCACGCGTGTCAGAAAAGCGCGCGCAGTGAAGTAGAGCTTGCGATGCTCCTCGGCCTTCGTGGGCACCTGGTGGAGCCCCGGCGCATAAGCCGGGTCACCAGTCTTTTCGATGTTCTCCACCAGCTCAGCTACCACGTTCTCGAGCTCTTCCTTGCGTCCGTCAACCAAAACGGTCTTAGCGGATTTCGCAAGACGCACCAGCGCATCCACGTCTTCGTAGAGTCCGTTGAGCTCCGCAACAGTCATCTCTGCCGGGTCCGGGTCCGCAGCGCGGTAGGGATGGCGGTCGATGAACGCCTGCAGGCCGGCTGCCACTTCAGGGTCGTACTTAAGCACCTTGTCGAGGTAGTGCTCCATTGGCGTCTCGTTGCCGGCCTTTTCGGCGTCAAACGGCCTCACGCCGGCGTTGGCCAGAATAACTCGGGCAATGGCCAGGATATTTGTGTCGTACTGCCCCGCTAGCTTCTTATCCTTCCGGAACACCAGCTTCTGCAGTTCCTTCAGCTTGCGCACGCGCTTCTCGCACTCGATCACCTGCACGGCCGCCTCATGATTCACCAACTGCTGTCGCTTGAAGTACGCAGCCGTCACGCGATCGCCCTTCTTCAGCGCGGCCGCCGCCTGCCGTGCTGCACGGCTTTCGGCGTTGAGGAAGGTCTTCACGTTAGCCGTGCGCACGCCGGTCTTGGCAATGAGCGCCTTGGCGGCTTCCCGCGCCGCTGCTACGTAAACACGGCCGCGCCCTTCACCCAGGAGGAAGCGCAACTCAGTTGCAATCATGCGCTCGCGCAGTTCGCCATGCAGCGATTCCGTCACTGCCTGCTCCACCTTCGCCGGATCAAACAGGTCGCTATGCTTCTTGAGGCATTCGTCTGTTGTGAGTTTCTCGATCAGTGCGCTGCGGTCACCAAAGGCCAGCAAGCGATTGATCATCTGCTTGTCGGACTTAAAGCGGGCCATCGGTGCTAGCATCTGGCGGGCGAAGGTAACGCTCACGCCGCCATTCTTGAGCAGCCCCATGGTGCGCAGCTTCGCGAGCTGCGTCACATTGAGCCAACTCAAGGACTCGGGGTTGATCTTGAGGTTTTCAATGCCCAGTGCTTTGCCGCCAGACTTCAGCGCGTCAATCGCCAGCGCCTCCGGCCGGTTGTTCACCTGCTTCGCCACGCGCTCGCGAATCTTGTTGCGAATCTCCTTAGCTTCGGCCCGCTTCTCTCGCAGTGCCTTGCCGCGCGCGCTGTTGTACCACTTCTCGTCCTTCGCCTGCATGGCGGCGAGCTTCTCTGCGGCCTGTGCCGTCGCGGCGTCGTGCTGCTCCTGGTACGTTCGCCACTCTTCGTCCGACACGCCATCCGGCTTTTCTGCGAACAGCGGCTCGAGGGACGCCGCCTGCTCCGCTTCGGTCACCGCATCCTCGCCGGCAATCATCCGGTCCATCACGCGCCGAACCTCTTCGGAAAGCTCCGGCAGATCTTCACCAAACTGATCGCGGTAGCGCTGCGCCAGCGCCGTCTTGGCGCCGCCAGTCCACGCGCGGTAGACATCGCGAACCCACTGCCCCATCCGACGGAAGAAGCCCTCGGTCTTGCGGCTCGGAGCCTTGCCGTCCGCGAGGTAGCCCTCGAACTGGTAGGCAAAGCGCTCATGCAGTTTCTCTTTCTCGCCGAAGTCGATGTTGTTCCATTCATCGATACTCTTCAGTCCGAAATCGTCAAGCATCGTCTGGACGTCAGCCTTCAGCGAATCGCTGGCCTCAGAGAGCTGCGCCACCTTCATGATGTTCTCGAGATACCAATGGGACATCTCGTGAGCGAAGGTAGACAGGTCAGCGTTGTCCGAAAGGTGAATCTCGTTCGAGTCGGGGTAGTAGGTGCCGCGCGAACCGCCGTCCGGATCAATGGCGGCCGAGGCCTTTTCCTGCTCAAGTGTTTTGAGAATCTCAATGGACTTGTCATCCCAAATCACAGCGCACTCGCCATCGCGCTCACCGTCGTAGCGGATCCCTTTAACGCCATACTTGTCGAGCAGCAGCGAGGCCTTCTTGTCGCTGCCCAGGTATCCGGACAGGCTGGCATAAATGTCCGTCCCGCCGTTCACCAAGTCGGGGAAGTCGTTTTCCTTGTCGCGCAGCGAGCGGAACTCGGCGGCAACGTTGTCCATCGCGTTGCCGGCATCCATGTCTGCGTAGTAGGAGTCCGTCACGCGTCCGTCTGCCAAGGCGCGCGCCTTCTCGTCTTCGAAAGACTGGCGCAGCTCCTGCCAGAACTTGGAGCCCTCCCCGCCAAGGACGTCCTCGGGGGACTTGGCCGCCTTCAGCATCGAGAGGAACTTCGCCTTCGTGTCGTTGAAGTAGAAGAACATCCCGCCGTTTTCGACTCGCCCGATGGTTTCCTTCTGCCACTTCTTGAAGAAACGCTGATTCTTCTTCTCGACGTCCTTCATGATGCTGCGCAGCGCTTCCTGCACCTTCTCCGGCTGCTCTCTGAAGGATGCGCCCTCGCGGAGCATTACGTCATCATTGGGGATCTCCACTGCGTACAAGCGCCCCTGAGACTTGGCCGCGATGTTCGGAAGGATCTCGTTCTGGAACCAATTGAACGCGTCGTCCGAAACGGTGCCCTCGTCGTGCGCGGCCTTCACCTCATCCGGGTTCATGCGTACGCACCACTCATCAAAGGCCTCCAGGCGCTCGAGCCACTTCTGCCCGTCCTTGGTGCCGGGCTTCGCCTTGCGCTCAATCTCGGCGCGGACTTCGTTTGCGTCGCGGCCGCCGACAAGGTAGGTAGTGCTTGTCAGCTTGTCCCGATACCCTCGCGCAACCTCACGGACAAGCGAGAAGTACAACCCCCAGCCGTGAGCCTGCGCGCCTTCGCCTTCGCCGATATGGTCGAGCGTGAACTTGTCGAAGTCGTTCGGCGAGCCGTGGTAGGCCGTCTGATCAAGCTGCCGCCGGATGCGGATCGACTTCTCGTCCCAGATGCATGCGCAGCTGCCGTCCTCGGGCGTGGAGTATTCCATGCCCTTGATGCCGTAGAGGTCGAGCAGGTCCGACGCGTCCTTGCCGCCGCCGGCATAGACCGAGATCCACCCGTAGACGTCGCGCGCCTCAGCGGTGCCGCTGCCGATAAGCTCGATCACGCGCGTGCGCGCCTGGTCGCGCGGAGATACCTGCCCTGAGTGGTCAGCACTCTCGAGCGTCAGGTCGGACGCGAGGTTCTTCAGCGCGAGCTTCACTTTCTCCGGTTGCTCATCAACCGTCGCTGCTTCCTGCAGCAGGACATCCGAATCCGGGATCTCCACGTCGTAAACACGCCCGCCTTCGTTTCGGGTATAGCCAAAGGCGTGTTCACCTGGAGCGCGAGCCATGGCCGCAAGACTGTTGAAGGTAGCCGTAGCAAGCTTCTCATCGATCTGCCCCGCCTGCCGCTCTTCGTTGAGCCGCCCCAGTGCCGTGCGTGCCGCCTTGCGCACCGCAGCGTCACTCAGCTTCTTGCCGCGCTGCGCGTCGGGAATCTCTCGCAGGACGTACGCCGCCGCACGCTCGTTCGCGTCCTCGCTGTAGATGTCGTTCGCAATCGGCTTGCCGTTGACCGTGTAGTCGCCGCCCACAAGCGCGTCACGATAGCGTTCTGCCACACGGCGGTTGAGCGTGAAGTAAAGCCCATAGCCGTGGTTGTAGGAGCCTTCGCCAGTGCCGATGTGTGCCATGGTGAAGGAGTCGAAGTTGTAGGGCGAACCGTGGTAGGCGCGCTGCTCAAGGGCGCTCGGGCTG
>CAVIES010000115.1:0-6257 GCA_963641675.1 Anaerovoracaceae bacterium
GCCAAGGGCAAGACGGTCACCAGCTGCGAGTTCAACCGCATCGACATGGAGAACGGCGGCTTTGTCTGGGTGGACGAGCAGGCCCACGTAGACGACTCCGACGGCCAGGTCCTCATCACCAGCCGCTGTCCGGATGACCTGCCCTACTTCAACGCCGCCATCGAAGCCGCCCTGGCGTAGGTATCTAGGTAGACCCACGGCATTGCAAGAGGCCGTCACTCCCAAGAGAGTGACGGCCTCTATTCGTTGATGTGTGATTGGCCTTAGTTCGCCATCACGCCGTCGGTCCAGGCGGCAGTGTCCTCGATGCGCAGGACGTTGGCGACCTCGGCCACGCATGCGGCTTCGGCAAGCTCGGCGGCAGCTGCCTGCATGTTCTTCTCGAGCGCCTTGTGCGTGAGGAAGATGACGGAGCAGGAGCTAGAGTCGGCGTCGCCGTCCTCGAGCTGGTTGATGAGGCTGATCGAGATGTCGTGCTTGGCAAAGACGTTCACGGTCTCTGCCAGGGCACCGACGCGGTCGGCCACGCGCAGACGCACGTAGTACTTGGTCTCGAGTGCGTCCATCGGGCGGAGCGGCAGCGTGTGCTGGAAGGGCTCGGCCTCGGGAAGCGGCGCGGCGCCCTTGGAGATGGGGTCTGCCAGCGTGAGGATGTCGCCCACGACGGCGCTCGCGGTGGGGAAGGAGCCCGCGCCGGCGCCGTAGAACATGGTCTCGCCCACGGCGTCACCCACCACGTACACGGCGTTCATGGCGCCAGAGACCTTGGCGAGCTGGTGGTCGAGCGGGATCATCGTGGGGTGCACGCGCACGTCCACGCCCTCGGCGGTGTTGCGGGCGATGCCCAGCAGCTTGATGGTGTAGCCGAGGTCGTGCGCCACGGCGATGTCCTCTGCGGCGATGGTGCGGATGCCCTGCTGGAAGACGTCGTCGGTGGTGACGCGGGTGCCAAAGCCGATGGAGGCAAGGATCGCCGTCTTGCTGGCGGCGTCAAAGCCGTCGACGTCGGCGGAGGGGTCTGCCTCGGCGTAGCCCTTGGCCTGGGCGTCGGCAAGCACGTCGGCGTAGTCTGCGCCCTCGCTCTCCATGCGGGAGAGGATGTAGTTGGTGGTGCCGTTCAGGATGCCGGCGATGGTGAGGATCTTGTTGCCCACAAGGTCACGCTCGAGCGTGCTCACGATGGGGATGCCGCCGCCGCAACTGGCCTCGCACTTGAGCTGCACGCCGTTCTCGCGCGCCTTGGCGGCCAGCGCCTCCACGTGGCGGCCGAGCAGGGCCTTGTTGGCGGTGACGACGTGCTTGCCGGCGGCGAAGGCGGCCTCGTAGATCTCGGTGGCGGGGTGCTCGCCGCCGATGAGCTCGACCACGACGTCAACGGAAGGGTCGGAGACGACGTCGTGCCAGTCGGTGGTGAAGGCCTCATCGGCGATGCCGCAGGCGCGGGCAGCCTCAACCTCGAGTGCGCAGCCGCGGGTGATGGCAAGGTCGATGCCGTAGTTGGCGACGTAGTCGTCGTGGTGGGCGATGATGGTCTTTGCCACGCCGCCACCAACGGTGCCAAGGCCGATGATGCCGATGTTCACGGTGCGCATGTGGTCTCCTTTTCGTGCCGGCGGCCGCCGGCGTGCGAGGCTTCTGTTCAGTGGTGCAGATTGTAGCCGAGAAGCGCAGCTCGCAGGTTGCGTGGAGGTTTCGGGGCTTGGGTGCGGTGCCGGCGCTGTGGCATGACGGCCGCAAGCCGAGTGAAGCGCGTCGGCGCGACGCTCCGGCCGCGCGCCCTATTCCTCTTCCGAACTGGTCGCGGGCTCCTCGCCGGCGATGGCCGCGAGGAAGGCCTCGCCGTAGGTCTCGGCCTTCTTGGCACCCACGCCGCTCACCTCGAGGAGCTCCTCCGGAGTTTGGGGTAGCTTGCGGCACATGTCCTCGAGCGTGGCGTTGCTGAAGACCATGAAGGGCGCGATGTCCTGCTCGCGGGCGAGGCCGAGGCGGAGCTTGCGCAGGCGCTCGAAGAGCTCCTCCTGCTCGGGCGTGAGCTCGGGCGCGTCGCCCGTGCGGGCGCGCCTGCGCTCCTCGCGCTTGGGCGCGCGTGGCTTGCCCTTGGCGACCTTCATCACAAAGGGCTCCTCAGAGTGGAGGAACTTCGCCGCCCCCGTCCCGAGCGAGATGGTGGGGTAGTTGCCCTGCGAGCGGGCGAGCACGCCACGATACACCAGCTCGTCGATGATGGCGCGGATGCGCGTGACGGGCACCTCGTCCATGATGCCGTAGGTGGAGAGACTGTCCCAGCCACGCTCGAGCATCTTCTGCGAGCGCGAGCCGCGCAGGATGTCCACGATGGTGCCGGCGCCCACCGAGTCCGCGAACCAGCCCTCCGTGCGCGCCCTCTGGCGCACGCGGGCCACGCAACTCACGACCTTGAGCGCGTTCGTGCGCTCGTCTGCCTCGTCAAAGTCTGCCAGGCAGTTGCCGCAGTTGCCGCAGAAGGCCGGCGCCTCCTCGCCAAAGTAGCGCAGGATGAACGAGCGCAGGCAGTCGGTGGTGGTGGCGTAGAAGACCATCTGGCGCAGGCGTTCGGCGTCCGCCGCCTGCTTGACGGCGCGTTGCTCGGCCGTGAGCTCGGCGTCCTCGCCGTGAGCCAGTAGGAACTCCGCCGTGTGGACGTCACCCGCGGAGTAGAGCAGAAGGCACTCGGCGCGCGTGCCGTCACGGCCAGCGCGGCCCGCCTCCTGGTAGTAGTTCTCCAGCGAGAGCGGCAGGTTGTAGTGCACCACGTAGCTCACGTTGCTCTTGTCTATTCCCATGCCAAAGGCGTTGGTGGCAACCATCACGCTCTTGCGGTCGTAGATGAAGTCGAGCTGGTTGCGGTCGCGCTCCTCGGCCGTGAGCCCGGCGTGGTAGCGCGTGGCGGCGATGCCCGCCGCGCAGAGGTCCTCGCAGACCTGCTCGGTGGCCTTGCGGCTCATGCAGTAGATGATGCCCGAGCGCTCGGCGCGCTCGCGCACGAAGGAGAGGAGCGCACGGTCCTTGGCCTTCTTGCCGTCCGGGCGCTCCACGGCAAAGGAGAGGTTGGGACGGTCGAAGCTCGCGACCACGCGGAGCGGCTCCACGAGGCCGAGCGAAGCCTCGATGTCCTCGCGCACCTGGCGCGTGGCGGTGGCCGTGAGCGCCATCACGGGCGGGCGCGCGGGCAGGGCCTCCAAAAACTCGCTGATGCGCTGGTAGCTGGGGCGGAAGTCGTTGCCCCACTGGCTGATGCAGTGTGCCTCGTCAATGGCGAGCAGCGTGAGGCCGCGCGTGCGCACGACCTCGAGAAACGCCTCGTCATCCAAGCGCTCGGGCGCCACGTAGAGGAGGTTCAGGCGCCCCTCGCCGGCATCTGCCAGCACGGCCTCGCGCTCGCCGGCATAAAGCGAGCTGTTGAGGCAAGCCGCCGCCACGCCCAGCTGGCGAAGCGCCGTCACCTGGTCTGCCATGAGCGAGATGAGAGGGGAGACCACCACCGTGAGCCCGCCGCGCACGAGCGCGGGCACCTGATAGCAGATGGACTTGCCGGCGGAGGTGGGCATCACGGCCATGACGTCGCGCCCAGCAAGCGCGGCCTCCGCGATCTCTGCCTGGTGCGGGCGAAACTCCGCGTATCCAAAGGTCTGGCGCAGGACCTCTATTGCCTCCATGTGCCCCTCCTCCCGGGACGCCGTTTACGTACAGACATTGTACGGGCTGTGCCTGACACTTATTGCTAAGGCCTGCACGCTGCTATTCTGTTAGCGGAACACCCAAGGAAAGGAACGCGCGTGATCAAGGCAGCCTTCTTCGACGTCGACGGCACGCTCCTGAGCGCCAAGACCGACCATCTCATCCCGCAGGGCACCAAGGACGCCCTGGCCGAGCTCCACCGCCGGGGCATCAAGGTCGTCCTCTGCACGGGCCGCCCGCCCCACGAGCTGCCGAGCTGCATCGCCGAGGGCTTCCCCGGCCTGGAGGAGGGCTTTGACGCCTACATCACCATGACGGGCTCGGTCTGCATCGATAAGGACGGCATCTATTCCGACGTGCCCATCGCGCACGAGACGGCCGAGCGCTTTGTGGGCTACGTGAACGACGGCGTCTTCGACGCGCTTCTGCTCAACAGCCAGGGCACCTTCTGCAACCGTCGCTCTGAGAAGGTACTCGAGCTCGAGGAGCTCGTGAACGGCCACTACCCCCAGGGTGACTTCAACGAGGAGATGAAGAAGCCGGTCTACCAGTTCTGCGCCTTCCTGCCGCCCGAGCGCGACTACATCGCCAAGGAGCTCATGACCGACTGCATCGTCACGCGCTGGTGCGACATCTTCTGCGACATCGTGCCGGCCACGAGCGGAAAGACCGAGGGCATCAAGCGCACGCTGGAGCACATGGGTCTTAAGCGCGAGGAGACCATCGCCTTTGGCGACGGCGGCAACGATGCCGGCATGCTGGAGTTCTGCGAGATAGGCGTGGCCATGGGCAACGGCACGGAAGACGCCAAGGCCGCGGCAAACTACGTCACCACCGACGTGGACAAGGAGGGCATCCCGAACGCCCTTCGCCACTTTGGACTTATCGACTAACTATTTGGCGGCCGCGCGCCGCGAGGAGGAACCATGAGCGAGCTTGAGGAACTGGCATCTGCCGCCGAGAAGGACTTTGACCTGGTTGAGTTTGCGGAAAACGTCCGCGCCTGCCGCAGCTATCGCCGCTTTGACGAGGCCGACCCCATCCCAGAGGCCCTGTTGGTGAAGCTCGTGGACCTTGCGCGCATCGTGCCGAGCGGCGCCAACCGCCTGCCGCTGCGCTACCGCGTGGTGAGTGCGGCCGCCGAGCGCGAGGCCGTGTTCGCCCAGCTCAAGTGGGCTGGCGCCCTGCCGGATTGGGATGGCCCCGCCAAGGGCGAGCGCCCGACGGGCTACGTCGTCATCTGCGACGCGGGCCACGGCGCTACCACGGCGGTGGACGAGGGCATTGCGGCCCAGACGATGCTTCTGGCTGCGACCGAGGCAGGCTTTGGAGGCTGCATGCTTCATGCCTTCAATAAGGCCAAGGTGGCGGAGGCCCTGAACCTTACCGCTGCGGGCGTCGAGCCCCTCATGGTGCTAGCCCTCGGCCGCCCGGCCGAGAAGGTGGTGCTGGAGCCCATGAGCGCAAGCCCCGACGGCACCACCACCTACTGGCGCGACGAGTCCACAACCCACCACGTCCCCAAGCACAGCCTGGAAGACGTGCTGGTCTAACTACCAATTAATAAAAAGAGGTTTTACCACCAGGCGCCCGGAGCCGCACAAAGTGCGACGACGGGCGCTTTAACGTGAAACCAACGAGTGGCACCTCCGTCTCCCGGCGCCATAGCTCCAAGACCTCGACGCCCGCAAGGTTTGCGGGCGGAATAGCCTGCAACGGCACCAAAAGGGCGGAGACCATATGCCGGAGTGAGGGGCTAAGGGGGATTGCGAAGCAATCTGTCTCCGATCGGAGGTATATGGTCTCCGCCCGAGCAGGTTGAACGGGCTAAGGGGGATTTGCGAAGCAAATCTGTCCCCGATCGGAGGTATGTGCTCCCCTCCCCGTCAGGTTAGGAGGGCGCGCTGATTATTCCGCGCTGAAGAGTTCGATGGCGTCGAGGTCGAGGTTGCTCGCCTCAATCTGCTCTTTGCCTCCGAACACGCAGATGCCACGGCTCTCGGGAAGCTCCGCGAGGGGCTTGGCAAGATCGTGCAGCTGCTCGGTCGTGGTGGCAAGCACCTCGGCGCGGCGACGTGCGCGCCACTCGGCATCGCGGCCGGAGAGGCGACGGGCGTCGATCCTGCGGCCAAGGGCGCGCGGCTTCACGGGCGCGTCGATGCCAGAGACGCTGGCGACGATGAAGCCCTCGAGCTCCTCGGCCGTGGGCTCCCAGTTGGCAAGCCAGGCGGCGGCGTCCTCAAAGCGGCGGATGGTGGGGTCAACCGCCGGGTCGCGGTAGGAGTACATCTGCAGCAGCGTGTCGCCGGTGCAGCGGAAGCCGCAGCCATAGGCGCCGCCGAGCACGCGCACCTCGTTCCAGAGGTACTCGTAGGAGAGCGCCTGCGAGGCCACGCGCCACGCGCCGGAGCTCTTGGTGCCGTGCGCAAGGCCCGGCATGCCCTCGCCCACGAAGCAGACGTTGGCGGGCACGATGAAGGCCTCCCTGCGCACGTGGGGCTCGGGAACCTCAAGGCGGCGCTCGGGGGTGTCACCCTCGGCAAGGCCCAGCGTGCCGGCGC
>CAVIES010000116.1:0-6215 GCA_963641675.1 Anaerovoracaceae bacterium
GCCCTATCTCTTGCAACGCGGCCTCATCATCCGCACGCCGCAAGGACGCCAGGCCACCTACGCCGCCTTTGAGCACCTGGGCCTCACCCCTCCCGAGGGCGTCTAGGGCGGGCTTCGACGGCGGCCTTTGTCTGCCCTGCAGAGGTCGCACGCTGGCTTGCCTGCAAATTGGATTGCTTTTGGCTCCCGCCCGGATGAATTCGGGCGGGAGCGTTAGTTCGTAACCCGTTGAGGTTGGCGCCTTGCCGGGCATAGAATGGCGATGTTTGGCTAACGACTTCAGGGGAGTCTGAAATGCTCCAGCGTGACTACATTACAGAGATGACCAGGCGCTTTGGCCAGGTGCTCGGCCGCAGGCTCCGCGCCGCGGTGCTCGATGCCGACCCGGACGCCATCGCCGACCTCGAGGAGGCCGTTGGCAACCTGCTCGACCTCGACGGCGCCACGGCGCTCTCGCTCGACTCCACCTCGCTCGTGACGATGATGGAGCTCTCTGGCATCGCCGACTCGCTCGCCGTCTACGTCTCCTACGCTCTGCTGCGCATCGCCGACGGCTACGAGGCCCAGGGCAACCTCGCCCTTGCCGGCACCCGCCGCGAGCAGGCCGAGGCCGTGGCCAACGCCTTCCTCTGCCAGCTCGGCACCGTGCCCGAGGAGTACCGCGAGCTCGACGACTCCATCGTGGCGGAGATCCAGGCGAGGTAGGGGAGCACGCGAGCGCTGCCCTGCGACTGTCTCTGGCAGCTATGCCGGAGGTTGCGGTGCGCGGGTGAAAACCAGCATCGGCGCCGTGGGCTTGGCGCCATGTCGCGTTAACCTCCGTCGCAAAGCTTTCGTCGTCATTAACATCGAGCCGCATCGCTCCGTCTAGCAGTTGCTTTGGCTAGATTTACTGGCTATAATCACGAAACACGCGACTTCGGCCGCATTTATGCAAGATTCTGAATATTAATCCCGCTTTCACGCATAAGCGGCGTAAAAGGAGAAGACCATGAACCACACCAAGGCGGACGAGACCTACGCGGCCAAGGGCGTCGACCTCTCTGGTCGCAACTTCCTGAAGCTCCTCGACTATACCCCGGACGAGATCCGTTACCTCATCGACCTCGCGGCCGAGCTCAAGGCCATGAAGAAGGCCGGCCAGCCCCACAAGTGGCTCGAGGGCAAGAACATCGTCCTGCTCTTTGAGAAGACCAGCACCCGCACCCGCTGCAGCTTCGAGGTCGCCGGCATGGACCTCGGCATGGGCGTCACCTACCTCGACCCCAAGAGCTCCCAGATGGGCAAGAAGGAGTCCATCGAGGACACCGCCCGCGTGCTCGGCCGCATGTTTGACGGCATCGAGTACCGCGGCTTTGCCCAGGCAATCGTCCAGGACCTCGCCGACAACGCCGGCGTCCCCGTCTGGAACGGCCTCACCACCGAGTTCCACCCCACGCAGATGATCGCCGACATGCTCACCGTGCGCGAGCACACCGGCAAGCTCGCCGGCAACAAGCTCACCTTCATGGGCGACGCCGGCAACAACGTGGGCAACTCCCTCATGGTCGTCTGCGCCAAGCTCGGCATCGACTTCTGCGCCTGCGGCCCCACCGCCCAGATGCCGCCCGCCGAGCTCGTGGAGCAGTGCCAGGCCATCGCCGCCGAGAACGGCTGCACCGTGACCCTCACCGAGGACCTCGACGAGGGCCTTGCCGGCGCCACCGTCGTCTACACCGACATCTGGGTTTCTATGGGCGAGCCGGCCGACATCTGGGGCGAGCGCATCAAGCTCCTCTCGCCCTACCAGGTCAACGCCGCCGCTATGGCCAAGGCCGCCCCGAACGCCATCTTCATGCACTGCCTGCCCAGCTTCCACGACCTCAACACCACCACCGCGGTGGAGGTAAACGAGCAGTTCGGCATTGCCGAGATGGAGGTCACCGACGAGGTCTTCGAGTCCGATAAGTCCGTCGTCTTCGACGAGGCCGAGAACCGCATGCACACCATCAAGGCCGTCATGTACGCGACCCTCAAGTAACTGCTGCTAGGTGCCTGCGCCTGGGCCAACATAGACCCAACACAGACATAGCCGCTTGAGCAAACCTAAGCCCCGCCTGCCAGATTCGTGGCCGGCGGGGCTTTTGCATGCGATACCTTATGCTGCGAAAAAAGCTGGGTGGGGGCACCCGGCTTGCAAACATGCCGGATCGCTTCCGGCCAAACCGCCGCATATACGGCACAACGGGAGGTTTCTTATGAGGAGACTCGAAGGTAAGGTCGCCGTCGTCACTGGTGCCAACTCCGGCGTGGGCGCCGCCATCGCCAAGCTGTTCGCCGCCGAGGGCGCGAGCGTCGTCATGGCCGCTCGCCGCAAGGAGGCGCTCGACGAGGTCGCGCGCGAGATCAACCAGTCCGGCGGCAAGACGCTCGCCCAGGTCTGCGACATCTCCAAGCCCGAGGACCCCGAGGCCCTCATGGAGGCCGCCGTCCAGGCCTTCGGCAAGATCGACATCCTCGTGAACAACGCCGGCGTGCTCGAGAGCGGCCTCAAGCCCATCGACCGCTTCACCGACGAGGACCTCGACCGTATCGTCGAGACCAACCAGAAGGGCACCATGCGCTGCATGCGCGCCGCAACCAAGCGCATGACCACCGGCGGCTCGGTGGTCAACATCGCCTCCGTCGCTGGCGAGAAGGGCTGCGGCGGCGCCGTCTACGTCTCCACCAAGGCCGCCGTCATCGGCGTCACCAAGCACGCCGCCCTGCGCTTCCAGGCCGACGGCATCCGCTGCAACGCCGTGTGCCCTGGCAACATCATCACGCCTATGACCATGGGCACCAACCCGGCCGACCTCGACCCCGACATGATCGGCGCCATGATGGCCCACAGCAACATGAAGACGCAGTCTTGCCAGCCCGAGGACGTGGCAAACATCGCCCTCTTCCTCGCTAGCGACGAGTCCCGCGCCGTCACCGGCCAGATTATCGTGAGCGACTTCGGCTCCATGCTCTAAATCACTACTTCAATCTGTGACACAACTGGGGCGCTGCCAGTGATTCGTTGGCGGCGCCCATTTTTATGTCTGGTTGAAGGCAGGGCGAGCGCTACAATCGGTAGTAATTGGCTCTATTCAATAAAGTTTGATTTGATGGGCCAAGATGCATGAACCCGCATAAGCTGAGAAAGACGGAGCTTAGATGGCCAACTTCACGCTTACCTGCTGCTCGACCGTAGACCTCCCCAAGAGCTTCTTCGACGAGCACGAGATTCCCTTTGCGTGCTTCCATTGGAACGACGGTGGCGTCGACCACCTGGATGACCTCTACACTTCCATTACCCCGGCCGAGTTCTATGCCAACATCGAGAACGGCGCTACGCCCACCACCTCGCAGGTGAGCGTCGGCGAGTTCCTCTCGCTCTGGGAGCCGCTCATCGCGGCCGGAGAGAACGTCCTGCACGTCTCGCTCTCCAGCGGCATCTCCGGCGCCTACGGTGCCGCCGAGCTCGCCGCCGACCAGATTCGCCACGACTACCCGGGCTGCCGCATCGTCGTCGTCGACTCGCTGGGCGCAAGCTCCGGCTACGGCATGCTCGTCGAGTACCTCTGCGAGCTTCGCGATGAGGGCAAGACCATCGACGAGGCCTACGCCTGGGCGCTCGAGAACCGCCTGAACGTGCACCACTGGTTCTTCTCCACCGACCTCACGAGCTACGTCCGCGGCGGCCGTGTCTCCCGCGTGAGCGGCTTCTTTGGCAACGCCCTCAAGATCTGCCCCGTGCTGAACGTGAGCAACGAGGGCAAGCTCATCCCACGTGACAAGATCCGCAAAAAGTCCAAGGCCGTGACGACCGTGGTGGAGCGCATGGAGCAGCACGCGCAGAACGGCCATGACTACGACGGCAAGTGCATGATCTCCATGAGCGCCTGCCGCGAGGACGCCGAGGCCGTCCGCGACCTCGTTGAGGAGAAGTTCCCCAAGCTCAAGGGCAAGGTCCGCATCAACGACATCGGCACCGTCATCGGTTCGCACACCGGCCCCGGCACGGTTGCCCTCTTCTTCATGGGCGACAAGCGCGTCGACTAGGGAAGACCGCATAGCAAGCACAAGGCCCGGGACGCTCGAACGTCCCGGGCCTTTTTGTTGGCGTTTGTTTGGGTGAACCTGCGGGCAGGTATGTTTGGTCGCCTATTCCGGCCAGACGAACTCGGTGCGGCCGGCTTCTCCGCCGTCGATGAGGAGGTTCTGGCCGGTCATGAAGCGGTTGGTGACGGCAACGAAGTAGACCCATTCAGCGATCTCCTCGGCCGTGGCCCAGCGCCTGAGCGGGGTGAGCTCCATAATGCGCGCCCACATGCGCTCGTCTTCCATCACGGGGCGGTTGAGCTCGGTGATGACACCGCCTGGGTCCACGCTGTTGCAGGTGGCCTGCGGAGCCAGGCGCGTGGCGACGTTCTTGGTGTAGGCGAGCACGCCTCCCTTCGAGGCCGCGTAGGCCGCGAACTCCGAGCCGGTGTGGCCGCTTGCGCTGCCGACGTTCACCACGCTGACGAGCCCCGGCGCCGGCACCTTGCCAAGCTCCCTGCGCTCGCCCGTCTTCTCACCCGTGAAGGCATAGCGCTCGGTGACGTTGATGGTGCCCGTGAGGTTGACCTCAAGGTCGCGCCCCGTGCCCTGCACGCCGGCATTGTTCACGATGACGTTGGGGGAAAGCTCGGGGAACTCCTCTGGCTTGGTGACGTCTGCCACGTAGTGCGTGTAGCGCTCGTGGGCGATAGCGGCGGGTTGCACATCCAAGCCGGCCACGTTGTGCCCGCGCTCGAGAAAGAGCTGGGCGCAGGCAAGGCCGATGCCGGAGGACGTGCCGGTGATGAGGACGTTCAGAGGCGCGTCTGCGGCCGTGGTGTCATTGCTTGTCATGGTTGCCTCCTTGGGGCTCTTCCCGCGCTGGAGCATTTCCCCGTCATCATAGGGCGGGGCGGGGCGGGGCGGGACGGTCGCGCGGCCGTTTCGCGTTATAGAAAAGAGCCCTCGCTGGGCGAGGGCTCCAAGGTGACTCTCTTACTGCTGCGCTTCGATGCGCTTGAGGTAGGCCTCGCCGACGTTCTCGGTCTCCCAGCTCTTGGCCACGCGGAAGCCCACGGGCGAGAGCAGCACCTCGCAGAGGAGCTCCGCCACGGCGCCCGTGAGCGAGCAGGTGAAGACCTGCAGCCACGTCCAGCCGAAGAAGATGTGCGAGACCACGATGGCGAACACGAGGTTGTCCACGAACTGGCCGATGCCGGTGGAGACGTAGGAGCGCAGCGCGAAGGCGCCGAAGGTGTCCTTGTGCTCGAGCTTGCCGATGGCCTGGTTGATGAAGGAGTTCACGAAGGCCGAGACGAGCATGGCGAGCGAGCTTCCGAGCACGACGTACCACGAGCCGCCGAAGGTGGAGTTGAGCGCGGCGTTTACCTCGAGGGAGTTGGTGTCGTAGTAGGCGCCCCACATGCCGGGGGTGAGGCTCATGAGCCAGAAGAGGATGCAGACGGCGAGGTTCACGAGAAGCGCCAGCACACTCACCATGACGGAGGCCTTGGCGCCGAAGCGCTTGCAGATCATATCCATGCAGAGGAACGAAACCCAGCTTACGGTGAAGCCGCAATCCAGCGCCAGGTACGGCAGGCTGATGAGCTCCTTGTTGGCCAGCAGGTTCATGACGATGACGCAGACGACGAAGATCGTGACGGTGGGTGCCGGCACGCTCCTCAGAAGGACCTTGTAGTCCTCCATCAGGCTCTTGAGCATGGGTATGTCTCCTTTGGTTTTAGCTTGTAACGCGCTGGATATCGGAACCGAACAGCGCGGATGGAAGGGGTTGCGGCCCATCAAGCCGAGCCTCGCTCATGCGAAGTCACGGGCAGACATGATAGCGGAACATGCGAATATGCGGCCCGCGGGGCCGGGGCCAAGGGATACCACGCCGTGCTCAGGCAGTCCTGAGCTCGCACGAGGCCACATTAAGTCACCTCCGGCTCGTGCGGAATCTCGCCAGCCGCGGCACCCCGAGCCGCCGGCTAACGCTGCTGTGCGTGCTCGTTGAGTTTAATGGTGTTTTGTTGGCACTTGGCCAAATAGTCTTCATGGGCGCAAGCTATTTACCTGCGGTTTTCGAAGCCCAACATGAGGGTCTACCCGGAGCTTTGGCATTAAATCACCGTAAAACTGAGCGAGCGTGCAATCGCTGCGAACCA
>CAVIES010000117.1:0-6151 GCA_963641675.1 Anaerovoracaceae bacterium
GCGTGGAGTCGACCACCAGAACGGCGCCCTCGCAAGCGGCCAGAGAGCGGCTCACCTCGTAGGTGAAGTCGACGTGGCCCGGAGTGTCGATGAGGTTGAACTGGTAGGTCTCGCCGTCGTCGGCGTTATAGAGCACGCGGACGGCGTTGGACTTGATGGTGATACCGCGCTCGCGCTCGATGTCCATCGTGTCGAGCAGCTGCGACTCCATGTCGCGCTCCTCAACTGTGTGGGTGAGCTCGAGGATGCGGTCGGAAATGGTGGACTTGCCATGGTCGATGTGGGCGACGATGGAGAAGTTCCTGATGTGGGAGGTGTCTGTAGTAGTCATGGGGTTGATTCTACCTCATAGAGGGGCGAATTCGGAGGCTACCGCGCTGGTCACAATATGCCCGCCAGCCGGCCCCGGCCCAGACCCATATTGCCCCGTACAAAAGAAGCCCCGCCGGCCAGCACGCCGACGGGGCTTCCAAGATTCGCTTGTGCGAGAAGCTACTTGATGGTGTTCACGAGCTTCTGGACGCCAGACTTGCGCTGGGCAGCCTGGTTCTTGTGGATGATGCCCTTGGAGGCAGCCTTGTCGAGAAGGCGGCCAGCCTTGTTGGCCTCAGCCTGGGCGAGCTCGGCGTCCTTAGCCTCAACAGCAGCGTAGACGCGCTTGACAGCGGTCTTTAGCTCAGAGCGGACGGACTTGTTGCGCATGCGAGCCTTCTCGGCGGTGATGATGCGCTTCTTCTGCGACTTGATGTTAGCCACGTGCAGATCCTTTCAATTTCTTCTATCTGAGGCCCCTGTTGGCAATGGGAGTGGGGGTCCCAAAGCCGGACACGGCAAGGTCAACCGCTCGAATATAGCAGATGGAGACCGATTTGTTCAAGAAATTTCGCAGGATATGCGCCCAAATCGATAAATGCGCACGCGCTCCACGATTGCGGCGCTAGCGGCGTGGCGTCGCGAGGCCGGGCGTGGTGAACGCAAGGACGAACTCCGCGAACGCCGCATCGGAGTCGGCGCTGCCCTTAAGGGCTCGCTCGCAGGAAGCCGCCTTCCCAAGCAGCGCCTCCAACTCGCCGTCCGCAAAGCGGCGAGCCCAGGCGACGTGGTTTTTCACCTGCCAGGGGGCCTTGCCGAGCTCCTTGGCAAGCTGGCCCTGGGCGCCACGGGCGGAAAGCGACTTGGCGCAGATGAGCTCGCGCAGGCGTCCCACGAGCACGCTGTGGAGGAACACAAGCGAGGGGTTCTGCATGAGGTTCAAGAGCTCTAGGGCACGGGCGGACTTGCGCTCGCAGACGGCGTCGGCAAAGGCCCAGGGGCTCACCTCGGCGGTCTGCGCCACGTTGGCCTCGACGTCAGCGAGGGTAATGCGAGCACCCACAAGCTCCGCCAAGGTCTTTACCTGGTTCTCGAGCATGACGGTGGACTCGCCGCAGCGGTTCACAAGCTCCTCGGCGGCGGCACCATCCATGGTGACACCAATGCTGGAGGCAAGCTTCACAACGTAGGGAGGCAGGTCCCAGCGCTTCATGGGCGAGCAGTCGATGACGGCCTTGGACCCCACCTTGGAAACGGCCTTGTAGAGGCGAGTGTTCTTGGCGAGCTTCTCCGCATCAAGGCAGAGAACGCACGAGGGGTTCGGGTCGGCGAGATAGGTAACGAGCGCCTCGGAAACGGGCTTTGCGAGCTTGTCGGCCTCGTGCACGATCACGATACGCAGGTCGGCGCAGAAGGGCATGGTCTCGAGCGAGGATAGGAGCGTCTCCGGCCCATCAAGCGTGGAGCCAGAAAGCTCATCGAGGTTGAAGTCGGCCATGTCCTCAGGCACATGAGAACCCAGGCGCTTCACGGCGGTCTCGCGCTTAAGCTCGTCTGCGCCCACGACCAAATAGGCCGGCAACAACTCAGCCATCTCCCACTCCCCTCTTGCAAGTGAGCGGGCTTGCGCCCGCAGTTTTGAACGTAGTGATTCTATCAGCTAAGCCGTGGCGAGGGCCGCCCGGCGCGCTCTGCAACCAGAAGAGTCCTCAACGGCACTCGCCCGCGGGCGACCCGGCAGGGGACCATATTCCTTGCGAGCCTCAACGGAATTCACAGAGATCATCCGCCTCGAGCCATCCTTCCAAGACTCGAGAAGCCCGGACTTACAGAGCTGCGCGATTCGTGCGGAAGACACCCCAAGCTCCCTAGCTGCGTCTGCGGCCGTCATTGCGGGAATGTCACGTAGCTCGCGCTCCACCGCGATGGCTATGATCTGACCGCCTTCCTCGGGCTTATGGCCAACCTCCATAGGGGGCAGCTCGACGCCATTCATAAGCGAGTTGTCAACAACCTCCCTAAGGAAGTCTGCGGCACTCGCCACGGCGTCCACGAGGTCATCGCCAAAGGTGGAGCCATAGCCAAAGTCGCCACATGGGATGGCGTCGACGCACTTCCCTGATTTCACGAACTCGAATTCCCAGACGTAAACCATCTATTGCCCTCCCGTTCATGCCTAGCGGAGGCCCGCCTGCCGCAAGATTCTCTTAGCCGTCGTTTCGTCTATCTCACCATGGCGCTTAAGTAGGATCCACTTTCCGTCCTTGTAGAACTTCTCGTGCTTAGTTCCGCCGTAAGGCATCCAGCCAGCGCTTACAAGCATCTTCACCAACTCGCGACGCTTCATCTTTCTTCCCTACTCGAATATATTAGCGTTTGCTAAGGTTTTCAACGATGACTTTTCGGATGTCCTCAGACCGCCTCCCAATCACGTTGGCAATGCACTCTCACGCCGGCGGCGTCTGGAAATATCTGAACGTCGCCGGCGTTGATCGTGCAGAGGAACTTGGAGCCCGAGGCCTCTAGGACGTCTATGCACTCCTGCGTTGGGTGACCGTAGGAGTTGTCTTTGCCGGCGCTTGCCACGGAAACCTCGGCCTTTAACTCTGAGGCCTCATTCTCGTTAATCGAGACTTTGGAGCCGTGGTGGCCGACCTTGAGTACGTCGATGTCGCCCGCCTCGACAGCCACTTCCTCAAGGGAATCGGACTCGGCGTCGCCCGTCAAAAGCATCGAAAGAGTTTTGCCACCACTGTCATAGGTGAGAAGCAAGCAGACGCTGTCTTCGTTTTCCGAGCCATCGGTCTCGCCCGCAGGCCAGAGGCACGTGAGCCGGAAGTCACAAAACCTCAGCGACTCCCCCGCGCGAAGCTCCTCGGCACCGGACCCGGTCAGTTCCCCAACGGCCGTTTCGACCACGCTTGGCAAGTCGTCAGAAACGCCCTCGCCTACGAATACCTCGTCGCAGCCAACAAGCCCATTGAGCTCGCACAACCCTCCGTAATGGTCATCGTGCATATGAGTGATGAGAGCGGCATCCAGGTGATAGACGTTGTTGCGCGCAAGGGCCGCCAACACAGCATCCGCAGGCCCCGTGTCCACAAGCATCGCATGGGGTCCCTCGCGGATCAGAATGGCATCACCTTGCCCAACGTCTAGCACCGTCACGCTTGCGGGCGCGAAGACGATGACCTTCACAAGCACAAGCGAGACGAGTGCTGCAGAACAGGCAAGCGCAAAACAGAGCTGCCGTCGCGAAGGCTTGGGCCACACAACCAAAAGCACGGCCGCCAGAGCGATCGGAGCCAGCTCCCAACCCTCGCCGATGCTTACGGGCAAGGAGGCAAAGGGGATTGATCCAATTGCCCTTACGAGCGCAAGCACCAGCCAGCAAGAAGCCAATGCCGTGGCCATCAAGGCCCCGCCAAACATAGGCACCCAAAAGAAGGCACAGGCCAAGACCCCCAACGTCACCACAGGCGCAAATAGGGGGCCCACCACGAGATTTGCGAGCGGGCCCACAAGCGAGACCTTCCCAAACGTGATGGCGCAGAGGGGCATCGTTGCCATCAGGCACACGAGCGAAGCCGCAAGAGCAGATCGGATGGTCTTCATGGTCGTAGAGCTCAGGCGCCAAAGAACCATAGGGATTTGCCCTCTCCAAACGGCCTTGACGCCTCGGCGGAGCAACGGCGCCAAAGACAGCCTCGCAAGCAAGGCCTCCATATGGCGAGAGAACAGCGCAAGCGCACAGACCGACAGCACGGAAAGTTGGAATCCAAGCCCGGTTGCACAGCCCGGATTGAGCAAGCACATGCAAATGCCCGCAAGGGCAACGCCCGAAGGTGCATGTGCGCGACGACCAAGCAGCTTGCCAGACCGTGCCGCGACGAGCATCACCCAGGCGCGAATGGCCGAGCTCGGGCACGCGCAGAGCACGACGTAGCCACCGGTCAGCACCACGGCCAAGGCAGAGCGCACCCTGGGGCTCAGCCCAAAGGCCAATAGCACGCTCTCGAGCATGGCCGCAACGACTGCAAGGTGGCCCCCCGATACGGCAATGAGATGCGAGAGGCCTGCTGCGGCAAAGGCGTCCGACACGCCGTTGGCCTTCGCCTCGGCACGCTCGCCCACCGTGAGCCCCGCCAAAAGGGACCGTGCCTCAGACGCAGAGGGGTCAATGGCCAGCAAGCAGCGCACCCTCACGGCGCAGAGCAGCCCCTTTATGCCCGAGGCGCCTTCGCGACTTTGGATCCTTACAGCCTTGACCCTGCCCACAATGCCTTGGGCACGCGATGAGACACCCCAGTCATCATCCTCGTTGGCAGTGAATCTACCAACGGCCCTAATTCTGTCTCCATAAGAGAGCCGCTCAGAGGTGGTGATCCAGACAACGGCCGTCCCTACACCCGGCGAGACGACCCTGCCCTTGCTCATCCACCCCGACTGCGTCTCGCTAGGGTCAGACGCCACCTCAATCGTGCAAGACGAGACGCTCGTCTTCGACAGCCATGCAGACGCCGCATCCGTGCGAGCTAGGGCAACCGTGGAGATTGCGCCCGCCAGGCAGGCGCAAGCAAAGAGAACGGCAGCGAGAATCATGGGATGCATGATGTCGAACTCAACCCCGCGCCTTCGGAGCAGAACGCGCGCGCCAAACAAACAAGCAAGCGCAGACGCCGTCGCCGCGCCAGCAATGGCGGATGCTAGCCCGCAACTCACGTAGCCCTTAAGAACCAAGTTCTCAAATATGACGAGCACCGCCATCGCGAGCATAAGAGGGGGCACGTAAGGCCGCTCGGGGTATGCGGGCAAGTGTTCCCACGGCCATTCGCGGTCCTCGTCGTGCTCGTTAGACACAGATGCTCCCTTGGAGCTTGGCGTACTTCTTCTCTCCAATGCCGCTTACGCGCATCAGGTCTTCGATGCAGGAGAAGGGCCCATTCTGTTCGCGGTCCTCGATAATCGTCGCCGCCGTTGAGGGCCCAACGCCAGGCAAGGCGTCAAGCTCCTCCGCCGTGGCGGTGTTGATGTTCACCAAGCCAGATGAGGCAGACGAGGCTCCATCGCCCGAGCCATCCCCCGCAGCGGATGCGTCAGCGGCAGAAGCCTCATCCACGCTCGGGACATGCACCTTTGAGCCGTCCGCGATCAGCGCTGCCAGGTTCAAGGACGAGGTGTCAGCATTCTCGGCGAGGCCACCGGCCGCGGCCACGGCATCGTTCACGCGCGGCGCATCGGCCCCGATCTCATATACGCCGGGCGAGTTCACAGCGCCATCGACATGTACCACGGCGACTGCGGATGTTGTTGTAACGGCAGCGGGGACCGCACCAGCACCGCTCTCAGCGGCCGACCCGCCCGAGCGCTCTACGACCACTCCCCCGCCATCATTCGTCGCAAAGGCAATTCCGCCTGCGGCGATACCTATGACGGCCACCGCGATGGCGGCAACGCGCCACCCACCGCCTTTGCAGCGACGGCGATTTCCAAACACTTGAGCCACAAGACCACCTCCGGCCTCAACGATGAGGGCATCAGGCAGGCACAGGCCCACAAACACAAATTTCCACTCGCTCGAACTGACAAAAACCCAACACGAATCAAACAAAAATCAGCCGATCTTTACCAAACGCGACCGAAATAGATGTTGAAAACACGCTCGCAAGACCAGCAAATGTAGACAACTTAGGTTGTCGTCCTTGCCGCTCGCACAACGAAATGCACTCGAAAAGAATGTGACCGTTCAGCGAACAATCAGCGACCGCTCGCAAAAATACGCCGGGGGGGGGGCGAAGCCGCGAGCCGATAAAAGCCGAAACTAAGCGCAATGCGCCGC
>CAVIES010000118.1:0-5693 GCA_963641675.1 Anaerovoracaceae bacterium
GTATATGGCGGCAAATGCCGGAGGCCCCGAGAGAGATCTCGGGGCCTTTTTTCGTCTCGGGCCCCTGCCCCCCCGGGCGGCCCCGCGCCCCCAACATGGCGCCGAGGGGTCCCGGGCCGGCCCCCGCGGGCTATTTCGTTTCGGGGCACGGCCTTCGGGCGGGGCGCTTGCGCTCAAGGGCCTTATGGGATGCGGGCGCCGGCGGAGGTTCCGGGGGCGGCTCCGGGATTTCTACGCCCCGATTGGCCCCCCTCGCGCTTGTGCCTGGCACGGGTGCCGCCTGGCCAAAGCCAGCCAAGGGAGCGGGCTCAAAGCCGTTTATCGTCATTTCATGCGTGCTAGTGCTGCCTAGTGGATGGCCTTTGCTCTTTGGCTTGGTCTTTAAGCTAGATGAGACTTAGTAGGATGTAGCTTGCGACGCCGGCTACGCAGCACCAGAGCATTGATTTGGTGCGGTTTGCTACCACTACGACGATTCCTGCTGCCACGAGAGGCATAAGGCCGTTCCAGATTCCGGCGTTGAACATCGTTGGTGAGAGCAGGTCGTTCGCGACGAGGGCGGCAAAGGCCGCTGGCGGAATATAGCCAAGGGCGTCAACCACGTTCTGCGGCAGGGCCCTGCCTCTGAGGGCGAAGTTTGGGGCTACTCGGCAGGCTAGGATGACGCCAAAGCTCACGAGCCAGATGACCAGGAATTCGCTAGTGCTCATCTGGCACGCCTCCTATCGCGGCCTGAGGGGCTCTCTGGGTGGTTTCTGAGGCCTCTGTGCAATTGGTTGCGCACTTGTCGGCGCACGTGGCGCTATCGGAGTCACAGAGGCTCTGGGAGTGGATTCCCTCTGCGTCGATGATTATCTCTGCGCAGCCAATTGCTTGCGCTTCGGCTGGCGAGGACTCGTCGTCGTTTCCAAGGCGCTGAGAGAGCATCCCCGCTGCAACTCCTATGATTGCGGCTGTGGGGACTGCTATGCCGGACGCCCCGGCTGCCTTGCAGATTGCCACGGTTACGATCGCGGCTGCCGCAGCGCAGAAGTTGCCGCGTGTGTGCGGCTGACTGTAGAGCAGGTAGATAAATAGCGAGGTCATCGCAAAGCTGGCAAGGGCCGTTGGGATGTCCACGGCGGCGCCGATAATGGCGCCAAGCGTGACAGGAATGGTCCAGCTCACGACTAGCGCCAGGTTGAGCTCGATGGCATGTGCGGCGGTCCAGCTGGGGCCTTCTGCAAGCTTTGAGAGCGTGATGCCGTAGGCCTCCTCGGTAAAACAGCTGGTAATAGCCAGTGATTGACGCTTGTTGAAGCGCTTGAGGTAAGGCGCGAGGGACGCAGAGTAAAGGGCGAACCTCGTCGAGATGGCGGCCACCGACGCGAGGAGCGAGAGCATCGGCGTGCCGGCGATCCAGAGGTTGCTGATCATGAACTGCCCACCGCCCGTGAGGAATGTGGCGGAGATGACCGCGGCCATAAGGGGCGTCATTCCAGCCTTGGCGGCAAGAACTCCGCAGGGCAACCCAACGGCAATGTATGAGAGTGTGATGGGCCAAACGATGCGCAAGACGTCTTGTATGGCCGAGCCTGTGCGCGACACCGGGGTCTCCTCTCATATGCCGTGAACTGCGGACATTGGGCAAAAGGGTAGCGCTTGGGCGCTTGTGGGGCAATTGTTGGTTGAGTGTTCGTGGACGGCTTGCGCGGTGCCGCCATGCCGCTGTGTAACAATGTGAGCAATCGTTACCGCAACTTGTTACCCAATCCTGCGTAACGGTGGTGCCGAGCCCATCTTGTTGGATCGAAGGTGTCCGTCGTGGGAGCCGGGCTCGCGTGTTGCTGGGCCGTAGCAAAGGCGTGGCAACAGGCTGCGACTTGCAGCCCTAGGTGGGTGCGGGATAGAGGCTCTGTAACAGGACAGTCCTATTTAGCAGGGAGAACTCATGGCTAAGGGCAGGGTTACCGTTAAGGACATCGCTCAGATGGCAGGCGTTTCGGTCGCTACCGTCTCGCGCGTGATCAACCAGAACGGGCGCTTCTCCGCAGAGACCGAGGCGCGCGTGCGCCAGGTCATCGCAGAGAACGACTATCAGCCCAACCAGTTGGCAAAGGGCCTGCGGCAGCAGCACAACTCCGCCATTGGCATCATCGTGCCCAACATCGCCAACGAGTTCTTTTCGTCCATGATCCTGGCGATGCAAACCGAGCTCTTTGCCCACGACTTTGCGGCCGTCATCTACAACACCAACGCCTCGCTCGAGCTTGAGCGCCAGTGCCAGTCGCTGCTGGCTGCGCAGTCGGTCGCCGGCGTTATCGCAGTTAACAGCCTTGATGATGTCCGCACGGCGTTCAAGCGCTCGGTGCCCACCGTTTACGTGGATCGCTTCGTGGAGGAGGGCGCTGACCCCGCAAAGGTCTGCTGCATCTCGTCCGACAACGAGCGCAGCGGCCGCCTTGCTGCTCAGGAGCTGCTGCGTTGCGGCTGCAAGCGCCCGGCGATCATCGAGGCGCGCGAGGATTCGCCCATTACGCGCGTGCGTACCAAGGGTTTTGAGTGGGAGCTCAACAACGCCGGCGTTGCGCTGCCCAAGGAGAACGTGCGCTCGAGCGCGGTGACCTCGTTCGATCGCGGCCACGAGCTCATGTGTGACATGCTTGATGCGGGCTGCGAGTTTGACGGCGTGTTTTGCCAGGCAGACTGGCTTGCGATGGGCGCGCTCGAGGCCTTGCGTGAGCACGGCGTGAGCGTGCCGGGCCAGGTGCACGTGGTGGGCCACGACGACATTTCCATCGCGAGGTTCGGCCGCCCACCGCTTACCACCATCAAGCAGCGGCCGCGCGTGATCGGCCAGAAAGCCGCGGAGTTCATCATCGGCATGACGCAGGGCCAGGCACCTGCGGAGACGGTGAACTACGTGCCCGTGGAGCTCATTCGTCGCGATAGCACGGGGGAATAGCGGGGGCGCGGCTTGCGATGCTCCATGCGCCGAAGCACGAGGTGAGGGCTTGTTCTGGCGTATTTGGCTCTCTAATGCATCGTGCGGCTTCGTGGCTGCCATAAGCGTCGGTGACGAAGCGGACATTTTGCCGCCGATGGCGAAAACCCTCCTATGTGAGTAACCTAAATCGATTTTTCCGAGTAGACGGCTGTTGCGGCGGTCTCGCAACTGCGGTTTTGCATGTGAAATTAGGGGGACTACTTCGCAAAATCAAAAGAGGTTACTCACATAGAGCTAGTTTTGGACAGGGGTTGTCGAAATAGGCGCCCTCACGGATTGCGCAAACGATTACCCAACTGTTTACCCATCAAATATTGACCGTTCGGCGGAGCTGAGTAATCGATTGCGCAGAATTCGTTTGACGCATGTTTGCGTAATCGATTACTCTCCTAATTGCACCAAATGTAAACGTTTACCCATTAGTCTGCAGCAATGAGTAATCGTTTACGCAAGGCCAAGGGGAGGCTCGCGACCAACCTAGGGCCAGGCGGATCGCGACCGCCGGAGCGAGAAACGCAGGCTGGTATGGCTCATGCAAGACGAGTGCACACCTGCCTGCGAGCAAGTAAGGCGTGCCGGCGTTGCGCAGCAAAACGCGCATGCCAGCCTGCGAGCAAGATACGCGGTCTGGCAGTGCGCGGCAAAAAGTGCGTGCCGGTCTGCGACAAAGAATGAGCAATGCCCGCCCCCTGGGGTGGAGAAGGAGCACGCAAGATGGCTAAGCCGCTTATGGCGCCCTCGCTTATGTGCATGGACCCGATGAACGTTGAGCGCGACGTCAAGGTCATGGACGAGCACTTCGACCTGTACCACGTCGACGTCATGGACTCGCACTTCTGCCCGAACATGGCGCTGACGCCCCAGTTTGCCAACACGCTGCGCAAGCACAGCAAGCTGCCCATGGACGTGCACCTGATGGTGGAAGATCCGGTCATGTTCACCGAGATGTTCGACCTCGGCCCCGAGGACTGCCTGTCCTACCAGGCCGAGACCGTGGAGCGCAACGCGTTTCGCCTGTACGAGCGCACCAAGGAGCTCGGCCTCAAGTACGGCATCGTGCTGAGCCCCATGACGCCGCTCGCCAACATCGAGACGATCTGCGAGCGCATCGACATCCTCACGATCATGAGCATCGACACGGGCTTTGCCGGCCAGAAGGTCATCCCCGAGACGCTCGCCAAGATCCAGGCCGCCAAGGAGCTGCGCGAGCAGCGCGGTTGCCACTTTAAGATTCAGATCGACGGCGGCATCAAGCAGGCCACCTTCAAGATGTTCAACGACGCCGGCGCCGACATCCTCATCGTTGGCAACTCGGGCCTGTTCTCGCTGGACGCCGATCTGCCCACCGCTATCGACAAGTACAAGGCCAACTTCAAGAGCGAGACGGGCATCGAGCTCTAGACGTGAACAGGCCGCCCATGGCGAGAAAGGGCTCACGAGGCCGCGCGCCTGGGAAGCAGATGAGCGAACCAATTACAAGTGCATATCAACCCTCCGTGACGTGCCAGATGGCACGCCAAGGGAGAGTTGTATGCAAAACCTCGGGTAAGACGCGCCGAGCGCAATCGCGAAAGGCGCAGAGATAAGGGAGATACACATGAACATCGTTGGAGTCAGCGCTTGCACCGTGGGCATCGCCCACACCTACATGGCCCAGACGGCGCTCCAGGACGCCGCCAAGGCCGCCGGCGACGAGTGCAAGATCGAGACCCAGGGCACCATCGGCATCGAGAACGCCCTTACCCAGGCCGAGATCGACGCAGCCGACATCGTGATTCTTGCCGTGGACGTCAAGATCAGCGGTGAGGAGCGCTTCGAGGGCAAGAAGTGCGTGAAGGTCCCCACCGAGATGGCCATCAAGTCGCCCAAGAAGCTCGTCGCCAAGCTCCACGAGCTCGCCGGAAAGTAGGCAACTCGCTAGGTGCCTGGCTGCACGGACGCCTGGGGCGTTGCAAAAGCCGAGATGGCGGGCTTTCCTCAACTCCGCCTGCTACCCAAGGCTGGTTGCACGTCCGCGCGTCGAGCACTGCGCCTCGCGCATCCCAAGCAAGGCATCACCCCCCCACGAACAGAAGGAGAGGACTCATGGGAGAATTCCTCAAGAAGGCCAACTTCAAGGGCCACCTGCTCACCGCAATTAGCTACATGGTGCCCATCGTCTGCGGCGCCGGCTTCGTCATCGCCATCGGCATGGCCATGGGCGGCACCAGCCAGGATTCGCTCGTCATGGGCGAGTTCAACTTCTGGCAGGCGCTCGCCACCATCGGCGGCAAGGGCCTCGGCATGCTGCCGGCCATCATCGCCACGGGCATCGCGTTCTCCATCGCCGGCAAGCCCGGCATCGCGCCCGGCTTCGTCACTGGCCTCGTGGCCAACGCCATTAGCGCCGGCTTCATCGGCGGCATGATCGGCGGCTACATCGCCGGTTGGCTCGCAGTTGCCGTGCTCAAGTTCGTCAAGGTCCCTAGCTGGGCAAAGGGCCTCATGCCCACCCTCATCGTGCCGTTCATCGCGTGCACGCTCTCGGGCCTCATCATGATCTACATCGTGGGCACCCCGGTCTCCATGTTCACCGAGTGGCTCACTGGCGTTCTGAACAGCATGAGCGGCGCCTCCAACACCGTGCTCGGCGCCTTCATCGGCGGCCTTTCCGTCGTGGACTTCGGCGGCCCCATCAACAAGACCGTCTACGCCTTTACCCTTACCC
>CAVIES010000119.1:0-5691 GCA_963641675.1 Anaerovoracaceae bacterium
GCCACCATCGTCGAGTTCAAGATCGGCAAGCCCGAGACCGCCAGCGCCGAGGCCTTCAAGACCTTCGCCCACGACGTTGCCATGCAGGCTGCCGCCGCCGGCGCCATCTCTGCCCGTCGTGAGGACGTCCCGGCCGACGTCGTCGAGCACGAGATGAGCATCTACAAGGCCCAGGCCGCCGAGTCCGGCAAGCCCGAGGCCATCCAGGTCAAGATCGCCGAGGGTCGCCTCAACAAGTTCTACGGCGAGTCCGTCCTCTCCGAGCAGGCCTTCATCAAGGACGGCGACATGACCATCCGTCAGTACGCCGACAAGGTCGCCAAGGAGCTCGGTGACACCATCGAGGTCGTCGCCTTCGACCGCTACACCTTCGGCGAGTAGCCAAGGCCCAAGCCTTCAGGCTTCAAGCCCGGTACCTTTTGGTGCCGGGCTTTTTTATGGGCGTTTCTCATGTTTGCACGGGCTGTGACCGCTCGGCTCCGGCCGGTCGCAAACGTAAGCCCTCTGTTAGAATCGATTAGGTTTGCAACACCCCGAGGAAGGGAAGTCCCCCTTGACGGACTACAAGTACAAGCGCGTCCTTCTCAAGCTCTCCGGCGAGGCCCTCATGGGCGAGGGTGCCTATGGCATCGACCCCAAGGTCGTCGACCACCTCGCAAAGGAGATCAAGGTCATCCACGACGACGGCATCGAGATCGGCATCGTCGTCGGTGGCGGCAACATCTTCCGTGGCGTTGCCGGAGCGGCCGGTGGCATGGATCGCGCCCAGGCCGACTACATGGGCATGCTTGCGACCGTCATGAACGCCCTTGCCCTCCAGGACGGCTTCGAGCGCAACGGCATGACCTCCCGCGTGCTCTCCGCCATCAAGATGGACCAGGTCTGCGAGCCCTATATCCGTCGCCGTGCCATCAAGCACCTCGAGAAGGGCTACATCACCATCTTCGCCGCCGGCTCGGGCAACCCCTACTTCACCACCGACACCGCCGCGGCCCTTCGTGCGTGCGAGATTGACGCCGACTGCCTCATGAAGGCCACCAAGGTCGACGGCATCTACGACGCCGACCCGATGAAGAACCCGGACGCCAAGAAGTTCGACACCATTACCTACCACGAGGTTCTTACGCGCAACCTCCGCGTCATGGACACCACCGCCACTGCCCTCTGCAGCGACAACAACATGTCCATGATCGTCTTTAACATCGACCAGCCGGGCGTCTTCACCGACGCCCTCAAGGGTATGCCGGTCGGAACGACCGTCGTTGGGGAGGAGACCCACTAATGAGCGAGATCACCGATAACGCCCGCAATCACATGGACAAGTGCCTCGAGTCCCTCAAGGCCAACTTCGCAAAGGTCCGCACGGGTCGCGCCAACCCGCACGTGCTGGATTCCATCATGGTTGACTACTACGGCCAGGCCACGCCCGTGACCCAGCTTGCCGGCGTCAAGGTCCCCGAGGCCAGCATGCTCGTCGTCGAGCCCTGGGACAAGTCGAGCCTGAACGCCATCGAGAAGGCCATCTCGCAGTCCGACCTCGGCATCACGCCCTCCAACGACGGCGCCGTCATCCGCCTGCCGTTCCCCAAGCCCACCGGCGAGCGCCGCAAGGAGCTTGCCAAGGAGTGCCGTACGCTCGCCGAGGAGGCTCGCGTTGCCGTCCGTAACGTCCGTCGCGACGCCAACGCTAAGCTCGAGCGCGATGAGGAGCTCTCCGAGGACGACGTCCGCCGCGAGCAGGCCAAGGTCCAGAAGCTCACCGACGAGTACGTCAAGAAGATCGACGAGGCCACCAAGGCCAAGGAAGCCGAGGTCATGGAGATCTAGGGCCTCCCTAGTTTCACCTGCAGCTTGTATCGGGGGACTGTAGTGCAGTTTGATGAGCAAATGCTGACTGAGTACTTCGCCAACGCGCCCGAGGACGTGTCTCTTGCAGAGATCGACCTCGGGCGTCTGCCCAGTCATATCTCTGTAATCATGGACGGCAACGGCCGTTGGGCCACCCGTCAGGGCAAGGAGAGGGGAGAGGGCCACATCGCCGGCATCGCGAGCCTTCGCGAGACCATCACGGCGTGCGTGCGCCTCGGCATAGACAACCTCTCCGCCTACGCCTTCTCCACGGAGAACTGGAAGAGGCCGCAGAAGGAGGTTGACCTCCTCATGCACCTCTTTGGGACGACGCTCTTAAAGGAGCTGCCCCTCTTTAGCCAGGAGAACGTGAGGCTCGAGTTCCTGGGTGACATCGAGGCTCTTCCCGAGAAGACGCGCGAGGTGTTTGAGCAGGGCCTTTCCGAGACGGCACACAACAGCGGCATGACGCTTGCGCTCGCCGTGAACTACGGCTCCCGCGCAGAGATCGCCCGTGCGGCGAGGCTCCTTGCGGAGCGCGTGGCCGCAGGCGAGCTCAGCCCGGCCGAGATCGACCAGGACGCCGTCTCCGCCTCGCTATACACGGCTGACCTGCCCGACCCCGAGCTGCTCATCCGCACCTCCGGCGAGCTCAGGCTCTCTAACTATCTCCTGTGGCAGATCGCCTACAGCGAGTTCTACATCACCGACACCCTCTGGCCCGACTTCGACCGCTGGGAGCTCCTGCGCGCCATCCGCTCCTTCCAGGCTCGCGACCGCAGGTTTGGCGGGGTGAAGGCATAGATGTCCGATAACTCCACTGAGGCTCGTCGCCAGAAGGCGCCCAAGAACCTCGATACGGCATCAGATAGCCTCGAGCGCCACCACAATGCCCACGATGGCGAACGCGCGTCTGGCGAGCTCAAGAGCCAGAAGGCCAGGAGTGCCACCGAAAAGTTCCTCACGAGGGCGCTTTCGGGCACGGTCTACGTGCTCGTAATTCTTGCTTGCCTCTTTGGAGGCAAGATTCCCACGATGGTGCTCGTGGCCTGCATGGCGTGGCTCTGCTGCTCCGAGTTCTTCCGCATGTCGCGCCTTGGCGGTCGCATGCCCAACGAGCTCATCGGCCTTACCGCAGCCGCCGTCTACCCGGTGGCGGCCCTCATGCGCCCCGAAGCCGAGACGGGCGTGACGCTGCTGCTCATCGTTGCTGTCGGCGTCTGGTATGTGCTCACGCCCAGGGCGAACATCTCCGACGCCGCCATGACGGTCTTTGGCGCCGCCTATACCGGCCTTCTTTACTCTTCGATCGTGACGATCCGCGTTTGCGACCCCGGCTTCGACGGCGCCCTGCTCACGCTGGGCATCATGGGCTCCGTCTGGGTCAACGACGCCTTCGCCTACATCTTCGGTTCCGCCTTTGGCAAGCACAAGATGGCCCCGCGCATCTCTCCTAATAAGAGCTGGGAAGGCTTCTTCGGCGGCCTTCTCGGATCCTGCCTCATTTGGCTCATCGTCGTGGCTCTTGGCGTCCGCGGCATCCAGTGGCCGCTCGCCATGCTCTGCGGCATCCTCTGCGGAGTCGCTGGCGTCATCGGAGACCTCTTCGAGAGCCGTCTCAAGCGAGCCGCCGGCGTCAAAGACACCGGTAACCTCATCCCCGGCCACGGCGGAATGCTCGACCGCTCAGACTCGATGCTCTTCGCAACGATGACCGCCTACTTCGTGCTTCACTACGGAGGAATTCTGTGAACATCTTTGAGGACACGTTCTCAAGCCTCGAGCGCCAGCGCCCCACGCGTTTGGCGCTTCTTGGTTGCACCGGTTCCATCGGTACCCAGACGCTCGACGTTTGCCGCATGCACCCTGACAAGGTAGAGCTCGTGGCCATCGCCGCCAATTCGTCCGCGAGCGAGCTCGTGAAGATCGCCCGCGAGTTTGGCGTGAGGCATGCAGCGCTCTGCGACGAGTCACGTTCCAACGACCCTGTGCTTGCGGAGCTGCCCGAAGGCTGCGAGATGGGCTTTGGCCAGGACGCCGTGACGCGCCTAGCCTCGCTTGATGACGTCGACTGCGTGCTCGTGGCCGTCGTTGGCGAGGCCGGCATCTGGGCGAGTCACGAGGCCCTGCGCGCCGGCAAGATCTGGGCCCCCGCCAACAAGGAGGCCCTGGTCGTGGGCGGAGACATCCTCATGCCCATGGCCAAGCCCGGCCGTGTGCTCCCGGTGGATTCCGAGCACAACGCCATCTACCAGTGCCTCGTTGGCGAGCGCAGGCAGGACGTTGAGAAGATCTGGCTCACCTGCTCGGGCGGCCCCTTCTTCGGGCGTTCCCGCGCGGAGCTTCAGCATGTGACGGCCGCCGACGCCCTTGCTCATCCCACGTGGAAGATGGGCGCCAAGATCACCATCGACTGCGCGACGCTCATGAACAAGGGGCTCGAGGTCATTGAGGCGCACCACCTCTTCGATGTCCCCATCGACGACGTGAACGTCCTCGTGCACCGTCAGAGCAAAATCCACTCCGCCGTAGAGTTCTCTGACGGTTCCGTAAAGGCCCAGCTTGGCCCCTCCGACATGCGCGTCGCCATCCAGTATGCGTTGAGCTATCCCGAGCGCTGGGCCTCTCCGGCAGAGCACGTTGACTGGCGCTCATCCGAGCCGCTGACCTTTGCCGCGCCTGATACCGAGGCCTTCTGCTGCCTCGCGCTGGCGCTTGAGGCCGGCCGCACGGGCGGCACACTGCCCTGCGCCATGAACGCCGCCAACGAGGTCGCTAACGAGGCCTTCAGGGCGGGGGAGTGCGGCTTCTGGGACATCGACGGCATCGTCGAGCGCGTCATGGAGGCCACGGACGTCGAGCCCATGGTGTCGCTCGAGCAGGTGGCAGAGGTTGACGCCCTTGCCCGCGAGCGTGCGCGCGCCGAGCTTTCGAGGCTTGCATGAGCGCGGTCCTGAACGTCATCTCCATCGTCTTCTGGGGCTGCCTCTTGCTCTCCGTGCTCGTGTTCGTGCACGAGGGCGGCCACTACCTCGCAGCCCGCATGAGCGGCATGCGCGTGACTGAGTTCTTCCTAGGCATGCCGTGCCGCTGGCGAATCTCTCGCAAGAGCAAGGACCACGGCACCGAGGTGGGCGTGACGCCGATTCTCCTCGGTGGCTACACGCGCATCTGCGGCATGGACGCCCTGCCCTCGGAGAACGCCGCGAGGATCCTTGCCTACGTAGCCGAGAGAGGCCGCGTTGAGGTCTCTGCCATAGGCGAGGACCTTGGCCTCGAGGAAGACGTCGTCTACGCCGACCTCAACGTGCTCACAGACTGGGCCTCCCTTGAGCCCTACTACGACCCCGAGCTTGGGGAGAAGCCCAACCAATCCGAATGGACGCGCCAGGTCCAGACCGTTCGCCGTGACGCGAATCTCCTGACGGCGTTCGACTCCGGGCATGACTTCTCGCTTGCCGGCTCCACCATGGCAGGGGAGCCTCACGCGATTGCAGGCTGTGACGCCCATGCCTTCCTTGAAGCAGAGCAGGCACGCACCTATCTCGGCAAGAAGCCGCTGCAGAAGATCTGGGCCGTCATCGCCGGGCCTCTCGTGAATATCGTCCTCGGCTTCGCGATGCTTTGCGCCATCCTCTCCATAGGCGGCGTCTCGGTGACGGTAAACCTGCCTGTCATCGGCTCGGTCACCGAAGGGTCGCTTGCTGATGCCGCCGGCCTTGAGGCTGGCGACGAGATCGAAAGCGTCAACGGCGTCGAGGTCTCCACTTGGGTCGATATGGGTACGGAGCTTCGCTCATGCATCGCAGAAGGCGAGCCCTTCGAGGTCGTCTACGCGAGGGG
>CAVIES010000120.1:0-5631 GCA_963641675.1 Anaerovoracaceae bacterium
GGCCAGAGAGAGGGATGGGCGTGGACGCTGCTCGACGGGGCCGGGAACGACGCCGACGTGCGCTTCTGCCCCGAGTGCGGCGCGGAGGTGGTGGGCGATGAAGCTTGAGCCGGGAACCGTCCTGTGGTCGGTGGCGGTGGGGAACCTGCCGGCCGCCCCGTGGAAGCTGAGCAAGGTCGTGAAGCGTCTCCAACGGCTGGATGGCTTCGAGGGCGTGCACATACTGCCGCGCGGCACGCTGCTCTTCTTCGCGAGCGAGAACGCGGCGAAGGTCGGCCGCAACGAGGTCAAGGCCGAGGGCAACGAGACCGGCCGCAACATCTGCCGCTGGGTGGTCGCGGCGGACGGGACGCCCGAGTTCGACAGCGAGTGGGCGCTGGCCCACGGGATGGAGGAATTCAATGGCTAAAACAGTCATCAACCTGGGCAGGTACCGCCTGAAGCAGTACGACGCCCGCAACTGGGCGATGGAGGAGCACCGAGAACCGGCACCAGGCAGGGGAGCGGCCATCGCCAAGGACGCCTCGGCCAAGTGGCGTCCGTGCGACAGGTACTTCCAGTCGGTGCGAGGGGCGCTCGCCTACATCATCGACCACGAGCTCATCAAGGACGGCGGCGAGTACGACATCCGCGACGTCTACGAGCGTGAGGTCGGCATCCTCGGCGAGATCGCCAAGGTGGCCGACAGGCTCGAGGTGGTCGAGTGACGGGGAAAGACCCCGCCAGGTACAGCGGCGACGGCGAGGTCTCGTGCAGCAGGGCGATGCAGTCCATGATGCACGGGACCTCGCTTGGCCCCATGGCCCAGTGGTGGTGGGGGTGCGCGTTCAAGTACCTGTGGCGATGGGTCCACAAGAACGGCGAGGAAGACCTGGTGAAAGCGGCCGACTGCGTCGAGAGGCTCAGGGCCGAGGCCTATGGGAAGGAAGAGAAGATGGAGAACGAGGAGTTCGAGGACGGCGAGGTCGGCCCCATGACGATGCTTGAGCTGCTGGTGAGCGAGACCGAGCACGCCGCGGAGAACGGCGACAAGGTGTTCACCTGCGAGACGAAGGACATCCGCAAGGTGGCCGACGGGATAATGGAGGAGTTCGACGAGCTCAGGGGCCAGCTCGAGGAGGCGCAGGCCAACGCCGACGGATGGGCGGCACGCGTCTCCGAGCTGATGGCGGAAGCCGAGGAGCCCAAAGGCGAGGACGATGAGAGCTTCCTCGTCACGCCCACCAGAATTTGGCGTCGCAATGGCCAGAACCTCTACGGCGTCACGTTCAGCGACGAATCCTGCGTCCTCGAGGTATTCGACACCGAGCGCCTGCCCGACATGGGTGCCCAGTACCGCGTGACCATCGAGAAGGTGGGCTAGTGGACAGGCGCTCACGGATCACGTTCGCCGCAGAGGTCGCGGCACTGTGCGCGGGCATCGCCTTGACGATATACCTGCTCAGCCTGCTTTTCGGCTACCTTGCGCCGACACTCCCGACAGCCACGTCGGCCAGCCCGATATGGGCCTACGGCGGCGGTATCGGGTTCGTCGACGACACCGAGTGGTACGGCAAGTCGGCGATACTCATAGACCAGAAGACGGGCGTCGAGTACCTGATGGTGCAGGGCGAGGACGGCGACACCGACGTGACCCTGCTGGTGAACGCCGACGGTAGCCCCAAGGTCGCGGAGGAATAGATGTCGAGACACAGGATATGCATGGTCACGACCTGCGAGGGGTGCGGCGAGGAAGTGCTGAGGGAAATGAAGGGGGAGCACCTGCCCATGGCCGCTTCGTCCTCGGACTTCGAGCCGCTCGCGGGATGGAAAGAGGTCATCGGCCGTGACTCCAGGCTCCTTTGCCCGAGGTGCTGGAAGAGGTTCAGGGAGAGCACGTCGTGGCTGTGGCCCGAACAAGGAACTGACCAGCCCACGGAAGCCCGTGTCCATGACAGTGAGGAATAGGTATGGCGGATAAGACGTATGTGCTGACGGTGGGTGAGGTGCTGTTCGTCAGGAAGATGGGCCATAGGGCCAAGGGCGGGCCGCGAAGGTTCCTGTTCACGCCGACGAACATCCTGTCGCATCTCAGCTACGAGGACTACGCCATGAAGAGCCTGCGCCCGAGCGACGCCAGGGAGATAATGGACATGCTCGCCAGCCACGGAATCCTCGAGCGCGACGGCGACGGCTACCAGATGACGGAGCACGGCTACGACGTCTACCTCGAGATAATGGCAGGGGTCGACCGCCACTCCCTCGCGCGGAAGATGAACAGGAAGGTGGCCGAGAATGCCAAACAAGGGCGGCAACAAGATAAGCAGTAAGACCAACGCCATCTCGATGGACATGTGGCTGGAGATCTTCAACAGCCCCGCCATCGACCTCGGCGACGCGGAGGCGCTGACCCAGCGTATGTTCGACTTCGTGGCCATGTGCAAGAAGTACAACGTGAAGCCGGGAATCAGCGCGTGGTGCCAGTACATCAACTGCACGCGGCAGGAGGTCATCGACTGGTCCAAGGGAAAGCGGACCAGGCTCGACGGCATCCTCACCAGCGAGAGCGCGGCGGTGCTCCAGAGGAGCTTCGGCCTGTTCGAGGTGGCGTGGGAGACGGCGTTCCTTCAGAACGAGTTCTACTCGCCCGCCACGGGCATCTTCTACGCGAAGAACAACTTCGGCTACAAGGACGAGTCGGAGACGGTGGTGAAGCACGCCCAGTCGGAGCAGGGCCCCGACGTGAAGCAGCTCCAGGCGAAGTACGCCGCCGCCATCCCCGAGTCCGTCGAGGCCCAGGACGTGGTGGTCTCCAAGCCAGCGAAGGAGTTGCCGGGGAAATCGGCATAAAAAAAGCCCCGAGGACCATCGGCCCCCGGGGCTTTACTTGTTCAGGCTATTGGATGCTAGGCCTCGACGTACAGCTCAGAGTGATCCTCATAGACGATGTAGTCCGCGCACAGGCCCTTCCTTCTGTACGGGCGGTAGACCATGACGTGCACGAATCTCAGGCTGCGGTCCTTCTGCTGCCAGAGCTTGAGCAGCTCCCGTGCGTCGGCGAGAGTATCGTCAACGTTCTCGCAGAAGAGGACGAACGACCCGAGCGGGCCAGCGTCCACGTCCGCGAGCCGCAAGTCGTCCAGCGCCTCAGCGAGCTGCTCGTCGGTCACGTCGGCCAAAGCGTAGCCAGCGTTGTTCTCGTTGTTGTTCTCCATGGTAGGTGCTCCTTTTCTCTCTGTTCTCAGCTTAACCTTAGAAGTGCTTCACAATCCAGACCACCATGAAGAACGGGATGGCGACGGGGGCGAGGACGATGAAGAGCAGCAGGTAGAGCATGAACTTTCCCATGATAGGGTTCCTTTCGTTCGTGTTGATTCGGGTTGATCTGTTTGTCGGTCTCAGCTTTAGCAGGCGAGGTGGCAGACGCCCTCGCGGTAGATGGCCCAGAGCTCGTCCATGCTCGCGTTGGCGATGGCGTAGTCCCGCCCGCAGCTGGCGATACAGGTCCAGAGGTGGAGCCACAGGACGTCGTCCGATGCCCAGTGCCTTGCCTGCTTCCGCATGAAGTTGCGGGCGAACTGCCCGCTCACGGGCTCGCGGGCGACGACGCCGGACTCGTCGATGTCCTCGTTATTGACCCAGTTGTCGCGGTTCCGCTCGGTCTCGAAGCGGCGGAGCACGCCGCTCACCTCGCCCTCGTAGAGCGTGCCGATGCCGTAGGTGTTGCTGAAGCCCCAGTAGTAGTGCTTGCTCATGTCCCTCTCCCTTACTTGCCGTAGGCGATGACGTCGTCGAAGAACTCGCTCTCCTTCTCGAAGCGGTTCCTCATCGCCTTGAGGCCGTTGCTGTAGAACACCTCGGTGCCGTCCTCGTCCCACGCGAGGGTGAAGCGGTAGCTGGTGTCCTGGCACTTGTGGATGTGGATGACGCACTCGGGCTTGCCGTCGTTGACGCCGATGCAGTAGAGGTCCTTGAAGTCCTTGGTGATTTCCATGAGATTCCTTTCGGTAGATTCAGGTCGTTTCGTCTGTCAGCTGGCTCGTTGTTGTCCGTCGTCCTCCTCCATCTAGGCCACCTCCCCCTCGTAGTCCTCGGACCCGTAGCGGTACTCGCAGATGACGTCGGTAGCGACGCACTCGCCCTCGTCGTCGTAGACGACCAGCTCGGCCCTGACGAAGGCGTCGCGCTCCTGCCAGCACCTGCCAGCGGTCGTGCGCTCCGTGCGGTAGCGTCTCGGTGCGTCGCCCACGCAGTCGCGGTAGTAGCTGAGAGCGTCGCCCGCGTCGTCGAACTCCTCCCAGAACGACACGGTGTCGTCGCCCCAGAGATGGTCGCCGCACTGTCGGTAGCGCACCCAGCCCTCGGTGACGTTGAAGCCGTAGGACAGGGGCTCGTCCTTGCCGTACTCCCTTTGGACGTAGGTCAGGGTCTCGCCCTCGGTCATGCAGGCGAGCTCGTGGAACTTCTTCATGGGTGTCTCCTTAGCAGTGGTAGTCGAAGATGGCGGCGTCGTACAGGTCCCTGTCGACGTCGGCGAGCAGGTCGCGCAGCCTTACGCGGGCCTTGCGATGCGCGATTGAGTCGGGGTCGTCGCGGTAGAGGAAGTCTGACCCGACCTCGGAGAAGCGCCCCTCGCGGTCGATGAACAGGAAGGCCGACGACTTCTCGAGCTCGCGGTTCATGATGTCCGAGAGCCGCCTGCGGTAGCCGCCGCCCTCGAAGGCGACGGCGCAGTCGCGCGGGTGGACGATGTAGTCCATGAAGGCGTCGCCCTCGGCCCCGAAGCCCTCGACGTAGGGGAACAGCAGCTCGTCCATCAGGGCATCGACCTCGCGGTCGGTGAGCCTCTTGTCGAAGATGGCGATTCCGGTGTAGTGGGACATGGTTAGTCCTCCAATCTTGCCAAGCAGCAGTGTCGGTACCCGCACCAGCGGCTGAGGAACTCCTCGAGCGCGGCGCGGTTGGGGAACGCCCTCCGTTGGTTGTGCTCGTAGCGTTCGATGAACAGGCAGCGGCCGTCGTCCTCCACGACGATGTGGACGTTTGTCCGTAGGCGCTCGCCGTCGCCCCTGTCGTATGCGCCGAACCTCAGTTCCGTCATTGTTAGTCCTCCTTCTTCATCAGGTAGTAGCCGTGCATCGCGGCCCAGTAGGTGGCGCGGGAGACGCACTCGGCGAGGCTGTCGCAGCGCATCCAGTCGTCGGTGTCGGCGTAATGGACGATGAACTGGTAGACACCGTCGCGCCCGCGCTCGATGGTGGCGTTGGGGCCGCTCGTGCCGTGGCGGGCGCGGAGCGTCCTGAACTTGAGCTTCTGTCCCTTGCGGAGCATCTAGGCCACCTCCTCGTCGGCCACGGGAACGTAGGTCAGGCCCTTGGAAGCGAAGGCCTTGTGCATGCCGTCCATGAGTTCCATGGGGTCGATGCAGTTGGGGACGGGGATGAGGGTCGTGTCGATGGGGTCCATCAGGTAGCGGTAGCCCCACAGGACCGCGTAGGCCCCGCCCTCCTCGATGAGCTTGATGTCGTGGTGCCTCAGGTCGTTGCCGTCGCGGTAGACGAAGTGCTCGATGATTTTCATTAGGCGGTCTCCTCGTTGATTTCCTCGGTGAGCTCCCCGATGACGGCGTCGTACTCCTTGGGCGTGTAGCCG
>CAVIES010000121.1:0-5616 GCA_963641675.1 Anaerovoracaceae bacterium
TCGTTCGACGGGTCGCTGAGGCGTGCGCAGCCCTGAGCCCTTCCAAAGATGATTATCAACGGTTCTATCAACAGGTACTCAATTCGTTGTCTGCTGAAGAATTGGACGAGTGGCGTTGCCAGGCTGATGAAATTGAGTCGCTTTTCCCGATTTACGGCTCTTTTTGGCCCGCCGTTGAGGCCTATGAGCTTGCACATCCAGAGGCTGCATGAGCGATTTCCGCGTCATTTACCGCATCCTGCGCGAACTGTCCGACGCCATCGACGCCGAGGAGTTCGACCCCGAGAGGTTGACGCCCGCGGCCGTCGGCGCCTCGGAGCGGCGCTTCAACGCGCTCATGGTCATGCTGGTCGAGAACGGCTACGTCGAGGGCGTGACGGCCCGCCGCTACTCCTCGAGCCGCGACCCGTGGCCCCATGCCCAGATTGTCGCGCCCCGCATCACGCTGAAGGGCCTGGAGTATCTGCACGAGAACTCGCTCATGAGGAAGTGCGCCGAGGCAGCCGTCGGGATAGCATCGGCCGTTGTTTAGTCCAATCCACAGTCCAATCTGGTTTACCTGCCCCGCCCCCGAGCGGGGCTTTTCCACGCCGTTACCCCGCGCCGACCATGCTCCGCAGCGGGGGAAAGGCCCCCGACAAGCAAGGGAGGGAGCCTCCAATGGCTGACCAGAACGCGCAGCAGGCCGCGGCCGAGGGCAACGCGCCCCAGGACACCGCTGCCGCAGCGCAGCCCCAGGACACCGGCATGGGCGAGGGCGGCAAGCCCCAGGACCCCGCGACCGGCGAGGGCAAGCAGACGACCCCCAACGTGCACAAGCTCGAGCGCGACGTCGCCAACCGCGACAAGCGCATCGCCGAGCTCGAGGCGCAGCTGAAGGCGAAGGGCGAGGAGGGCGCGGGCTACGAGTCGCGCCTGGCCGAGCTCGAGAAGTCCTTCGCCGCGTCCAAGGCCGAGGCCGAGTCCGCGAAGGCCGACGCGGCGCTGACCGCCGCAGGCTGCGTGGACTGCGAGCTCGCGCGCACCGCGCTGGGCTCGTACGAGGGGGACGTGGAGAAGCTGAAGGAGGCCAAGCCCTACCTCTTCAAGGCGCAGGGCGGGTCCATGGGGACGGGCGGCCGCCAAGCCGGCTCCGCCGACTCCGCGCCCAAGAGCATCCGCGACGCGCTGAAGCAGATGAACGATTAGACAGGAGCCTGAAATGGCAGTTACCCTCGAAGACCTCGCGCAGAACTCCGGCGACAAGCTCACCCAGGGGTTCATCAACGAGATCGTCACCGACAGCTACCTGCTGTCCGCCCTCACGTTCGACGATTGCATGACCGCGAACGGCACCTCCGACCTGGTGTACTCCTACAAGCGCGTGAAGACCCCGGCCTCCGCCGCCTTCCGCGCCATCGGCGCCGAGCCCGCCGAGACCGCGCCGACGTTCGAGAAGGTCTCCACCGCAGTCGGCATCATCTCCGACAAGTGGACCCTCGACCGCGTCGCCAAGGACGCCGCCTCCGATATCTACGAGCTTTATCTCGAGGAGTCCAAGAACGCGGTCATCCGCAAGTTCAACGACGCCTTCATCAACGGCGACACCGCCGCCGACGCCAACGGCTTCGACGGCCTCGCCAAGGCCCTGGCCGGCACCTCCACCGAGTCCACCTCGTCCGTCTCCCTGGCCTCCGTCGACCAGAAGACCGCCCTCGCCTACATGCAGGAGCTCGACTCCATGCTGTCCGCCCTCATGCGCACCCCCGACGTGCTGCTCATGAGCGCCGCTCAGCACGTGAAGCTCAACGCTTGCCTGCGCGTCGTTGGCCTCGGCACCCAGACCATGGAGACCGCCGGCCGCGTCGTGGACGCCTACAACGGCGTGCCCATCCAGGAGCTGCGCGACGGCTCCATCGCCACCGGCGACGTCTACGCCTGCTGCCTCGGCCTCGACGGCGTCCACGGCATCACCCTCGCCGGCGGCTCCGCCGTCACCGTGAACCTGCCCGACTGGACCACCCCCGGCGCCGTGAAGTCCGGCGACTGCGAGCTCGTCTGCGGCATGGCCGTCAAGGCCACCAAGGCCGCCGGCGTCCTGCACCCGAAGGCCTAGCATGGCGCCCGAGCTGACCTTCTCCGAGTATTCCGGCGTCCTCTACCGCGGCAAGCTGGGCGAGAGCGCGTTCAACGACGCCCTGCCGTCGGCCCGCGCCCGCCTCGTCGCGCTCACCGGGGCCGACGTGCCCTCGGAGCACGAGGAGTCGTGGAAGGGCGCTCTGTGCGCCGTCGTGGACCGCTGCGGCGGCGTCGACGAGCCCGGCGTCGTGTCGGAGACGGTCGGCTCCACGAGCGTCTCCTACGACGAGTCGCGCTACGCCTCCACCGACCTCGACGCCGTCGAGCCGTGGCTTGTCGGCACAGGTCTCCTCTACCGGGGGCTGGCGTGATGGGCTGGGACACCGTCACCGCATGGACCCGCGACGGGTCCGGCGGCTGGCGGCGCGTCGTGGTCATCGGCGCGAGGGTCGAGCAGTCGGAGTCAGACGAGGCGTCCTCCGTCGGCCCCGCCCCGAGCGGCAAGACGAAGGTGTTCCTCTTCGACTCCGTCGGCATCGCCCCCGGGGACGCGTTGCTCGTCGGCGCGAGCTCCGAGGACGAGCCGCCGACCGACGCGCTCGAGGTGCGCAGCGTCGACACCTGGTCGACCCGCTGCCGCCTGCACCACGTCGAGGTGACGGCCCGATGAGGCTCAGGGTCAAGGACTGCGACGTGTCGGGCATCGCCGCCAAGATCGAGGCGGCGAACCGGGCGGCGCTCGGCATCGCCGCCGAGAACGTCCTTTCCGACTGCGGCGAGTACGTCCCGTACGACACCGGCGCCCTGCAGTCCTCCGGCGCCACGAGGCAGTCGGGGGACAAGGCCTACGTCGAGTGGGGCGGGGACTCGGAGACCGCCGCCTACGCCCGCGTCCAGTACTACGAGGCGCACGACCACGGCACGTCCCAGAACGCGCTCCACGCGCCGCGCGCCACCGACCACTGGTACGACCACGCGAACGCCGACCACGGCGAGCGCTGGCGCAGCCTCTACAACAAGGCCCTACTGGAAAGGATGTGACCCCATGCAAGACGTTTCCCAGGCCGTGACCGACATGGTCGCGGCGGCGCTCCCGTCGCTGCAGGTGGCCTACGGGGAGTTCCCCGGCAAGGCCCCGTGCGCGATGGTCACGGCCTCGCCTGGCGACGCCTGGGTTAGGCGCTACCTCTCCGGCGGCGGCATCAGGCGCTTCGGCTACGAGGTCTACCTGCGCACGCTCCCGCGCGGCTCCGAGGAGGCGAGGTTCGACGCGCTCGCCGCCCTGCGCTCGCTGCAGGCGGCCATCGAGTCGGGCGCGGCTCCCGAGGGCGTCTCCGTCAGGACGCACGAGGTGACCTCGGTGCCGTCGCAATACGCCGCGCAGCAGGACGGCTGCGTGGTCTATCAACTGCAAGCGGCCATCACCTACATGGCCTAGAAGAAAGGCAAGACATGGCTACCACCACCGCATCCACGAGCACCACCCGCTCCCCGGTGTCCATCTACTCCGTCCAGCACTGGATCAAGTTCCCCGGCGAGACCACCTACACGCAGGTCACCGAGGACACCAAGGCCGACGCGAGCCGCGACACCAACACCTACGAGCCGACCTACCTCGACCGCAAGGTTCAGCCGAAGTACGTCCTCGGCCGCACCGACACCCTCGAGTTCGAGATCGACGCCATGGCCCCCGGCGGCATCCAGCAGAAGCTCGCCAAGTACGAGGACGAGACCGACGTGGCCGTCGACTACGTGCGCACCATCGCCTACGACTTCGAGGCCGGCAAGGAGGTCGCGGACAGCGCTCTTGTGGCCAAGCACGCGAGCGCCACGCTCAACATGAACCCGTTCAGCGGCGACGACATCGCGCCCATCACCATGAGCGCGACTCTCACCATCACCACCGACTACGACAAGGGTACCTTCGACTCCTCGACGGGCACCTACACGCCCGCGACGGCCTAGGCCCGCAGACAGACCCTCCCAAGGGCGCCCCCTCGGCGAATCGCCGGGGGGGCTATTCTCTGCCGCGTTACCCGGCCCCGATGATTCGGGCGTCAGATAGGCCGCTTACCTTGGGAGGAAACCATGGCCGACACAGAGATGACGTTCCAGTTCAGAGAGAACCCCGTGATGCGGGTCGAGATAGGCGGCGTCGCGTGCGACGTCGAGCTGGGTAACCCCACCTTCGTCCTCGCCGCCGCCGAGTGGCAGAGGAGGCTCGAGGAGGTCGCGGGCGGGGACTCCGGCATCGACAAGCTCGCCGCCCTCGCCGACGAGGGCTTCGCGATGGTGTCGAGCGCCGTCGGGGACGAGGCCGCGGCCGAGCTGGTCGGCGGCGGCAACCGCCTCAACTTCTACCGCCTCATCGACGTCGTGCGTGCGCTCACCGAGGTCCTTTCCTCCGACAGGAGCCTTGAGGCGATGCGCGGCGCTGCGGAGGCCGTTTCCACGCTGGACGAGTAGCGTGGGCGCGCTCAACCTCATTGTGCGCGGCGAGCCGTCCGCCGTCACTGTGGGCGGCTCCCTTGTGCCGATCAACTCCGGGTTCAGGGCGAACCTGCTCGCCGAGACGCTCGACCGCCGCGACGCCCGCGGCAGGCGCGACCTGCTCATGTGCTGGTTTGCCAAGGGCGGCGAGCTGCGGGAGGACGCGGCGCGCGACCCGTACCGGGCGCTGGCCGCGGCCTGCGAGTGGCACGACGCGGCGTGGGGCCTCATGTCCTACGGCATGCCCGGCCGAGGACGCGCGAGCCGCCGCCGGGTCTTCGACTGGGACGCCGACGCGGCCGCCGTGGCCTGCGACTTCGAGCGCGTCTACGGCATCGACCTCACCGACCCCGCCACGCAGATGCACTGGTACCGGTTCATGACGCTGTTCTCCGGGCTGCTCAGGACGGAGGACGCCCTGTGCAGGCAGGCCGTGGCCGCGCGCTCCCCGCTGCACGGCAAGCGCTCGAAGGCCGAGCGCGACGCGCACGAGGCGCTGTCGCGTGCGTGGGCGTTACCGCCGACCGAAGATGAGCTCATCGAAATGGCGAGGCGCGAGTTCTAGGAGGTGGCATGGCCGACGGCAAGGTAACAATCGAGATTCTGGGCGACGCGTCCAAGTTCAAGGAGGCCGTGAGCAGCCTCGGGTCGACCACGGCCTCGGCGTTGTCCTCGGCGTCCTCGGCGGTGTCGAAGATCGGCACGGCCGTCACGGCCGCCGTCACGACGCCCCTGGTCGCGGCCACGGCGAAGGTCGCCCAGTGGGCGCTCACGACCGCGAGCTCCGCCGAGCAGGCCGACATTGCGTTCAGCACCATGCTCGGCCCCGAGCGCGCCAAGCAGATGATCTCCGAGCTCACCGAGTTCGCCAAGACCACGCCGTTCGAGATGAGCGGCCTCACGGACGCCACCCAGAAGCTGCTCGCCTACGGCTTCGCCGCCGATGACATCATCCCGACGCTGACCGCCGTCGGCGACGCCACCGCCGCCCTCGGCACGGGGCAGGAGGGCATCGACGCGGTCACCCGCGCCCTCGGCCAGATGCAGGCCAAGGGCAAGGTCATGTCC
>CAVIES010000122.1:0-5561 GCA_963641675.1 Anaerovoracaceae bacterium
GGTTGCCGAGAACGGTCATGTTCGGGTAGAGGTTGAACTGCTGGAACACCATCGAGGAGTACTTGCGAGCCATCTCGAGGTGGTTCTTCTTGGTGACCTCGGTACCGTCGATGGAGATGGTGCCGGTCGTGGGCTCCTCGAGGTAGTTGACGCAACGGATGAGCGTGGACTTACCAGAACCAGAGGGGCCGATGATGACGAGCTTCTCGCCTTCCTTGACCGTCAGGTTGATGTCCTTCAGGACATGGACGTCTCCGTAGTACTTGTTGAGACCGCGAATCTCGATCATGTTCTTAGCTTCGGACATAGGGCAAATCCTCTTCTCGATGTTCCGTTGTCAAGACCATACGGCAATGAACTTACCAAACAATTTGTAAGTACCCAAGTGTGACGAACTAGAAACACGCAGTATACGTGCATGTTTACTCTACAAACTTTGATAAAACGCCCAAAATCGCCGAATCACAACCGCCCGAACGACCGCCTTTCAGGCAATTTAAGGCCTAATGTCTGCGCCTCTTGTTGCGCTTCCAGACGTCGCGCAGGATCGCGTAGGCAAGCACGAAGGCGAGCACGTAGCAGATGAAGGCGAAGCCCGGGACCCCGAAGATGGCGAACTGGGTCTCGCGCGCCCACGAGCTCATCACGATGGCCGATGCCGCGATAAGAAAACCCACGCAGAGCACGCCGAGCGTAAGACGGTCGGCGATGTGGCCGAGGTCGTCGATCGGGTCCTCCGAGCCCGCAAAGTCCATGTTGATCTTAAGCTGGCCGCGGGTGAGCATGCTCATCGCGAGCTCCGCCTGGGCGGCAGCGCCGAGCAGGCCCTTCGTGGCCGCACGGCCGCGGATGGCAAGCTCGCTCACGTCATGCTTGGCCTTGGCCTTCATGTCGGTGTGCGCCTTGATGTGCTGCGAGATGATGTCGATCATGTTGACGCCCGGCAGGAACTCGTCGAGCACGCCCTCAAGCGTCACGAGGCCACGGGCCATGCCCGTGATCTGCCCGGGAAGCTCGATGCCGTTCTTGCGCGCAAGGGCAATGAGCTGGCCCAGGAAGTTACCCACGTCGAGCTCGGAGAGGCTCACGGTGCCAAACTCGTCCACGACCTCGTCGAGGTCTGCGAGAAGGCCCGCGTGGTCGACGTCCTCGGGGTTGGTGTTGGAGAGGCGCAAGAGCGCGTTCTTGAGGCGCGGCGTGTCATGGCTCGCCACCGAGAAGATCATGTCGCGCATGATGTTTCTCATGCTGGGGCCGAGCCTGCCCGTGATGCCGAGGTCGAGGAAGACGATATGCCCACCGGAGACGACGATGTTTCCGGGGTGCGGGTCGGCGTGGAAGAAGCCGTCGTCAAGGAGCTGGGTGGCGTAGTTGTCCACCAGCTTGGTGCCGATCTCTGTAAGGTCGTAGCCGGCCTCCACGAGCTTCGCGGGCTTGGAGATGGTGATTCCCTCCACGTACTCCATCACCACGACGTGCTTGGTGCAGAGGCTCATGAAGGGCTTGGGGCAAGTGACGAACTTGCAGTCCTTGTTGTTGCGGTAGAACTCCTCGAGGTTGCGCGCCTCGATGAGGGAGTCGGTCTCCTCGCGGAAGGTGTCCCAGAGCTCCTCCACGACGCTCGTGAAGTCGAGGAACTGGTCGCCCTTGAAGAAGGGCGTGAGGTGGCGAACGAGCGAGCGCATGATGTCGATGTCCTGCGCCATGACCTCCTGCACGTGCGGGCGCTGGACCTTCACGGCCACGTCCTCGCCGGTGGCGAGGCGCGCGCGGTGCACCTGGGCGATGGAGGCGCTGCCGAGGGGGTACTCCCCTATGGCGTCAAAGACCTCGCCGAGCTCGACGCCGTACTCCTGCTCGAGGACGGCGACGACCGTCTCGTAGCTCATGGGCTCGACGTCGCTCCTGAGCCTCGTGAGCTCCTGGCAGAACATCTCTGGCAGGATCTCTGAGCGCATGGAGAGAATCTGGCCGGCCTTCACGAAGGTGGGGCCGAGCTCCTCGAGCATGCGGCGGAACTTCACGGGGGTGATGCCGCCGAGCACGTCGTACTTGCGAACGATGCCGAAAATCTGGAGCACCCTGGCGTGCCGGCGCTTGCGCGAGACGCCGTAGCGGCTCGCGTCGTTTCTGCGCGACCCGCGCAAAAGGCCGATGGTTATGGAGTCGTCGTCCTCGAGGTCTCCCTCGACGGCAGTGAGGGCAGCCTCCCACATCGCGTCCTCGGTCTCGGGCGCCTGCGGGTCGACATGAGAAGCCACCCCCGAGAGGTCCTCGGGGGTGGTCTGGTTGAACTTGTCCTGGTCGGAAGCGGCCAAGGGGGCTACTCCTCGGCGTCCTCGGCGACGACGTCGGCGTCGACGACCTCGGCCTCAGCCTCGACCTCGGGCTCGGCGTCCTTGGAGGCGAGCTCTTCGTTAAGCTTCTTGGCGCGCTCGATGAATGCCTCGCGCTCCTCGGGAGACATGGTGGACATGCGGGCCTTGAGCACGCTGTCCTGGGCGGAGTCGACCGTCTCCTTGGCCTTCTGGGTGAGCTCGGCGTTGAGCTCCTTGCCCTGCTCGACCGTGAGCTCGCCCTTCTTGACAAGGGTGTCGACCAGCTCGCCGGACTTCTCGGCACCGTAGGCAACGGCGCCGACGCCGGCCAGGAATGCCTTGTGGACGACCTCGGAGATGCCGCCGTTGAACTCTGCCATGGGATACCCCTTTCCTAGCGCGCCCGCCGGGGGCGCTACTTCATTGAGGCGCTTCTACCCAAACTAACCTAAAAGAAACGCACGCATTTCGCCAACGGTATGGGCGATGGCCGTGGCGCCCGCGTCCTCAAGCTCGCCTTCGGGGGCGGTGTTTCCGAGATAGACGCCGAGCGACTCGACGCCGTTGTCGTTGGCGCCCTCGATGTCGTAGTGGCGGTCGCCGATCATGACGGCTTCGGCTGCGCTGACGCCAAAGCGCCTTAGGCCCTCGGCAACGAGATCGGCCTTGCTCGCGTGGTCCACGCCCGTCTGGGTGATGACCTCGTCAAAGAACTGAGCGATGTCGGTCTGCTCAAGGCCGAGGCGGACGAACTTCTCCATCTTGGAGGAGACGATGGCAAGGCGCTTGCCAGCTGCCTTGAGGTCGCGAAGGAGCCCGTAGATACCATCGAAGAGCGGGTTGCGCTCGATGCCGAGCGTGGCGTAGATCTCGCGGTAGCGACGGGTGACCTCGGCTGCGTCCTCCTCGCTAAGGCCATAGACCAGCTGGAAGGCGTACGGGAAGGGCGGGCCCACGAGACGCCCCGCGTCGCCGATCTCCTCCTCCGTGAGGCCGAAGCCTAAGAGCACCTCGGTGGCCGTGCGGACGATACAGGGCTTGGTGTCTGCGAGGGTACCGTCAAAGTCGAAGAGGACGACTGGCTTATCGGCAAAGCTCACGGAGGCCGCAGCCTGCTCGGCCGCACAATCGAGCGGTCCCTCGGCGCGAAGCGTCTTGATGCCGTGGGCGAGCGGCTTGAGCACGGCCGTGAGGTTCTCCACGGCCGCCTTGGGCGAGCCGGGCACGTTCAGCACGAGCGTGTGGCCGAGCGTGCCGGCCGTCGCGCGGGAGAGCCAGGCAAAGGGCGTGATCGACGCGCTGGCGGCGCGCATGGCCTCGCCAAAGCCAGGCACCATGCGCTCGCAGACGGCCTCCGTGGCCTCGGGTGTAACGTCTCTGGGCGAGAGCCCCGTGCCGCCGGAGGTGACCACGAGGGCGGCGTCGGCCGCAGCAGCAGCGCGAATGGCATCCATGATCTGGGCCTTGTCGTCGGGAACGACGACCGTGGAGGTGACGTCATAGCCCCGCTCGCCCAAAAGATCGGCGACGGCGGGACCGGCTGCGTCCTCGTAGACGCCCTGGCTTGCGCGGTCGCTCACGGTTATGACGGCGGCCTTCAAGCCGGAGTTTGCTTCATCATGGCGGCTCATGGCGCTCCTACTTTCCGAAGGGGCAGACGGGATAGTGGCACTCGGGGCAGCCCAGGCAGAGGCCGCCCTCGCCATAGGCGACAATGTCTGCCTTGGTGAGGCGGATGCCGGCGGCGACGCGCGGCATCACGAGGTCGAAGATCGTGGCGCCGGCGAACATCACGCAGCCGGGAAGGCCGAGCACAGGGGTGCCGTCCTCATAGTAGCCCACGAACAGCATGGCGCCCGGCAGCACCGGCGCGCCGTAGGTGACCATCTCGGCGCCGCTCCTCTGGATGGCGCCGGGGGTGTTGTCGTCCGGGTCGACGCTCATGCCGCCCGTGCAGACCACGAGGTCGACGCCCGCCTCGCGCACGCGCTTGATGGCAGCAACAACGTCGTCCACATCATCTCCCGGAAGCTCGTGGGCGACCATCTCGATGCCGTAGGCGGCGAGCTTCTTCTGCACGACAGGCGTGAAGGAGTCCTCTATGAGGCCAGCCTTGACCTCGCTGCCGGTGGTTACGATGCCTGCGCGCTTGAGTCTGAAGGGATGCACCTCGCAGATGGGGCCCTCGCCCGGGGCGGCCGCCGCGGCGGCGTCGGCCTCGTCGAGCACGCTATCCTTGATGACGAGGGGAATCACGCGCATGCCGGCTAGCTTGTCGCCCGCATGAACGGCGGTGTTGCCCTTGCGCGTGGCAAGCATGACGTCGGTGATGGAGTTCACGGCCACAAGCGCCTCGGAGCGCACGGTGAAGCAGCCGTCATAGGCGGCCTTGAGCTCGATCTTTCCCTCCTTGATGTCCTCGGCGTGGGTGCAACCGTCACCCTCGGCAAGGCGGCAGAGGCGAAGCGCGGCATCGTCCTCGTGGATCATGCCGGACTCGAGCTCCCACACGTACACGCTGCGCTTTCCCATGGAAAGCAGCACCGGGACGTCTTCCTCGGTGACCACGTGGCCCTTGCGGAAGCGCGCACCCTTGAACTCGCCAGGGATGATCCGCGTCATGTCATGGCAGAGCACGTGGCCGATGGCGTCCTCAACAGCAAGCTCTTTCATCTCTAAACCTCCACCACACGCACGGCGTCGCCGGCGCGCACCTCCCCGGCGCGGATGACCACACAGAAGATTCCTTCGCTCGGCATGGCGCACTTGCCAACCAGGCGCTTTATCTCACAATCGTTGTGGCACTTCTTGCCGATCTGGGTCACGGCGAGAAGCGCGGCTCCGCAGGCGATGACGGTTCCCACGGGAAGCGCCTTGAGGTCAAGACCGCGCGTGAGCACGTTCTCGGCAAAGTCGCCGGGGGCGAGCTCGGGCAAGACCTTACGGAGCTCGTCGACCGATTCCTCGGGCAGAAGGCTCACCTGGCGGTGCCAGTTGCCCGCATGCGCGTCACCGGCGACCCCTACGCCCACCTCGAGCGATATGAAATCAACCGGAGCCTTGCGAACGCCCTTCTCGGCGCTCATGCAAACGGCGATAACCTCGCCTAGCTGCTCTTTATTGGTATCCCCCATTTATGCGCCCCTCACGAAGCGGCCGCTCTGCCCGCCATCTTTCTCAAGCAGGCAGACCTCGGTCACAACCATGTCACGCTGGTGCGACTTGCACATGTCGTAGATGGTG
>CAVIES010000123.1:0-5483 GCA_963641675.1 Anaerovoracaceae bacterium
CCCTTCTGGTTGATGACCTCAAGGTGCTCGGTGACGATGCCCATGTCAGCGCGCTTCTTGTGATCCTTCTTCTCGGAGATGGTCACGACGCTGTGGATCGTGTCGCCAATGAAGACGGGCTTGATGAAGCGAAGGTGGTCATAGCCATAGGAGAAGGCCACAGGGTTGATGAAGGAGGCGGTGAGGCCCACGCCCACGCTAAAGGTAAGCGTGCCGTGCGCGATACGCTGGCCAAAGTCGGTGCTCTTGCACCACTCGGCATCCATGTGGTGGGGGAAGAAATCGCCAGTCTGACCTGCGTGGATCACGATGTCTGCCTCGGTGATGGTCTTGCCGCCCGTGGTGCGGGTGTCGCCGATCTGATAGTCCTCAAAGTAGTAGGCCTTCTCGTCCATGATGGTTCCTTTCGTTTGGGGCGCGGGGCGCCTGTTTGTGGTAAATGGCTTAGGCCACGTAATCGCTTGTGTTCTGCCCGACCGTAGGAGCTGCGGGGCCACCCGTGTAACGCTCGCCATCGATGAGGATGGGGCAGCAGGTGGTCTTGACGCATGTGCCGTTGTCGCGCTTGACCTCCTGGGTCATGTTGAGGCTGGCAAATGCCTCGGTGCCCATGAGCTTCTCCCAGGTGTAGACGTCGGCGCACCAGACGTCTGCTGGCTCGAGGATAGAGAGCCAGTGTTCGGTGGTCTGCGTCTTGAGATAATCGGCTAGGATGGCCTTGATCTCATCGCGCTTGGTGTGCCAGGTCTCGTTGTCGTCGTAGGCGAGCAAGGCATCGCAGCCAATGAGCTCGCCCAGGCGCGGAACAGGAATCATTGCCAGCGCCAGGTAGCCATCGGCCGTGCTGTAGATGCCGTAGGGTGCATCGATGAAGGCGTTTGCGTTGTTGATTGTGCTGCGTACGGGCGGCTTCTGGCCATCGTTGAGATAGGTGGTAAAGACTTCGAACTGGGCATCGAGCAGCGAGCGCATGAGGTCGACCTCAACATGGGCGCCCTCGCCGGTGCGCTTTGCGCGCAGGATGCCTGCAAGCAGGCCTTGGGCAAGGTGTTGGCCGGCAAAGAGGTCGCCAACGGAGAGACCCATAGGGGTGGGCGGCTGATCGGCATTACCGTTGAGCCAACAGATGCCCGAGAGCGACTGGGCGAGCAGGTCCTGACCAGGTTTCTCAACCCAAGGTCCCTTCGTACCGTAGCCGGTGATCTCGCCATAGACGAGCGAGGGGTTGAGCTCGCGCATGGCCTCGTAGTCAACACCTAGGCGCTTCGCCACGCCGGGCCGATAGTTCACGACCATGACATCGGCCTCGCGAACGAGCTTTTCAAGTGTGGACCGGCTTGCGGGGTCCTTGAGGTTGAGCGCGACGCTCTCCTTGTTGCGGTTGATGGCGTGGAACAGCGAACTGTCGCCATCGATGACGCAGTTGGAGATATAGAGAGTGCGGCAGATGTCGCCCGTGCCAGGACGCTCAACCTTAATCACCTTTGCGCCGAGGTCCGCCAAGCGCAGCGTGGCGGAAGGGGCAGAAAGGAACTGGCTAAGGTCAAGAACCGTGATTCCCTCTAGCGGCTTCATGGCTACTCACCCGCCTTTTGATCGAGGCCAAACTCGGCGATGATGCGCTCCGTGTCCTCGCCAAGACGCGGAGCGCTCTTGGAGGGCCCGAAGTCCTCGCCGGCAAACGTGATGGGGCAACGCGTGGTGAAGACGTGCTCGCCTTCCACGCGACTGACGTCCTGGATGAAATCAAGGGCCTTGAAGGCATCGGAAGCCATGAGTTTCTCCCACGTGTAGACGTCGGAGCACCAGTAGTCGGCAGCCTCAAGGATCTCGAGCCAGTGCGCTGTCGTCTTGGTCTGGAGTGTCTCCTGAATGGCACGCTTAATCTCGTCGCGCTTGGTAAACCACTCCTGCTGATCGGTGTAGGCGGCGACCTTCTCAGATCCGATGAGCTGGCCGAGCGTCACAACCGAACCCATGGCGAGGGCGATATAGCCATCGGAAGTCTCGTAGATGCCGTACGGCGCGGAGAGGTAGGCGTGCGCGTTGTTGAACTCGCTGCGTTGCGGGGCCTTGTGCCCGTCGTTGAGATAGGTGGTAATGACTTCAAACTGCAGGTCAAGCACGGAGGCAAGCAGGCTTACCTCAACGTGGCCACCCTCGCCAGTGCTCTCACGACGGATGAGGCAAGAGAGGATTCCCTCTGCCGCGTGCACGCCGGTGTAGGAGTCGGCAAGCGATAGGGCGAAGGGCATCGGCGGCTGGTCGGCGTTGCCGTTGAGCCAGGCGAGGCCGGAGAGCGACTGCACGAGCAGGTCTTGCCCGGGCTTGGCTACCCAGGGGCTTGTGGCGCCGTAGCCCGAGATGCTTGCGTATACCAGGCGCGGGTTGAGCTCGTGGACAGAGTCGTAGTCGAGGCCCATCTTAGCCATGACGCCGGGGCGGAAGCTCTCTATGAGGACGTCCGCCTGCTCGATGAGGCGCTTTGCCATGGCAAGGCCCTCGGGCGTCTTGGTATTGAGCGCGATGCTCTCCTTGTTACGGTTGATCGTGTGGAAGTTGAGGCCGTCGCCGTCGGCGACGCAGCCCTCGAGCACGAGGTGGCGCGAACCGTCACCAACGCCGGGACGCTCGATCTTGATGACGCGCGCGCCCAGGTCTGCCAGACGCAGCGCGGCCGAAGGGCCGGCGAGGTACTGGCAAAAGTCGAGGACGAGGATTCCCTCTAGGGGCTTCATGTTTCTCCTCCTTTAAGCCATGGCGCGTGAAGCCGCGTAGATGGCGTCGAGCTCGTCGAGCGTCTGCTCGGCGCTCTTCTTGCCCTGAACGAACTCGTGCAGAACGGGACCCGCGTTGTCCTGGAAATGCAGGTAACCGCTGTAGCGCGGGCGCAGATAGGCGGCGTCAAGCGTCTTTAGCGTGTCCTTGAAGAACCCGAGTGTGGTGCGGTTGCACTCTTCGTCGGTCCAAGCGGCGCGGTGGCCGGGCTGGCCGCCGCAGTCGGTGTAGAGCGTGCGCTGGACCTCGGGCGAGAGAGCGTACTCGACAAAGTCAATTGCCTCCTGCACGTGCTCGGTCTTGGAAGAGACGGCCAAGCCGGTACCGCCAAGGACGCCCTGAAGAATCGAGCCTTTGTAGGCGCAGATGTCAGAGGCCTTAACGGGGTTTGCCGCATAGCCGCGACGCGAGTAGTTGACGTAGCCGTAGACCCACGGGCAGTAGACGGATGTGTCGCTCTTAGCAAGCTCCTCATGCAGGTCAATGGTGTTGAGAGAGAAGACGACCTCCGGGCAGAGTTCGGCGAGGTGGCGCATATCCTCGAGAACCGTAAGGCCGTGCTCGCGGTCGACGACGTGGTCATCGCCCGCGTTGAAGAGCTGGGCGCCCGAGGTGGCGCACATGCCGTAGAAGTCCATGAGTAGATAGGTGGGCGTGGCGGCGTAAATAACCTTGCCGGTCTTTGCCAGCTCAAGAACCTCCTCAAAGGTGGAGGGCAGCTCCTCGGCGCCGATTTTGTCCGGGCGTGAGAGCGCGATAGGCGAGGCGGCGTCTATGGGAAGCGCGCTCTGGAAGCCGTCGAAGTTGTAGCTCTCGAACGACTTGCCAACCGAGTTTGCCTTCTGGTCAGCCATGAACTCGGCGGGAAGGTACTCGTTAAGAGGGAGAAGCACGTTGTGCTTGGCCGCAAAGCCGGCCCAGGGGTGATCGATGACAAGGAAGTCGTATTCCTTGGCGAGTTCCTCGATCGGCTTGCTCTCAAACTCAGAGAGCGAGCGCTTTTCCCAAGCGACATCGAAGCCGGGATGAAGCTCTGCATACCTTTGCGTGACGCCAACGATAGAGGTGAATCCCCTGCTGTGGTCCCACGTAATGCCCCTCAGCGTAACTGCCATATGAGTCTTCCTTACCTCTTATATAAGTAATAGGGAAGAGGTTCGTGACATGAGGTGTCCCGTTCCTCATCGCGAACGATTGTAATTGGTAGTACCACGCCTGTCTAGCAAAATGGCGAAAAATGGAACTGGTACTACCACACAACCGCTCGCAACCAATATGCAACCGCTTACCGTGAATAAAACGGCTCCAATCTCCATTTCGATTGCATTAAAAACTCTCGCAGGCTAAAAATTGGTGCTACCGGAGACGGGTATGGGCATCCGCGGGCCAATCCCCGTCTCAGACGACCAAATCGATTCTGCGTGAATCGACGACAGACAAGGAGCACGAGATGGCAGCGGGTTTTGGCGTCCTCTTGCTTGCGACCCTGTTCCAGGGCAGCTTTGGCATTTGCTTTAAGAAGTACCAGCCCTTCTCTTGGGAGGCGTTCTGGGCACTCTTCTCGATCATCGGCGTTCTTCTCATGCCGCACATCTGGGCGGCTATTGGCATCGGCGGTGACTACTTCACCTACCTCGCCCAGACCCCGGTGCCGATGCTTATCGGCGGCGCACTCGCCGGCTTCTTCTGGGGCATCAGCTCCATTTGGTACAGCCGCGCAATTGACTACATCGGCGTTTCCCTCGTGACCGGCATCAACCTCGGTCTCTCCAACCTCCTCGGCAGCCTCGTCCCGATGGCGATCCTGGGCACCTGGCCATCCATGGAGGTTCTTGCTCTCATCCTCGTTGGCCAGGCCGTCCTTCTTGTCGGCGTCTGCGTCCTCTCCAAGGCCGGCTTCATGAAGCGCGCCGAGCAGGGCGAGGTCGAGGAGACCTCTGCCTCTGACGGCAAGAAGTCCCTCTTCATGGTTGGCTTCATCATGGCTCTCGCCTCTGGTGCCGGCTCTGCTGCCATCAACATTGGCGCTACCGCCTCGGGCACCCCCGTCACCATCGCCACCGAGGCTGGTGTCGACCCGATGATGGCCTCCCTGCTCCAGTGGTGCGTCGTCTTCGCTGGCGGCTTCGTCGCGAACTTCTTCTACGCCCTCTACAAGCTCATCAAGAACCACACCTTCTCCGACTACACCAAGCCTGGCTGCGCCAAGGCTTACGGCAAGGTCCTCCTGACCTCCTTCGTGTGGTTCGCCGCCCTCGGCGTCTACGGCTTCGCCACCTCTCTTCTTGGCGACCTCGGCCCGGTGGTTGGCTGGGTCATGTTCAACGGCCTCGCCCTCATCGTTGCTAACCTCTGGGGCTTCAAGGACGGCGAGTGGACCGGCTTCGAGAAGCCCAAGAAGGTTGCCCTCATCGGCAACGCGATCATCATCGTCGCCCTCGTCATCCTTGGCGTCAGCAACGGCATGTAATCGAGCGTTCGCCAGATTAAGAAGCTCTAAGGCTCTATCTACCAATAGTCTGAAGTGCGGCGCAATCAGCGCCTAAAGCGAAAAAGGAGCGTCATAATGGCAGTTGATAACGTTTCTTCTATTGACGAGCTCACCTACGTCCCCGAGATGCCCGAGAAGCCTCGCAACATCGTGAGCATCGGCACCGGCGGCATCGTCCAGGGCATGAGCGGCAGCCCGATTCTGCAAAACGGAA
>CAVIES010000124.1:0-5449 GCA_963641675.1 Anaerovoracaceae bacterium
TCGTGACCGCCATCGACCTCATCCAACAGAAGCAGAATATCGCCGGCACCACCGCCAAGGAGGCCGCGACCACCGTCTCCGGCTCCATCGGGCAGGTGAAGGCTGCGTGGACGAACTGGCTGACCGCGTTGGGCGAGGGCAACTACGACACGATCATCGCGTCGACCGACAACATGGTCGAGAGCCTGAAGACCGCGCTCAGCAACGTCCTGCCCGTCGTGCAGACCGTCTTCGAGAGCATCAGCGCGGCCATGCCCGAGCTGATGGCCACCATCGAACCCATCCTCACCGAGATAATCAACACGTGGGGGCCGCCGCTGGCCGAGGCCGCGAGCGCCGCGCTCACCACCGTGATGGACACCCTCGGGCAGAACATGCCCGACCTGCTGACCATCCTCGGCACGCTGCTCAACACGCTTGTCGACGGCCTCATCCTGAACCCGCTGATGAACCTCGCGGACACGCTCTGGGCGAACCTCCAGACGTGGTGGGCGGGCGTCATCGCCGGCATCCAGCAGTGGGTCACCGACATGGCCACGCAGGCCACCGAGGGAGGCTCGCAGTTCCTCACGAACATCGGCACGTTCTTCAGCCAGCTGCCCGGCAACGTGGCCAACTGGCTGGCCAGCGTCATAAGCTCCATCGCCTCGTTCGTCTCGAGCTGCGCCTCTCAGGCGCTCTCCGCCGGCTCGCAGTTCCTGAGCGGCATCAGCAGCGGCTTCAACTCCGCCGTGTCCTTCGTGGCCGGCATCCCCGGCCGCATCGTCTCCGCGCTCGGCAACGTCGGCTCGCTGCTCTACAACGCGGGCACGTCCATCATCAGCGGCCTGCTCAACGGCATCAAGAGCGCCATCAGCGGCGTGTACGACTTCGTCTCCGGCATCGCGGGCAAGATTGCCAGCCTGAAAGGCCCGCTGCCATACGACCGCAAGGTGCTCATCCCCAACGGCAAGGCGCTCATGCAGTCCCTCGGCACGGGCCTGCGCGAGGGCTTCGGGGACGTGGAGACGCTGGTGGGCGGCATGGCGGGCAAGCTCGCCTCCGACTTCGGCGGCACGGTCGACATGACCGCCAACGCCAGCCTCGCCACCGCCGCGGTGGGCGCGGGCTCCTACGGCTCCGCCTACGGCGGCACCGCGTACAACGTGTACATCGACGGTGACGCGCTCGGCACCGACGCCAAGATCGCCGCCGCCGTCAACGACCTCGTGAGCGCCGTGCAGCGCCGCGCCAACATGAGATAGGGAGGCACGCATGGCATACGCAGAGGGAGGCCATGACAGCCGCAGCTACAGCTGGGGCACCGGCGAAACGCGTTGTTACGTCTCCACCGGCTCCGTCACCGTGGCCAACGACACCCAGGTCTATATCGACGTCGAGGGCGCGGTACGCTCCGGCAACGACAGCGGTTGGCACAGGATTTCAGGCTACGGCGTCACCTGCACCGTCACCAGCTCCGACGGCGGCGGCAGCAGCGCGAGCGGCAGCTACAACTATGCCGACTGGGTCGCGAAGGCCAGCGCCCGCATCTACCTCACGCGCACCAGCTCCGACCGCACCGTCACCATCACGACGCGCTACAGCAGCTACAACGGCGCTTCCAACTCGGGCAGCGTGAGCGTAAGCATCACCGTGCCGCACCGCCAGTGGTACGCACCCAACCCGCCAAAGGACGCCAAGCTCACGCGCGTGAGCGACACGAGCCAGAAGTTCACGTGGACGGGTGACTACACCGGCATGGACGGCGCGAGGCCGTGGACGGGAATCTACGTAGACCGCCAGGTGGACTCCGGCGGTTGGTCTAGGCTCGCCACGCTCAGTTGGAGCGCCGTAAACTACTCGGACAACAGCACCAGCGCGGGCCACCGCTACGACTACGCCGTCTATTCGTACAACCCCGTCGGCACCAGCTCGCACGTGAACTTCTCGCCCGGCTGCTTCACCACGCCGACCGCCTTCACCGGCATCCGCTGCAGCAAGCCGACCACGACCACTGTGCAGCTCACGCCGACCACCAGCCCCAAGTACTACGACAGCGTCGTGTGCCAAGGCTCCACGGACAACGGCCTCAACTGGGTCGATTGCACAATCGACAGCGAGACGCTGGTCATCAGCGACCCGCCCAAGGGGCAGGTCAAGTTCCGCCTCGCGGCCGTCAAGGCGAGCGGCGGCGCGACCTCGACCGACCTGCAAGGCGCGTGGTGCGAGTCGGACGCCATCGCCACGCTGTGCGACCCAAACGCGCCGTTGGTGGGCGAGCTGCCCGCCGTGGTGGCCACCGGCTCCACCGTCAACGTGACGTGGACGCCCAACCACCCCGACGGCACCGCGCAGACCAAGGCGCAGGTCAAGGTCACCGCGCCCGACGGCACCGCCACGACCACCGACATAAGCGGCACCACCACGGCCACCACCTTCGAGGCCTCGGCCACCGGCAGCTACTACGTCACCGCCCGCACGCACGGCGAGTACGACGGCGGCGACACCGGCTCCGAGGGCTGGGGCGCGTGGTCTACGCCCGCCATCGTGCGCAGCGCCGTGGCGCCCTCGCTCAGCCTCACCGCGCCCGCGGACGGCGCGACCATCTCCTCGCTGCCCTTCGCGGTCGCGTGGGACGTGTCGGACGCGACAGGCGTGGTGAGCCAGACGGTGAGCGTCAAGAGCAAGGCGAGGAGCGCGTACAGCGTCGACGTCACGCCGGGCGTGACCAAGGCCAGCATCGCCACCGAGGCCGGTCTGGAGAACGAGAGCGCCTATACCGTCTCCGTCACGATCACGGCGGGCAGCGGCCTCACGGCCACCGCATCGGCGGACGTCACGACCGAGTGGACGCAGCCCGACAGCCCGACCGTGGACATCGCATACGACGAGGCCTACGCCGCCACCGTCACCGTCACCAGCGCCGAGACCGGCGTGCCGTCCGTCTCATACGACATCTACCGCGTCGTGGACGGGGAGCGCCTGACGCTCGCGCTGGGTCTGGAGCCGGGCGAGGCCGTAATCGACCGCCTGCCGCCGCTCAACGTGGCGTGCGGCTACGAGGTCAACGCCTACGCCGAGAGCGGCGCGGTCTGCACCACGACCACGTACTCCACCTGCGCCTGCGCGGGCATGTGCGTCAACTGGGGCAGCGCCGCGCTGGAGTGCGACGTGCTCCTATACGACCCCGACGAGGGCCGCAGCGCCGACCACGACTACGAGACGCTCCACCTCTGGGACGGCTCCGCGCTGCCCGTGCCGTACAGGACGGGCAAGCTGGACGTGAGCCGAGACTACAGCGCATCCATGGAGCTGGCCGACTACGACCGCCTCTGGGCGCACGCGCTCGAGGACTTCACGGGCTACGTGCGCGAGCATGACGGGCAGAGGGCGTACGGCGTCATCGCCGTGAGCCTCGCCCGCAAGTGCGCCGGATGGGCCAAGGCCACCGTCAAGCTGACCGAGTGCGCGTGGGAGGAGCCGACCAATGGCTGACGTCTGGGACGGCCGCTTCAAGGCCGACTACAGGGTCATGCGCGTCTCGCGCGAGACGCACGAGGAGGTAGCCCGCGTCACCAACGTCACGGGCGGCTCCATCACGCGCAACCAGGACACGAGCACGTTCGAGAGCGCCTCGCTGGACTACGTGGGGGCGCTCGAGACCGGCACCGACTGGCTGCGCATCTACCTGGACGCCACGGACGAGCGCACCGGGGAGGTGACCTCCGTGGCGCTCGGCACCTTCCTGCCCTCCACGCCGACCCGTGACGTGGACGGCAGGAGGCAGAGCGGCACCGCCGACCTCTACGGCCGCCTCCGCGAGCTGAGCGACGATGACTTCGACACCGCCGTGAGCGTGCCCGCAGGCACCGCCGCCGTGGCCTACGCCAAGTCCATCGCGCTCGCCGCGGGCTTCGAGGCGGGCGAGGTCATCGCGGATGACTCCGACTACGTCACCTCGACCACGTGGGTCTTCGGCGCGGGCAGCGACTACGACTCCAAGCTGGACGCCATCAACGCGCTGCTTGACGCCGCCGGATTCAACAGCGCGAGGACGGACGCATACGGGCGCCTCGTCTTCAGCCGCTACGTCACGCCGAGCGCCCGACCCGTGGCGCGGGAGTTCGTGGAGGGCGCGGGCTGCAAGGTGCTCGCGAGCCTCACGGACGAGCTCGACCGCCTCGGCGTCTCCAACGTGGTGCATGTGGACTACACGACCCAAGAGGCCACCTACCGCGGCACCGCCGTGGACGATGACCCAATGAGCGAGTGGAGCACCGTGAGCGTGGGCAGGCGCATCGTCAAGGCGTACAGCTACTCCGAGCTGCCCGAGGGAGTGGACGAGGGCAAGGCGCAGGCCACGGCCGACGCCAAGGCCGCGCAGCTGCTCGCCGAAGACCGCTCCATCCTGCGCAGGCTCACCTTCACCACCACGTACATGCCGGTGGGCGTGGGTGACGCCGTGCGCGTGGAGCTGCCCTCCGCGGGCGTGTCGCGCACCTACGTCATCCGCACGCAGGACATCGACCTCGGCGCGGGTTGCCAGACCAAGCACGAGGCGCGAAACTTCGACAAGTAAGGGGGGGCGCATGGACGCGCTCACGGCATCCATCGGCGCGGCGGGGGAGAGCCTCGCCGCCGCCACCAGCGGCAAGTCCACGACCGGCACGAGGACGCGCTACGGCACCGTGGCCGCCAACGACGGCGTGACCATGGACGTCACGCTCTCGGGCGGCACGCTCGCCGCGCTGCCCATGACCGCCGACTGCGTGGGCGCGGCCGTGGGTGACCGCGTGGCCGTGAGCGTGGACGGGCCGCTGGCCACCGTCACCGGCGTAATCGCCACGTCCGGCACCGGCGGGTACGACATATTCGCCGGCACCAAGATTATCAACACCGCCAGCAGCAACGTCCTCTTCACCGACGCCGAGTTCAAGGCCCAGTTCGGCCGCAGCTTCGGCTTCCGCACCGACGCCATCGTCGCGATGAACGGCGATTCGGCCGCGCAGTCCGGCTCGTCCGTCTGCCTGAGCTACAACCCGACGCTGAAGGCCATCGCCGCGGAGCGCACGGGCGGCACGAGCGGCAACTACCGCGTCAACTACATCTACGCCACGCCGTCCGGCTCAACGCGCACCGTGGCGCAGGGAGTGGCGAGCGCGACCGCCAAGGCCACGAGCGCCGCCGAGGCCGCCAACGCCGCCGCCAAGGCCGCGCAGGAGGCCGCGACCGGGGTCACCGAGGCCACCGACAAGGCCAACGCCGCCGCCGAGAGCGCGACCGCGGCCGCGGGCAAGGTGGACGGCGCGATCACGGAGGCCACCGAGGCAGCGACCAAGGCCACGACCGCAGCAACGGACGCGAGCGGCGCGGCCACGGACGCAAGCAACGCAGCGACAACCGCCACCACGGCGGCGGAGGGCGCGGCCAAGGTCAACGCAACGTTGGACGGCACCAAGCTCACGGTCAC
>CAVIES010000125.1:0-5448 GCA_963641675.1 Anaerovoracaceae bacterium
GCCGAGGCCGTTGAGCACAGGCACACCGAGGAGCAGCAGGCAGAAGCCGGTCATGAGAAGGGCCGTGGCCGTCTTGCCGACGTAGGTGACATCGACGGGGCGCTCGCGGAACTGCCTCACGATAAGCCCGCCGAGAGCGAGGTAGACGTCGCGACCGATGACGAAGCAGGCGACCCAGGCCGGCAGCTCCTCGGTGACGACGAGGCCGAGCACGCCGGTGAAGAGCAGGAAGCGGTCGCAGATCGGATCGAGGATCTTGCCGAACCAGCTCACGCTCTGCGTACGGCGCGCGACCTGGCCGTCGAGCCAGTCGGTGCAGGCGGCAAGGGTGTAGATGACGAGCGAAAGCGGCCTGTTGACCCTCTGGACGAAGAGTACGAGGAAGACGACCGTCAGCAGCATCCTGCACATCGTGATGACGTTGGCCACGGTGAAGATCTTGGAGGATGGGTTGTCAGAGCTCCCGAGAGGCGCCTCAGTGTCGGGCTCAAAGCCCTGACGCACCTTGTTCTCGAGCCATTCGTTAAAGGTCAATGCTTCTCCCGCTAATTGGGCGGCGTTCGTTTCTGCGTCTGATAATACCCCATAGGCTGCGAATCGATGCACCGCCGCCCGCAACTGAGGGCATTCGTGACGGATTTGTTAGAAGCCTTACGGAAGTCCAAAATTTGTCCTTGCATGCCTTCGTCGTGGATGCTATTCTCTCTCCTGCTGCGATTGAGCGGCAACGGGTGGTGGCGCAGTTTGGTAGCGCACTTGACTGGGGGTCAAGGGGTCGCTGGTTCGAATCCAGTCCACCCGACCAGAAACTTAGCAGGCCAGGGATTTGTTCCCTGGCCTGTTTTGTTATGCGGGCTCGTTCCGTCCTGTTTTGTTATGCGGGCTCGTCCCGTTTTTGTACCATGGTGAGTTGGTGTGAACCGCGCGCCAGGCTGACCATAGTGGCCGGCGAAGGCTTGCGCATACAAAGCATGATTGGGGCAAGTACATGAGGCTTTATACCGTTGAGGTCGATGGCAAGGAACTCGTCTGCAAGGAGCTCGAGGAGGGCGTGCTCTCCCCTCTCCCCTACGCGAGCATGAACGAGCTGCTCTGCGATGAGTCTGAGGCGCGTGCCGAGAAGCTCGCTGGCAACTCAGGCGTTCGAATCGCCCTCTCTGACGTTCGCGTCCTAGCTCCCATTCCGCACCCGCTGCAGGACATCGTCTGCCTTGGCATGAACTACCGCGCGCACAAGGAGGAAGCCGAGCGCTTTGACGCCGACGCCTTCACGCGCGAGAACAAGGCTGTCTACTTCTCCAAGCGAGCCACGCACTGCCCGGCCACCGGTGACGATATTCCCTCCCATGCAGACCTCGTCGATTCCCTTGACTATGAGAACGAGCTCGCCGTGGTGCTCGGTCGCACGGCCCAGAGCGTCTCCAAGGAAGAGGCTCAGGAGTACGTCTTTGGCTACACCATCGTGAACGACGTCTCTGCGAGAAACGTCCAGACCGGCCACAAGCAGTGGTATTTCGGCAAGGGCCTCGACGGGTTTGCCCCCATGGGCCCCTGCATCGTCACGGCTGACGAGTTTGCCTTCCCGCCGGCGCAGCCCATCCGCACCTACGTGAACGGTGAGCTTCGCCAGGATTCGGTGACCGATCAGCTGCTCTTCTCCATCGACCACGTCATAAGCGAGCTTTCGTCCGGCATGACGCTCACCGCCGGCACCGTCATCGCAACGGGCACGCCCGCGGGCGTCGGCATGGGCATGGAGCCGCCGTGCTTCCTTGCGCCCGGCGACGTCGTGCGCTGCGAGATCGAGGGCATCGGCGTTCTCGAGAACACGGTTCGTTAGGGGCGCGCCAGATGCTCAAGCTTGCGAGGTATCTCAAGGGATATGAGAAGGAGTGCGTGCTCGCCCCACTCTTTAAGCTGCTGGAGGCCGCCTTCCAACTCTTCGTTCCCTTAGTCATGGCATCGATCGTCGATGACGGCATCGCCAACAACGACACGGCCTACATCCTTCGATGCGGAGCGTTGCTGCTGGCGATGGCCGTCGTCGGTTGGATATGGGCGGTGTCTGCCCAGTACTTCTGCGCCAAACTCGGCGCCGGCTTTGGCAAGGCCCTCCGAGACGACCTCTTTGCGCACGTTATGAGCCTTTCGCGCGCGGACATGGACGAGCTTGGTCCCTCTACGCTCGTGACGCGCCTCACCAACGACACCAACCAGGTGCAGGACGGCGTGAACCTGTTCTTCAGGCTCGTGCTGCGCTGTCCCATCGCGGTGGGCGGCTCGATGGTCGCAGCCTTCTATGTTGACGGCATGGAAGGGTTGATCTTTCTCTGCATCGGCGTCGTGGTCTGCTTCTTCGTCTGGGCCGTCATGCGCGTGGCCGTAAAGGGCTATCGCTCCGTCCAGGCCGGCCTTGACGACGTGCTGCGCGTGACGACCGAGCAGCTCGAGGGCGTCCGCGTGCTTCGCGCCTTCGGCCGAGAGGAGCGCGAGTGCGAGGAGTTCTCCGAGCTCTCTGGTGGCCTTCGTGCGCGTCAGGTGCGCGTGGGCGACGTGGCGGGCCTCATGAACCCGCTCACCTACGCGGCCGTCAACCTCGGCCTTGTTGTGGTGCTCTATGTCGGCGGCATTTCAATCGACTGCGGCGACCTCACGCAGGGCCAGCTCGTGGCCCTCGTTAACTACATGTCCCAGATGCTCACCGACCTGCTGCGCTTTGCGAGCCTCATCAATACGCTCTCCAAGTCCGAGGCCTGTGCCAGGCGCATCAACGAGGTCTTTGCGCACCAGCCGACGATGGTCGACGGCGAGGGGGACGCCACGCTGCTCTCCCCTTCCCTCGAGCTCCGCGACGTGAGCTTCAGCTACCCCGGTGCCGGTGCGCCCTCTCTCTCGCACGTGAGCTTTGCCGCGCCCGCCGGCTCCACCGTAGGTGTCATCGGCGGCACCGGCTCCGGAAAGTCGACCCTCGCCTCGCTTCTCATGCGTTTCTATGACGCGAGCGAGGGCGAGGTCATCGTGGGCGGCCGCAACGTTCGCGAGCTTTCGCTCAAGAGCCTCCACAAGCTTGTGAGCCTTGTCGACCAGCGCCCTCGCCTCTTCGCGGGGACCATCGAGAGCAACCTGCGTTGGGCTGACGAGGGCGCATCCGAGGAGGAGCTGGAGCGTTGCGTGCGCGCTGCCCAGGCCGCAGACGTCGTTGCCTCTAAGGGCGGCCTCTCCGGCGAGGTGGAGCAGCTTGGCAGGAACCTCTCCGGCGGGCAGCGTCAGCGCCTCTCGATCGCGAGGACGCTTGCGCGCGGCTCGAAGGTGCTCGTACTCGATGACGCCTCGTCGGCGCTCGATCTTGCGACCGACGCAGCGCTTCGCCATGCGCTCGAGAGCGACTTTGCGGGCGTGACCAAGGTCGTCATTTCCCAGCGTGTCTCGGCCATTCGCAACGCCGACCTCATCCTCGTGCTAGACGAGGGTAGGCTCGTGGGCTCCGGAACCCATGCGGAGCTTCTTGATTCGTGCGAGGTGTATCGCGAGATCTGCGATTCCCAGCTCGAGCGAGAGGGGGCGGTCGCATGAGCGCCGAAGCCCGCAAGCCCGGCACGGTGAGCCGTACGCTCGCCTACCTATCCTCCCATGCCATCGCGCTCGTTTGTGCGTTGCTGCTCTCTGTGGCTGTCGTTGTCACGACGCTTCTCGTGCCTGTCTTCTCGGGCGAGGCGGTCGACTATGCCCTGAGCGCGGGGTCCGTCGACATGGCCGGCCTCATGCGTTCGCTCGCGGGCCTCGCGCTTGCTGTCATCGGAACCTCCGTCTCGCAGTGGGCGCTCAACGCCGTCACCAACCGCATCGCCATGTCGGTTGTCTTTGATATGCGCACGCAGGCGTTTGAGAAGATCCAGAGGCTGCCGCTCTCCTACATCGACACGACGCGCCACGGCGAGGTCGTGAACCGCGTCGTCACTGACATCGACCAGTTCTCCAACGGGCTGGTGATGACCTTCCAGCAGTTCTTTACGGGCGTCTTCACGATTCTTCTCACGCTTGTCTTCATGTTCCGCCTGAACGCGCTCGTGACGCTCGTAGTGGTCGTTCTCACGCCCGTCTCCATGCTCCTTGCAAAGTTCATCGCCGGGCGCGGCTACAACTACTTCAAGCAGCAGTCCGAGCGCAGGGCCGAGCTCACCGGCGCCGTCGACGAGTATGTCGGCGGACGCGCCGTCGTCGAGGCCTTTGACGCGCAGGAGCTCGCATGTGACAGGTTCCGTGAGGTTGACGCCGCTCTTTCCGAGGTGAGCTTCCACGCCGTCTTCTACTCGTCGCTCGTGAACCCGACGACGCGCTTCGTGAACAACCTCGTCTATGCGGGCGTCGGCATCTTTGGTGCGATCTCTGTGCTGGGCGGCGGCCTTACGGTTGGCGGCCTCACGGCCTTCTTGAGCTATGCCAACCAGTACATGAAGCCCTTCAATGACATCAGCGAGGTCGTGACCGAACTCCAGAACAGCTTTGCCTGCGCGGCGAGGCTGTTTGAGCTGCTGGATGAGGCCGAGGTGCCGGCGGATGCCGAGGATGCGGTTGAGCTCACGGACGTGAGGGGCCAGGTCGACATCGACCACGTCTCCTTCTCCTATGTGCCCGAGCGCCCGCTTATCGAGGACTTCACCCTCCACGTGGAGCCTGGCATGCGTGTGGCGATCGTCGGGCCCACGGGCTGCGGCAAGACGACGATGATCAATCTGCTCATGCGCTTCTACGACGTCAACGCCGGAAGCATCTCGGTTGACGGCCATGATATCGCGCACGTGACCCGCAAGAGCCTCCGCGCGAGCTACGGCATGGTGCTGCAAGAGACGTGGGTAAAGAGCGCGACCGTGGCGGAGAACCTCTCGCTCGGAAGGCCCGATGCCACGCTTGATGAGATTCGCGCGGCAGCCAAGGCGGCCTACGCGGACGAGTTCATCATGCGCCTGCCGCATGGCTACGACACCGTGCTGAACGGCGAGGAAGCCTCCATCTCCGCCGGGCAGAGGCAGCTCCTCTGCATCGCTCGTGCGATGCTTGCGGCCGCACCTATGCTCATCTTGGACGAGGCCACGAGCAACATTGACACGCGTACCGAGGTGAGAGTGCAGGCTGCCTTCGAGCGCCTCATGGAGGGCCGTACGAGCTTCGTCGTGGCGCATCGCCTCTCCACCGTCCGCAACTCAGACGTCATCGTCTGCATGAAGGACGGCCATATCGTCGAGACGGGTTCGCATGACGAGCTGCTCGCCAAGGGTGGCTTCTATGCGAGCCTCTACCAGAGCCAGTTCAGCTAGTGCCTTTGCATATGCACGAATAGCAAAGGACCCGCAGGCTCGTCGCCTGCGGGTCCTTCTTTATGCGGGAAGAGGTGCTAACCCTCAAGGGTCTCGGTGAGCTCCAGCCATTCGAGCTCGAGCTCCTCAAGCT
>CAVIES010000126.1:0-5419 GCA_963641675.1 Anaerovoracaceae bacterium
GCGGACAACGGCAAGGGCTGGGACGGCGAGCGCGTGCGCCAAGAGGTGGCGAAGCTCGCGAACACGGGCTTCATCCAGCCCGGCTTTTGGAACTCCCCCTACACCTATGGCGAGCTCATCACAGGCGACACGCTCTACAACACGGACAGTCTGAACGCACTGGTTGATGCCGCGCTGAAGGCGACTGGCTACCCCGACCCGAACAAGACAGACCGCACCGAGTGGATGCTCTCCTACCTCACTGCCGCGCCAAGCAGGCCACTTCCGGGTGAAGCGGCTTTCTATCAGCGGGCCATTCAGTTGTGTCCCGACGAGGTGAAGGAGGTGGCCGCGGGCTATCGCGAGGTGTACGGCCAAGAGCCGACGGCCCACGACGTCGTGCGGGGGATGCTTCACAACCGCACGAGCACAGCCAAGGAAACGAAGAAGGCACGCCCCGCCACACCTGGGAGCGTGCGCCTTTTCAACTCGAGCAGTTTGGAAACCACAGGAATCGATCAGTAAGAGGACAATATGACGGATTACGCAGACATCTTCCGCGAGATGAAGGAGCAGGACGAAGCGCACGAGGCGAGCAACGCGGTCACGCCTGCGGGCGAGTTCCCAGCGGCGGACTTCAGCGGCTCGCCCGCTACGGCGCGGGCCGTGCTGCGCTCGGCGACGCCTCAGGAGCAGGCGCCTGTCTGGGATCAGATGGGGCGCGTGGAACAGGCGTGGAACGCTCTTGCGGGTGGGTGGCACAGCTACTGGAAGGGGGTGGCCCTGTCGAGCGCGGCAACGAAGGAGTTCGCGCGAGAGAAGGGGTTTTCTGTGCTCGAGGAGAATGACGAAGACCCGCTTGCGAGCCAAGTCTTCAAGTTGACTCCCGCGGCTGACGCGGCCTATCGCGCCATGACGAAGGGACTTTCGAACACGGACGTTAACGACTACGTGCGCCGAGCGGCGGACGATTACAAGTACGTGCAGCCGGACGTCATGCAGCGGATTCACGACGCGCCAAGCGTTGGCGCGGCATGGGACCAGTTCATGAGCGCGCCGGTTGATGCGGCCATCGCTACGCTCGGACAGTCCTTCGGCACGACCGCTCCCGCGCTTGCGTTCTCAATCGCGACGAGCGTCGGCCTCCGCCTTGGCTTCGGCGCAGGTGCGGTGGGCCTCGCTATGCTCAGCAACGCGGCCGTGCAGGGCGCTAGCTCCTACACCGCGGAGCTCGGCAGTTACCTCGAGCAGGCCATGGTTGAGCAGGGCGTCAACCCGCAAGACCCCGAGGCTATTTCCGCTTGGCTGCGCAGTCCTGCTGCGAAGGAAGCCTACGAGAAGGGGCGCGCCCGCGGCCATGTTGTCGGCGCCATGGACTCCCTCGCGGGCCTCGTGGAGCCTATCCGCGTGAACCCGTCGAACGCCATTCGTCTGGTGCGTGACGCACGAGACACGTTGAAGGCGGGCGGCCTAACGGGCATGGATGCGATCAAGTCCTTCCCTGAAGCCATGAGCATTGCGCGCGTGGGACGCCCCAAGGGCGTGTTCGCCAAGGCAGGCCGCGAGGCGGAGAACATGGCATTTCAAACCACGCTGCAGGGCACACTCGGCGCCGCGGGTGAAGTCGGCGGCTCCCTCGCCGCGGGCGATGAAGTGAACCCAGGTGACGCCATGCTCGAGTTTATCGGCGAGTTCGGCACGGCTCCTGTGGAAGTGGTTACTACGTCTATGGCCATCCGCGCCGAGTACAACCACGACCAGCAGGTGGCTCAGGCTCAGCAGGTTTTCTACGACCAGATGGGGAAGGTCACCGCGGCGGCTAACGCCATCGGCTCGCAGGTGAAGGACGGACAGACGATTGAGCAGTGGGCTGACGATCTTGGGCAGGACAAAGTGGTCTTCGCCTTCGCGCAGGATCTTGTTGATGCTGGCGTAGTGGATGCCATCGCCCAGACGAACCCTGAACTTGCTGAGAGCATCACGCGGGCTGCGGAGCAGAAGTCCGACGTCTCGATCCCTGTCAGCGAAGTGGTGAAGATGGCCGCAGCGGACAAGGCGCTTGCCGACAAGGTGCTCTACGAGTCCCGCGTGGATGCGGACGGCATGAGCCCGCACAAGGCCGACGACTTCATGAAGGGCGACGGCAAGAAGGAAGCCGTGGAGGCTTTCGAGAAGATTGTCAACGATACCAAGCCAGACATCGAGACCCGCAAGGAGATTGAGGCCGAGCGGAAGAAGATCCGCGACGACCTGGTGGCTGCGGGCGTTGCGGATGACGTGGCCGACTTGCAGACCCGCCCGTGGGCATCCTGGCTCGCTATTCGCTCCAAGCAGACAGGCTTGAAGCCCGGCGAGATCATGAAGCGAATCAACCTGCGGATCGAGCGGGAGAAGGCGCAAGGGTTCAACCAGCAGCTCTCTACGGCCATACCGTCTGAGGCGGAGGTGGCGAAGGGCACATACTCTGACCCGAAGTACGTGCGCCAGTGGGCGGACTACGAGGAGGCTAAAAAGGATCCGAAGTTCCTTGGAAAGGTTATCGGCAAGCTCAAGGCAGTACCGGGTGTCAAGGGCGCAATGGGCCGCGTGCGCACGCCAGAAAAGGCGGTTGACCTTGCGGTAAACCACATGGCAGACAATCTTGTCTGGCTGTTCAACCACATTCCTGCCGACGTGCGCGAGCGTGCGAAGCTCTGGTACGTGGGCGGCAATCTGGTAGCGCGACAGTGGGCCCAGCGGTATGGGCTGCGCTTGCGGCAGACCGCGGCGATCATTGCCGTTTTCAGCCCGCAAAATCCGTGGTTCAACAACATGACGAATGCCGAGCGCTTGCTCGACATCTACTTCGGTGCGCGCCGTGAAAAGCCTGACGCGAAGCTCGCGGCGGGCGTGCGCAAGCTGATGGAGGCGGATCTCAAGAAGTACGCGGAGAATCCCAAGCGCTACCTGCAAGACAATGGCAACGTTCCCCCCATCGACCCCAAGGAGGCCGAAGGCAAATCGCTTGAGGAACTGCTCAACGAAGGGAAGATACGCGCGGCAACGCACTGGATCCGCATTTACGACCGCCTGCACAACGATCCCTACGACAACGTTCTGACACCCGAAGGCGGTTCGACTGGCATCAAGGAGAGCAACCGCTCCTACTTCTCGTCCAATCAGCTGATGGCCGCTGCCCTGTTGATTATCCGCGACGGCAGTGTGGACAACATCTACGAGCAGGTAGGGACGCAGTTCAAGGTTCGCGATTTCTACAACAACCTGTACGACCCGTTCAACAACAACGCCGCGACCATTGACACGCACGCGGTGGCGGCAGACATGCTCCTCCCGATGTCGAGCAACAGCGACGCGGTGAAGGACAACTTCGGACGCCCAGGCAATGCAAAGTCCGGCCAGAACGGGACCTACCCCTTCCACTTTGAAGCTTACCGCCGCGCTGCCGAGCGCTGCGGCGTGAGCCCGCGCGAAATGCAGTCCATCACCTGGGAAGCCGTGCGCGTGCTCTTCGAGGCCAAAGAGAAGACATCTCTGCGCCCGCAGCTCGAGGCTATCTGGCAGGATTTCGACAAGGGGTTGATTACGGCGGATCAGGCGCGCGAGCGCGTGCTCGAAACTTCAGGCGGCTTCTCCAAGCTCTCCTGGGAAGACACGCCGTTCAACAACACCTTCACCGAGACCTACGACCGCAGCAACATCAAGCTCTATGACGACATTGTGCAGCCCGAGCCCGAGCCTGCAATTGCCGTGGAGGCCGCGCCAGACCCGAACGACAAGAAGGCTGTAGCAGCGTGGGCCAAGCTCACGCCCGAGGAGAAGCTCTCGGTAACGCAGGAAGTGGTGCCGTGGGTGCTCGAGCGCGTGGCGCTGCAGACCAAGACGCACATCAGCGAGCCGGTGCTTCAGCGAGGCGGCTACCTTGGTGAACCAAATTACTCAATGCTTTGCGGTATTGCCGATGGTGGAGACTACGTTAAAGTAGCTAGGCTGTTAGCATCCTATCTGCGGCAGGACTCTGTGATGGCCATCAGCTCAGAGAACGGCGAGGGCATGTTCTCGAGCAAGGTTATTCGGATCCAGCTGCCGGACGGCTTTACCGAAGCTCAGGTCGATGACCTTTACCGGAACCATATCGACCAGATCCGTGACGCCAACGGTGAGCGCCTGATTGTCGGACACTCCACCACCAACGGCGTGATGATGCTTTCGGTGGATGCTGAGAACATCGATGAAATCAAGGCCGGGCTTATCAAAGCCTTCGAGCCTTATAACGGAGCGCTGACCTTTGGCGTTGATGACGCATTTACAGGGTTCCTGACTCCGTATAGCGAAGAGGAAAAGACAAATGCCGATCAGAGAAATGACGCCGGAGGAGAAGGCGGAGTTCGACAGGAAGCACCCGCTGGGTACAGTCCTGATCTTCAATCCGAGACGGACAAACGCGTCGCGGCTGCAATCCAAGCAAGGCTCGCAAAACGGCCAAGAGGATTCGCTCAATCCGCAGCAACAGACGTCTACGCAAACCCCGACGCAGCTGAGCACGCCGTCCACGCGGCAGAGCTCCGAAACCGCTACGCCGCGGGCAACTACGACTTCTCAGACGCAGGACGAGAACGGACAGCCGAGGCGGTCCGGGCGGCCCGTGCGGTTGGGGGACTTTACCGACGAAGAGCTCAAGAAGTGGGAGTGCTTCGGGGTGGTGTAGTCTGGGAACCCGACGAAAAGCTCAAGGCGATTTACGAGAAAAACGGAATCGCCGCTCCCAATCTGGTCGAGCTGGAGCCTACGCTCGAAGAGGCGCAGCGCTTCCGCGCGGCCATCACACAGTCGAAGGCGGAGTCCCCGATGGGGGCCGCCGTATACGTCTACGAGCCCGAAGAGTATCAGCACATGCGGCTCTTCATGACCGAGGACGGCACGGCGGGCGTGGCGCTCAAGGACACGGGCGACATTGTCTCCGTCTTCAAGATCAAATCCTCTCAGCACAAGCGTGTTGTGCACTGCCTCCTCGAGATGGCTATCTCGCAGGGCGGCAATCATCTGGACTGCTTTGACACAGTTCTCCCTAGCCTCTACGCCATGCACGGCATGCGCGCCTTTGTGCGGCAGGGGTGGAACGAAGAGTTCAAGCCCGCGGGGTGGAACAAGGAGGCCTTCGCGGCCTTCAACCACGGCGAACCTGATGTTGTCTACATGAGCCTCGACCGTTCTTACTACGGCGACTATCACAACAACGACGGTGAGCGGGATCCTGACTACGAGAGCACGCTTGCGAAGCACGAGCGCGCCTTCAATGCACTCAATCAGCGCGGCCTCAATCAGACGGCAACTGAGGTTAAGGACGCTGAGTACATGCGCGCTGTCGAGTCCGGCGACATTGACACGGCTCGCCGCATGGTGGCGGAGAAGGCCGCGGCGATGGGCTACGCGAACGCCATCC
>CAVIES010000127.1:0-5306 GCA_963641675.1 Anaerovoracaceae bacterium
GTGCCGGAGTAGTTACCAGTGCCCGTGATGACGACCGTGATGGTGCCGGCGTTGGTGAAGTCGGTGGTCTCGGAGTCGCCGCGCTTGTAGGTGACGGTGTAGTCCTTGCCAGCCTCGAGCGTGGTCTCGCCATCCTTAACTGTCGGGACCCACTTGTGGTCCTCGGCGTTATAGGTGACGTCGCTCGGGCTGTTAACCGCAGCGCCCTTGTAGGACGGGTTCGGGTTCTCGTCCGTGCCCGGGTCGATGGACTGCTGAGTCACCGTGAGCGTGCCGCTGACATAGGTCACGTCGTAGTTGTCCTCCGCAGCCGTGGTGCCCTCGGCGCTCCAGTCAACCGCGAAGGTGTTCTCGCTGTTGCCAACCGTGGTCTGCGTGCCGGTGAAGCTGTAAGCGAAGGTCTCGCCCTCAACAACGCCGGTCTCAGAGGTCACGCTGGCCTCGCTCTTGGTGAGCTCGGAGCCGTCATAGACCTTGGTGGCGTCAGCGGACGTCACGGTCACGGCGCGCTTCGTAACCTTGAGGGTCGCGGTAGCACTCGTGTTGACGTCGAAGTTGCTGGTGACGTCGTTGCCGCTCTCGTCATAGATGACGAAGCCGTCAATCTTGGCCTCAGCTTCGCCAACGTTGGTGATGGAGGCATCGCTCGTGGCCACATAACGGTAGCCCTCGGGCAGGGTGCCGGTCGCGCTCAGCGTGGCCTTGTGCTCCTGGCCGTCATAGGCGCCCTCGTAGCCGTGGATGTTAACGACGATGCCCGTGGCGTCCTTCGTCACGCTCAGGCTACCGAAGGTGGTCGAGATGCTGTAGTTGCCGGCAGTCGTGCCCTCGTTCGCCTCGTAGGTGAACTTGTTCTCGACGGACGAGGTCGTGACATCCTTCACCTTGGCGGACTCGTCGAAGGTGTAGGTGAAGCCCTCACCCTCAACGAAGCTGCCCTCGGCAACGGTCACGTCAGACTGCTCGCTCTTGGTGTGCTCCTTGCCGTCATAGGTCCAAGTGCCGTCGGCGGAGATGAGCTTAACCACGCGGGCGGTGATCTGGTAGGTGCGGGTCACGGTGCCGGAGTAGTTGCCCTTACCGGTGATGGTGACGGTGATCTCGCCCGTGACGTTGGTGAAGTCGGTGACCTCGTTGCCGTCCTTGTCGGTGTAGGTCACGTCGTAGTCGGTGCCCTTGGCGAGGGTCTCGCCCTTTGCGTTCTTAACCTCGGGCTCCCACTTGTGCTCGCTGCCGTCATAGGTGACGTTGCTCGGGTCGTTGACCGTGGCGCCGCTGTAATCCGGGTTGGGCTCGCCGTCATCCTTCTTCGGGTTGATGGACTGGGCCGTAACCGCGAGGTCGCCAGTGGCGAGGGTCACCTTGTAGTTGCCGCTCTTGGCGGTGGAGTTGTTCCAATCAACCGCAAATGCGTTCTTGCTGGAGCCCGCCTCGGTCTGGCTACCGGTGTAGGTGTAGGCAAGAGACTCAGAACCGACGAGGCCGGTCTCGGAGGTGACGCTGGCCGTGTGCTCCTCGAGCGCAGTGCCGTCGTAGACCTTGGAGGCGCTGCCGGAGGTAACGGTGATCTCGCGCTTGCTCACAGAGATGGTCTCGGTGGCAGTGGCATAGCCGGTGTAGTTGTCGGCAGAGACGCGGATGTAAACCTTGGTGGCGCCAGCGTCCGTGCGAGTGAGGCCAGTGAAGTCCTCGGTCCAGGTGGCGTTATCGAGGCTGTACTCGATCTTCAGACCCTTGAGGTCCTCGGCGTTCTCGCCGTACTTGCCGGCAACCTTGGCCTCGCCAGCCGAGAGAGCGCTGCCGTCGTAGGTCTTAGAGGTGTCAGCAGGGGTCACGGTGAGGTTTTCGGAAGCAGAGATGCCCTTGACCTCGAGGGTGCCCTCGACCTTGGTGATGTTGTAGTTGCCCTCGCTGGTGCCGCTCTTCATCGAGTAGGTGAAGGCGTTCGTGGCTTCGCCCACGTTGGTGATGCTGCCGGTGACGTCAGCCTCGAAGCCCTCGCCGTCGATGAAGCCGTTGCCCTTGCCGTCCTTGGCAGTGGCCGTAACAGTCTTGGCCGTGTGGGCGGAGCCGTCGTAGGCAAAGGCGTTCTCGCCCGTCTTGCTCTCAGACGTCAGCGTCACGTTGCGCTTGGCAACCGCAAGAGTGCCGTTCTTGGTCACGGTCTTGAACTGGGCGGTCACGTCGTTGCCGTTCGCATCCTTCACGACGACGTCAGAGACCGTGTTCTCCAGATCGCTCGTGGTGGCGTTCGTGGAAGCCGGGTCAGAGGTCGTGGCCTCAACGTAATAGGTCAGGCCGTTCCAAGAGAAGCTCTTGGAGGCATCAGTGATGCCCTCGGCCTTGTGCTCCTGACCGTCATAGAAGACGGAGGCGGAGTTACCGGCGACGGTAACCTCGTACTTGTCCGCGTCCTCACGGTTATCAACCCTGAGCGTGCCGAAGACAGTCGTGATGTCGTAGTTCTGCGCCTTAGTGCCGCTCTTCAGCGCGTAGTCGAACTTGTTGGTGTACTCGCCCGGCAGGATGTTGTTGTCGTCGTACCAGGTGTAGTTCTGGCTGACGTTCTCACCATCGACGAAGCCGTCCTCGCCGCCAACGGTCACGCCGCGGCGTGTAATGGTCTTGCCGTCGTACTTCTTGTCGCCACTGTCGGAGGTCAGCGTGACCTTGCGCTTGGTGATGGTGAGGCTTACGGCCGGCTCGTTCTCATCGATGACGAAGGTCACATTGGAGAAGTTGCCGTTCGTGTTCTCGAACATGTCGCTCGTGAGCGCGTAGGTGTAAGCCTCGACCGCGCCCGTGGAGCCAACCTTGACGTCAGTGGCGCTCACGATGGCGTCGCCGCTGAAGCTAAAGTCGTCGGCCGTGTAGAGATCGGTGGCCTGGCCATCGATCGTGATGCTCTCGACGGTGTAGCCATAGACACTGTGCTCGGTGCCATCGTACTTGACGGTGTCGGAGTTGCCCTTGATCTTGACGACGACCGCACCGGCCTCGGTCACGACAAGCTTGCCGTACTCCTTGCTGATCTCATAGTTGCTGGCGTCAGTGCCCTCGGCGAGCTCATAGGTGAACTCGTTGTCCACGCCAGAGGTGACGTCGGTCACAGACTTGCTGAAGCTGTAGGACTTGACGCCCTGGCCCTCAACAAAGTCGAGGTGGGTCTCGTCGACCTTAACGCCGGCGGTCTCCTCCTTGTGCTCCTTGCCGTCATAGGTCCAGGTGTTGCCAGCAGAGACGAGCGTCACGGCGCGCTTGTTCACCGTGATGTCCTCGGTGCTGTAGTAGTACTGGGCTTCACCGTAGTTGTTGCACGTAGCGCGGATCTGAACCGTCGTGGTGCCGGCATCGGTGCGGGTCGGGACCTCGCTGGACCAGTTCTCGCCATCGGTGCTGTACTCAATGGAGAGCACGTTGCCGAAGTTGTCCGTGGCGGTTGCGGCATAGGCGCTAAGCTCGGTGCCGTCGTAGGTCTTGGAGACGTCCTGCTTGTTCCAGCTAGCGCTCCACTCCGGCAGGATGTCGCCGCCGGCGACGGTCAGGCCGCCGTCCTCAATCTCGAACGTAATGTTCTCGAAGTTCTGGCTGACGTTCTCAAAGTCAGAGGAGACGATCGTCATCGGATAGAAGCCGACGTTGGTGCCCCTGGCAGTCTTGTGGCTATCCTCGCCGACCCACGCAAAGTCGACGTCCTCCTTGCAGATGCTGGAGTAGTCGGTATCGCCAGCCGTCACGCTTTCAACAGCATAACCCGAGATGCCCTGCTCAGAGCCCGTGTAGGAAACCTGCTGCGAGTTCTCGCGCACGGTGACAACGACGTTGTCGGTCACCTTGTTCACCTTGAGGTCGCCCTCGACCTTGGTGATCTTGTAGTTGCCGCCCTCGCCCTCGGTAACGCCAGCAGGCAGCGTGTACGAGAAGGAGTTCTTCACAGAGCCAGCGTTGGTGATGGTGGAGGAGCTGGCGAACGTGTAGCTGGGCTCGTCACCCTCAACGAAGCCGTTGCCCTCGACCTTAATGTCCTCGGCCACGACATTCTTTGTAAGCGGAGTGCCGTCGTAGGTCTTCTCGGCAGAGGCGGAGGTGATCGTAATCTCGCGCTGCTTGATGGTGAGCGTACCCGCAACCGGCGTCACGGCAAACTGATCGGTGACATCGTTGCCCTTGGAGTCGAACACGCGGACGTTCGTCGGCACGTTCTCGTACGTACCAGCGTTGGTGCCCTTGACGCCCGTCGTGGCGCTTACGGTATAGGTGGCACCGTTGTCCATCTTGTAGGTGGTCTGCGTGAGGCCGTCGACGCCGTGCTCGGTCTTGTCGTAGGTCACCTCGTCAGACTTGCCGGTGACCGTAATGGCGTACTTGGCGTCGCGGGCGGTAACCGTGAGCGTGCCCTCGTTCTTGGAGATGCTGTAGTTGGAGAGGCTGGTGCCCTCGTTGGCAACATAGCTGAAGGCGTTCTTGCTGCTGCCAACCGTAGTCTGGCTACCGGTGATGGTGTAGGTAACGCCTTCGCCATCAACGAAGCCAGTGCCCTCCGCCTCGCTGTACTCAGAGACGGTGAGGTCAGACTCCGGATCGTTCTTGGTGAGCGCCAGGCCGTCGTATTCCTTGTTGCCGTCAGCAGAGGTCATGACAACCGTGCGCGGGTTAATGGTGAGCGAGCCATCGGTCACCACGAACTTTACGTTCTTGAAGTTCGTGGTGTCGGCGTTGCTGAACTGGCTCTCAGCGAGACCCATGGCGTAAGACGCCACTGCGTTGTCCTTGTAGGCGACGTTGGTGCCAGAGACGGAGACCTCGTCGCTCGCAGGGCCACTCATCTTATCGCTGGTGTAGAGCTTGTTGTCGGAACTGAACTCATAGCCAGTGACCGTGTGCTCGGTACCGTCATAGTAGACGGTGCTCGTGTTACCAGTGATGGTAACGGTCACCTGGGCCTCAACCTGACCCACAACGAGGCGGCCATAGCTGGTCGTGATGTTGTAGTTGGAAGCCGAGGTGCCCTCGTTGAGCTCATAGGAGAACTCGTTAGTCACAATGCCGGCATTGGTGATGGAGCTGGACTCGGGGAAGGCGTACGTGGCACCCTCGCCAGAGACGAAGCCCCGGTTGCCGACAGTGACGTTGTTGTTCGCATGAGCCTGGCCGTCATAGATGCCGGTGTAGTCACCGGAGGTCAGGGTCACGTTGCGCTTGGCGATGGTGATGCCGCCGTCGATCACGACGAACTCAACGTTGGTGAAGTTAGCGTTGTTGTTGGTGAAGCTCTCGCTCGTGAGGCCCATGGCGTAGCTACCAGC
>CAVIES010000128.1:0-5220 GCA_963641675.1 Anaerovoracaceae bacterium
TTTGCACTTATGCCCGGTATTTGGGCCTATAACTGCAAATAACGTAGAGTCAGTTCCGGTGTGGGCATTGGCGCGAGAGTGGGCTGCCTAGCCGAGCTTGCGGATCTTGGCCACGAAGAAGCCCTCGTAGAGCTTGCTCGGACAGACCGTCACGGCTCCGTCGAGGCGACAGGGGAGCGTGGGCACGCAGAGCTCTCCCTCGCCAAGGGCGCCTTCGGGAAGGCCCGCGTCCACGAGCTCGCAATCCTTGTGGCGGGCGAGCGCCCACTCAACCACGTCCTCGTTCTCTCGCGGGAGCACCGAGCAGGTGGAGTACACGAGCTCGCCGCCGCTCTTAAGCACCTCAAGCCCCTTGTCGAGAAGCGCCCTCTGCGAGCGCTCCACGCCCGCGGCGAGCTCGGGGCGCAGGTGCTTGGCCGCGTGCTCGTCGTGCGTGGTCACGGTGCCAGACCCAGTGCACGGTGCGTCCAACAGGACCTGGTCGAACGAGAACCAGCTGTCGAGTTTGCTCGCGTCGGTTCGCATCACCTGCACGTTCCTGGCACCGAGCTTGGCGAGGTTGTGCTCGAGCTTCTCGGCGCGCGGGTGGCTGAGCTCGCAGGCCGTGATGCGCGCGGCTCGAACGCCCTCGCCGCCGGGGGCAAGCGCTGCCATCTCGCTCGTCTTGCCGCCGGGCGCGGCGCACATGTCGAGCACGTCTGCGCCTGGCTGCGGGGCCAGCGCCAGCGGCGGCAGCATGGAGGAGAGGCTCTGCAGGTAGACCTTGCCCTTCTTGTAGACGTCGGTCTCCCAGAGCTCGCGCTCGGCCACGCCCTCGCCAAGCACGAAGGCGTCCGCATACCACGGCACGCGCTCAAACGCTATGCCGGCGGCCTCAAGCGCCTCGGCTATCTCCTCTGCGGTGGCGAGCAGCGCGTTGGCGCGAAGCGTCACGGGGCGGCTGTGCGCGGCCTCCCAACCGGCGATGACGCGCTCGGCGTCCTCCGGGTAGGCCTGCCTGAGGCTCGCCACGAGGTGGGAGGGGAGGCCGGTGGCCTCGTCCAGCTCCTGCGGCTCAAGCGGCTTGCGCTGGTAGTCTCCGCGCTTGCCCCCGTTGCCGCCGCGGCTGCCGCCCTTGCGTCCGCGGCCCGCGCGCCTGCCCTTCTCGGTGCCCATGGCTTCCTCCTCTGATACCGCCCGGCAATGCGGGCGGGGTGCGTCTATAAAGCTGCGCGTGCGGGGCTGGTTCGTGCGGGGCCGGCGCCTGGCCGCGCCGGATTGCAATCCGGCTTAGTGGGCAGCGGTCGCCCCCATAAGTGCCAATCGGGCGGCAGCTACCAGCGTGCCCAACGCCACCCATCCCGTGCGCATAAAACTCCCAGACAGTGTAGTATGGCAGAGGTTGTGAAGACGCCCACATCGCCGCTTGCACAAGCAGCCCAGACGTGGCATACTCACAACTCGTGTGGCCGCGAGGCCGCACCCAAAAGCGGGCCAGAGCTTGTGGCCCCACCTGAACGGCGCCCATTGGCAGCTGTCTGGTCTGGACAACGGAACATGCCATCCCAACTGGGGTGATGAACCTGAATCTTGCCGGAGCTGCGTATGTGCGAAGCTCCGGTTTTTTCATGCGGTGGCGCCCAACCGGGCCAAGCCGCGACAGCGGCGAGGCACCCCGCAAAGGTGCACCGCAATGAAAGGATGGTGTGTAAGATAGCCAAATCTGATGGTCCCCGTATCAACGGGGAGATTACCGCTCGTTCCTGCCGCCTGATCGGCGTCGACGGCTCCCAGCTGGGTCTGTTCGGCGTCCGCGACGCGCAGCGCATCGCTTCTGAGCAGGGCCTCGACCTCGTCGAGATCGCTCCGAACGCCGAGCCGCCCGTCTGCAAGGTCATGGACTACGGCAAGTACAAGTACGAGCAGGCAATCAAGGCCAAGCAGGCTCGTAAGAACCAGGCCAAGGTCGAGATCAAGGAAATGAAGTTCCGTCCGAAGATCGACACCGGCGACTACGAGACCAAGAAGGGTCACGTCATGCGCTTCCTCAAGAAGGGCGCGCGCGTCAAGGTGACCATCATGTTCCGTGGTCGTGAGATGGCCCACCCCGAGCAGGGCCTTAACGTGCTCGAGCGCCTGGCAGAGGACCTCAAGCCCTACGCCACGGTCGAGAGCCAGCCCAAGATGGAAGGCCGCAACATGCACATGCTCGTCGCGCCGATCAAGGGTGCCTTCGACGAGAAGGAGCCCGAGGCAGACGAGAAGGATACAAAGGAGAACTAGCATGCCTAAGATGAAGACGCACAAGGGTACCGCCAAGCGCTTCCGCAAGACCGGTACCGGCAAGATCATGCGCGCCAAGGCTTTCAAGAGCCACATCCTCACCAAGAAGTCGCCCAAGCGCATCCGTGGCTTCCGCAAGGAGACCGAGCTCGCCGCCGCCGACGTCAAGGTCATTTCTTCCCGCATGGGCAAGTAGCGCACCCGCGCCGTCCCATCTTTCTTTTTACTAGGAGTTGATAACACATGGCACGAGTTAAGCGCGCTGTTGCCGGCCGTAAGAAGCGCAACACCCTGAAGGAGCTCTCCAAGGGCTACTACGGCACTTCCTCCCGCACCTTCCGTGGTATGAAGGAGCAGGTCCAGCACTCCCTGCAGTACCAGTATCGCGACCGTCGCAACAAGAAGCGTGACATCCGTCGTCTCTGGATCCAGCGCATCAACGCCGCTGCCCGTATGAACGACATGAGCTACTCCACGTTCATGCACGGCCTGAAGCTCGCCGGCGTCGAGCTCGACCGCAAGGTCCTCTCTCAGATCGCCTACGAGGACGAGGCCGCGTTTGCCGCCCTCGCCGAGGTCGCCAAGAAGGCCATCGCCGACGCCGAGTAAGCGTCCGCACCCTGGGCTTAGAGCCCATACAGAGCAACACCAAGAAGCCCGTTCGCTACTGCGAGCGGGCTTCTTCTTTTATGCGCCATGTGCGAAGGAACGTAGGACCAACTTGGTTTGAACTCGTTTCGATTTTGGGACGCAAAATCGCCCGCTGCTAAGTAGGCGCATCAAAGAGCTCAAAGAAAGTCGTGCTAGATCGTGTGGCTGGATTGGGGATGCGCGGGTGCTACTCGACTGGGCCCAAACTTGCGTCCCACAATCGGGAAGAACTCGTCGGGGCGCTACTCCTCAGAGTCGTTGCTGCCCGTGGGGTCGATGCGGCGGAGGGTATCGAGCAGCTCCTCGTGGCGCTCCTCGCGCTTCTCCTCTGCCCTGGCCTGCTCGATGGCAAACGCAGGGTCGTCGGGGGAGACGAGCTCGTCCTCGCCGCTCTTGGGGTTGTAGTGGTGCAGCAGCACCGGATCGAACAGGCGCAGGCGCCAGGCAAAGGCGAACGAGGCACCTATGAGGACGCAGAAGAGCACAATGCGCGGGCCGGTCTCCACTTGGGTCATGATCACGGCGCCGATGCTCAGGAGCGCGGTCCAGAGATACATCATCAGCACGGCCTGCTTCTGGTCGTAGCCGTCGTTGATGAGGCGGTGGTGGATGTGGCCCTTGTCGGCCTGGCCCACGCTCACATGCGCGCGCTTGCGGCGGATGATGGCCGAGAGCGTGTCGACGATGGGCACGAACGAGATGACGAGCGGCACGATGATGGTGGTGAGGCCCGCCACGCGACGCACGTTCAGAAGCGAGATGGCGCCAAGGCAGAAGCCCAGAAGAAGCGAGCCCGAGTCACCGAGGAAGATCGAGGCGGGGTTGAAGTTATAGCGCAGAAAGCCCAGCGTGGCGCCTGCGACGGCGATGGAGAGCGCCGCGGCGTCGAGCCTGCCGGAGAGGTTCGCGAGCAAGAAGAGCGTGCAGCACGAGATGAACGTGATGCCCGAGGCGAGGCCGTCGAGGCCGTCGATGAGGTTGATGATGTTCACGTAGGCCACGAGGTAGATGACCGTGATGGGGTAGGCCGTCCAGCCGAGCACGAGCTCTCCGGGGCCAAAGGGATTCATGATGGTGCCCACGGTGAGGCCTGCGGCCACGGCAACGGCTGCCGCCAGAATCTGGCCCGCAAGCTTTACGAGCGGCTTCAGCTGGAAGACGTCGTCAATGGCACCCGTCAGGAAGATGATGACGAACGAGAGGCCGAAGAGCGGGTAGTTGAGCGTGGAGAAGCGACCCGGTGTGAAGATGATGGGCCAGCCGAGGTGCTTGGTGCCAAGGTACTGCACGACCACGGCTGCGACGAGCGCGAGGAAGACGGCGATGCCGCCCATGCGCGGGATGGTGCGCTTGTTGATGCGGCGCTTGCTCGGCTTGTCGACGGCGCCCAGCTTCGTCGCGATGACGCGGGCGAGTGGCGTGGTCGCGAGCGTCACGACGAGCGCCGTGACGAACAGCGACAGGTAGGGGATCCACCACTTCACCAAACCGAGCAGCCTTTCGCTCCGCGCCTTTGCGGAGACTTGCTTTGCGGCCCTGCGTGCGGGGCCTGCGACGTCTGGGCGGGCCCAGACCTAACGGACAACATGATACCAGCTATCGGTGCTCGGGGCTCTCCCCATTTATGGGCGCCTCGCCATGTCAAGACTGGTATTCGCAAATGGTGCCGATATATTGGAGTCGTACGCTCTCCGCGGGGCAAACTGGGTGAACCGACAAGCGTTTCCTGGGAGCCCTTATACCAGTCCCAGTACGGGCATCCTCCGTTGTTGAGGAAGGCGGAACAGCTGGTGCGGGCACCCACCTTATGAGAGGTGGGTTCATTGATGTTTCTGCGGGGAGCGACGTTGACGTCTTTACGCCGGAGCTTTTGGGTTCCGGCGTTTTCTCGTTTGACAGAGCGTGCGCGCACGGTACAATAACCAACGCGCAAACGCGCCTGGGGACGTAGCTCAGCTGGGAGAGCGCTGCCGTCGCATGGCAGAGGCCGAGGGTTCGATTCCCTTCGTCTCCACCAGGAATTGCCGAGCGGGCCACGACGTGGTCCGCTCTTTTTGTATGTATGGGATTTGGCCGGCGCCCGGCGCCGGCCGGTCGTTGCCGGAGGCACGCCGCCGAATCGCGGGCATGGTGCCGCTGGCCGGCGCGCCGGGGAGGGGAGAGCGACATGGAGCAGGAATTCGCGGCCTACGAGCGCTGCAACCTCTGCCCGCGCGCCTGCGGGGCCCGTCGTGCCGAGGGCCGTCGAGGCGCCTGTGGTGCCAACGGCACCCTGCGCGTCGCTCGCGCCGCGCTCCACTATTGGGA
>CAVIES010000129.1:0-5207 GCA_963641675.1 Anaerovoracaceae bacterium
GTCCTCGGCGGGCTTGAGTCCCCCTGCGGCCCCCGCGGCCGCAACGGCCTCGGCGGGCTTGAGGGACTCGGCAGCTGCGGTTGCTCCAGCGGCCGCAACGGCTTCTGCGGCTTCCGCGACCTCGGCAACCTCGCCCTCGAGGCCTTCCGTGGCGGCGGCGTCACGGCCGCGGTCGAGTTCCTCGTCCCAGGCGCGCAGGGTCTCGTAGACCTCGTGCGCGACGTCTGCCGGGATGCCCTTCACGGCGGCGATCTCTTCCTCGGTGGCCTCGCGCAGGCGCTTCATGCTGCCGAACGCACGGCGCAGCGCCCGCTTGCGCTTCTCGCCCACGCCGGGCACCTCATCGAGCACGCTCACGGTCATCGCCTTGTCGCGCAGCTCCCTGTGGAAGGTGATGGCGAAGCGGTGCGCCTCGTCACGCACGCGCTTGACGAGATAGAGCGAGGCCGAGCCGCTGGGAAGCACCACGGGCATGTCGTCCCAGGGCACGAAGAGCTCCTCGTCCGACTTTGCAAGGCCGGCCATGGGGATGTCGAGCCCAAGCTCTGCCAGCTGCTCCATGGCAGCCGTGAGCTGGGGCTTGCCGCCGTCGAGGATGAGCAGGTCGGGGCGGGCGCCAAAGCGCTCGTCGGCCATGCGCTCGGGCGCGTAGCGGCGCGCCAGCACCTCGCTCATAGAGACAAAGTCGTTCGCCTCGTCGAGCTCGGCGCGGATCTTAAAGCGGCGGTACTGGCTCTTGTCGGGCTTGCCGGCGGTAAAGACCACCATGGAGGCCACGTTGAACTTGCCGTGAATGGTCGAGATGTCGAAGCACTCGATGCGCATGGGCGGCGCGTCCAAGGCAAGGGCGCTCTCCAGCTGGAGCAGCGCCTCGTTCGTGCGCTTGTCCTCGTAGCCGGTGCGCAGCTCGTAGCGCGCGAGGAAGTGGCGCGCGTTGTTTGTGCTCATCTTGGCGAGCTGCGCCTTCTGGCCGCGCTGCGGCACATGGAGGCTTACGGCGCGCCCGCGGCGGGCGGAGAGCCAGCCCTCGAGGGTCTCGGCGTCGGCGAGCTCCACCGGCACGTCGACCTCGAGCGGGATGTCGCTCGTCTGGTCGTAGTAGCGCTTCACGAAGCCGCTCACGAGCTCTTCCTCGTCCACGTCCAAGCCCTTGTCGAGCACGAACTCGCAGGTGCGGCTCGTGCGACCCTCGCGCACCACGAACACGCAGGCTCCGGCGATGGTCTCCTCGCGCCAGAAGCCGATGACGTCCACGTCCTGCGAGCCACTGAGCACCACGCGCTGCTTGTCGTCCAGCCCGTCGATTACCTGCAGGCGGCGCTTCACGCGGCCGGCACGCTCAAAGTCGAGGTTGGCCGCGGCCTCGGCCATCTCGGCCTTGAGCTCGGCCACGAACTCGCCGCGGTGCCCCGCGAGGAAGTGCTCCACCTGGCGCACGTGCAGGGCGTATTCCTCCGGCGTGATGCAGCCGGCGCAGACGCCGGGGCCACGGCCCACGTGGTAGTCGAAGCAGGGGCGGCCGTTCTCGGCCTGGGCGAGGGCAATGACGTCGGTCTGCTCGGGGTGGGCCTCTATCTGGCGGCGTACGCGCTTCCACTCGGCGCAGGTGGCCACGCACATCGGCATGACCTTGCGCACCACGTCGATGGTCTCGCGGGCGGCACGGGCGTCGGTGTAGGGGCCAAAGTAGCGGGTGTCTGCCTTGTGGCGCTCGCGCGTGTACTTGATGGCCGGGAACACGTCGCCCTTGGTGATGGCGATGTAGGGGTAGCTCTTGTCGTCCTTGAGGTCGACGTTGAAGGGCGGGCGGTACTGGTGGATGAGGTTAATCTCAAGCACCAGAGCCTCGTGCTCGGAGCCCACGACCACATAGTCAAAGCTCTTGGTGGCAGCCATGAGGCGCGGCACCATGGGGCGGCTGTCGGTCTGCTGCACGTACTGGCGCATGCGCGAGCGCAGGTTCTTGGCCTTGCCCACGTAGAGCACCTCGCCGCCGGCGCCCTTCCACAGGTAGCACCCAGGCTCGGTGGGCACGCTGGCAACCTGCTCGGCAAGCGAAAGCGAGGAGTTGCCAGAGGCGGTCTCCCCCACCCCCGAGCTAGCAAGTGCGGCCTCGGGAGCGCTGGATTCAACGGCGTCAGAGGCGGCAGGGTCAGAGGAGCTCGCAGCGCCCGCACACGCCCCAACAGCATCGGAGGGGCTCGCAGCGCCCACGTACGACCCAGAAGCATCGGAGGGGCCCGCGGCGTCCGCGCAGGCCTCTACAGAATCAGAGGAGCTGGCAGCGTTCAAGCGCATCTCGTTAACCTCATCGTTCTTCGCCACGGCCCCTCCCCTCTCTGCTAAAGAATTCAGTCCCATTGATTCTAACCAGCCGTGCCGTAACCAGGCACGGCAGTCACACCCACGCGATTTTGGCGCGCCGGACATGCCCTCGTGTCAAAAACATGGCCTAAGTGAGTAACCTATTCGAGATTTCGCGAGTAGCGGGGTATTTTGGCTCTTAGCCAACTGGGGTTTTGTCACGAAAATCAGCGGTCTACTTCGGATTTCCGGATTAGGTTACTCACATAGGCCCCTTTTCGCGCATCGGGGGCAAAAGTGGACCAGACTGGGGCGCTCCCTTGCGACTTGAGAAAAAAGGGCGCCCCGCCGGGGCGCCCTTCACAGATTCCAATGGCAAACGAGCGCGGAGTCCTACTCGTGGCGCTCGAGGAACTCCTCCACCGTGGCGTTGAACTCGTCCACGCGCTCGAGGTGGACGCAGTGGGTGCCCTCGAGAAGCGCCCACTCGGCGCCGGGGATGCCGTCTGCGATCTGCTTGGCGATGGTGGGCGTGCACTCATCGGCCGTACCGGAGGTCACGAGCGTGGGAATGCAGATGTTGGGCAGCTCGTCCACGACGCTCCAGTGGCTGAGCTTGCCGGTGACCACGAACTCGCTCATGCCCTGCATCACGTGGTAGACCTCGTCGCCCACCGGGTCGGCGAAGGGCTTGCGAACGTTCTCGGGGCGCTCGCTCTCGGGCACGGCGGCGACGTGGCGGCGGTAGTACTCGGCGCTCGCGGCCTTTACCTCGGGGCGCTCGTAGTCGCCGTCGATGTCTGCCTGAGCCAGGGCCTCCTCCATCTCCTTGGGGAGATAGGAGCGCAGGCGCAGGGCCTCCTTGAGCCAGAGGTCCATGCTCGCCGGCGAGCTAGAGACCACCATGGACGCGACGCCGCTCGGGCGGTGCGTGGCGTACTGCAGCTCGAGCATGCCGCCCCAGCTCTGGCCCAGCAGGTGCACGTGTTCCAGGCCGAGGTGGCGGCGCAGCTCGTGCAGCTCCTCCTCAAAGAGCTCGGCGGTCCACATGTCGGGGTTGCTCGGGGCCTTGGAATAGCCGCAGCCGATCTGGTCGTAGTAGATGACCTGGCGGTGGTACTTGCGGGCGAGCTCGTCCATGGAGCGCAGGTACCAGTGGGTGTTGCCGGGGCCGCCGTGGATGGTGAGCAGCGGCAGGCGGCCGAGGTCGTTCTCGCCCACGATGCGGTACCACGTCTTGTAGCCCTTGAAGGGCATGTAGCCCTCGACGACCTTGAGCTCTTCCATGGGAGTCCTTTCTCAACGCCCGCCCGCGGCAGGCAACCACTTGCTTGTTACCAGCATGCTAGCCGATGGGTACCGCGCCAAGTCGCGCCGAAATCAACCATGTAACGATGCAATTACATGAGGGGTTTCAGCCCCGTCCGGGTATATCCGCGAATTTATATTCGTTTCAGCGAATATAGCTGGGGAAAGGCATCGCGCGCCCGCGCCGCTCTCCCCCGACAGAAAGGACAGCCATGTCCAAGCTCAGCAAGCCCGTCAGCCGCCGCGCCGCCCTTGCCGGCAGCGCCGTCGCCGCCGCGGCCGCCCTCGCCGGCTGCAAGAAGGGCTCCAGCGTCTCCACCTCCGAGGACGGCACCACCTCGGGCGGCACCATCTCCTACCACATCGAGAGCCCCACGGGCATCGAACCCTACACGCTCGAGGACGAGAACGCCGTCGCCGTGGCCTTCAACCTCTTCGACGCCCTCACCTACTACAACTACGAGACCTCCGAGCTGGAGGACCTCGTGGCCGAGAGCCACACCCACAATGACACCGACGACCTCTGGACCTTCAAAATCCGCAAGGGCACCAAGTTCCACGACGGCACCGAGGTCACGGCCAAGTCGTTCATGTACGCCTGGAACCGCCTCTGCAGCCCCAAGACGAGCGACAACCCCTCCAACGTCTCCTACCATCTCTCCATGGTGAAGGGCTACGAGGCCGTCACCAGCGGCGATGCCGACGAGCTTGAGGGCGTCACCTGCCCGGACGACTACACGCTGCAGGTGGAGCTCTCCTCCCCCTACGCCGACTTTGACTACGTCTGCGCCGCCCCCGTGCTCTCGCCCATTCCCGAGGGCGCCGGCGCCGGCGACGACTACAAGGAGTTCTCGCTCGCGCCCGTGGGCAACGGCCCCTTCAAGATGAGCGGCAAGTGGGAGGACGGTCAGTACGTCGACGTCGTGCGCTTTGACGACTACACCAACGGCGACCTGCCCAAGGTTGATGGCGTGCACTTTGGCATCTACCGCGACTCCTTCACGGCCTACAAGGAGCTCGAGGCCGACAGCCTCGACTGCTCGCTCGTGCCCATCACGGCCACCAAGCAGTGCAAGGAGAGCTACGGCGAGTCCGAGGATGGCTACACCGCCACGCCCGAGCACCAGTTCCTCGGCGGCACCATGCTCTACACGCAGTTCCTCGTGTTCAACATGGAGGACGAGGTCATGAGCGACGTCCGCGTGCGCAAGGCGCTCTCGCTCGCCATCAACCGCCAGGCCATCTGCGACGCCATCTACGAGGGCTCGGCAAAGCCTGCCGACGACATCATCCCCGAGGCCATCGAGGGCCACTCCGAGGGCGCCTGGGCCTACGCCGCCTACGACACCGAGCAGGCCGCAAAGCTGTTGGACGAGGCTGGCTACACCGCCGACGCCGATGGCAAGCGCAACCTCTCGTTCAAGCTCATGACCAACGCCGCCAACACCCAGGACGAGTACGAGTCCATCGTCTCTGACTGGACGGCCCTTGGCATCGACGTCACGATTGACAAGATCGAGTACGCCACGATGTACCAGAGCTACCTCGACGGCACCTACTCCGTGGGCGCCCGCGCCTGGTACGCCGACTACCCC
>CAVIES010000130.1:0-5202 GCA_963641675.1 Anaerovoracaceae bacterium
GGCGTATGGCTCCCACGCGGGGGCGGCGCGGCGCAAGGGACGGGCGCATGGCTCCCACGCGGGACGGAACGGCGCGGGGCGCGGACTCGCAGGCGACGAGGGCCTGGGTCGCGCAGGCAGCGCGGGCCCGGGTCGCGCAAGCGAGCGCGCATGGGGGCAAGCGCGACAGGCCGCCAGCCGCAACATCCGTTACGGCCTCGTAACCCCATGACGCGGGCAAAGCGGCTATCCTTATGACACTTGTTGAACGCGCGCGCGAGCGGCTGCCCGCGCGCCCAACCGCCGGAACCCGGCCACAAGGAGATGTGTCATGGCTCGTGTCTTCAACTTCGCGGCAGGCCCCTCGGCCCTGCCCGAGAGCGTGCTTACCGAGTGCGCCCAAGAGATGCTGGACTACCGCGGCTGCGGTATGAGCGTCATGGAGATGAGCCACCGATCTAGCGGCTACCAGGCCATCTTCGACGAGACCGAGGCGACGCTGCGCCGCCTCGTGGACATCCCGAGCAACTACCGCGTGCTGTTCCTGCAGGGCGGTGCCACGCTGCAGTTCGCGGCCATCCCGATGAACCTCATGGCCACCGGCCGCGCAGGCTACCTCGTCACCGGCAACTTCGCCAATAAGGCCTTCCAGGAGGCAGAGAAGTACGGCCAGGCCGACATCCTCGCCACGAGCGAGGAGACGGGCTTTGACCGCATTCCCTCCGTCGCCGGCGTGGGCGAGCTTGCCGAGGTCAGCGGCTACGACTACGTCTACATCTGCCAGAACAACACCATCTTTGGCACGCAGTACCACGCGCTTCCCGAGTGCGGCGACGTGCCGCTGGTCTCTGACGTCTCCAGCTGCTTCCTCGCCGAGCCCATCGACGTCACGAAGTACGGCGTCGTCTACGCGGGCGCCCAGAAGAACGCCGGCGTCGCAGGCGTCACCATCGTCATCGTGCGCGACGACCTCATCAAGGACGGCCCGGCGCTTCCCTGCTGCCCCACCTACCTCGACTGGCGCGTCCAGGCCGAGAAGGGCTCCATGCTCAACACCCCCAACACCTTCGGCATCTACCTCTGCGGCAAGGTGTACAAGTGGATCGAGGGCGAGGGCGGCCTTGAGGCCATGCGCGAGCGCAACCTCGAGAAGAGCGGGCTCATCTACGACTACCTCGACCAGAGCAGGCTCTTCAGCGGCCACGCCGAGCCGGGCAGCCGTTCCATCGCCAACGTGACCTTCCGCACCGCCTCGCCCGAGCTCGACGCAGAGTTCGTGGCCGGCGCCACCGAGCGCGGCCTCGTGGGCGTGAAGGGCCACCGCCTCGTGGGCGGCATGCGCGCAAGCGTCTACAACGCCGTCCCGCTCGAGGGCGTGAAGGCCCTCGTCTCCTACATGGAGGAGTTCGAGCGCGCCCACGCATAGGGCCGCGCCCGGGCACGCGGCAGCCGCCGCTCCCCCACCCAACGCATTCGCAGCCCGCCCGCCGGGCATTCCAGAGAAAGGCACACCATGCGCCACATAAAGACGATCGACGACATCACCAAGGACGGCCAGGTGGAGTTTGGCGAGGGCTATGACTTCGTCGAGAACACCGAGGACGCCGACGCCATCCTCATGCGCTCCACCGACCTCCACGGCTACGAGCTGCCCGATTCCATCCGCGCCATCGCCCGCTGCGGCGCCGGCGTGAACAACATCCCGGTGAGCGACTACGCCAAGAAGGGCGTCGTGGTCTTCAACTCGCCGGGCGCCAACTCCAACGCCGTGAAGGAGATCGTGCTCGCCATGCTCATCCTCTCGAGCCGCGGCGTGGTGCAGTCGATGGACTGGGTGCGTGCCCACGCCGACGACCCAGAGATCCTCGTCAACGCCGAGAAGGCCAAGAAGGCCTTCGTGGGCCACGAGCTCAAGGGCAAGCGCATCGGCGTCGTGGGCCTGGGCAACGTGGGCTCCAAGGTGGCAAACGCCTGCGTCGACCTCGGCATGGACGTCTACGGCTACGACCCCTTCATCTCGGTCGAGCACGCCTGGGTGCTCTCCCGCGAGGTGCAGCGCGTGGGCACGCTCGAGGACCTCTGTCGCAACTGCGACTACCTCACCCTGCACGTGCCGAGCAAGTCGGACACCATCGGCATGATCAGCGACGACCAGCTGGGCCTGCTCAAGCCCGGCGCCGTGCTCATCAACTACGCGCGCGAGACCATCATCGACGAGGACGCCGTGGACGCGGCCCTGCGCGGCGGCCGCCTCAGCTGGTTTGCCTGCGACTTCGCCACGCCCAAGACGGTGAAGATGCCCAACACCTTCATCACCACCCACTCGGGCGCCGGCACCGGCGAGGCCGAGGCCAACTGCGCCGACATGGCCATCAGCGAGCTCAAGGACTACCTGGAGAACGGCAACATCGCCCACTCCGTCAACTACCCCAGCTGCTCCATGGGCAAGGCCCGCGCCGCCAGCCGCGTCGCGTGCCTGCACGCCAACGTCCCCAACATGATCGGCCAGATCACGGCCATCCTCGCCAAGGACAACGCCAACGTGCAGCGCATGACCAACGAGAGCGCCGGCGAGAACGCCTACACGATGTTCGACACCGACGAGCACCTGGAGGACTCCACCATCGAGGCGCTCAAGGCGATCCCGGCCGTCTACCGCGTGCGCGTGATTAAGTAGCCGCCCGTGAAGATCCAAGCTTTCTCCTGCGCGAGGCCGCTGCCCGAGCACATGGATGGCATGTGCGAGCCGGCCACCGCTGCCGAGCTCGACGCCCTCATTGGGCAGGAGCTCTATACGCAGGACCTCGGCCGCTCCCTCTACCTTGTGGCAAGGCGCGACGGCGAGCTCGTGCGCCGCGGCATCGTCTGCTGCGGCGACGTGGATGAGCTGGCTGCGCTTGCAGAGGCCGCTGGTGTTAGCGGCGAGGCCGCTAGGGCGGACACCGAGGGTGAAGCAGTGGCGGAGGCCGCTGGTATAAGCGGCGAGGCCGATGCCGTGGCCGTTGAGTGCCTGCGCGCCCTTGGGGCACACGCTGAGCCCATCGTGGTGGAGCACTCCCCCAGCTTTGCGCTTGACGTCATCGTCGGCGCCGCGCAGACGGCAACGCCGCTCTACAACCTTTCCAACGGCGCGGAGACCCAAGTGGTTGTCTGGCGCGTGAGCAGGCAGGACGCAGTCGACGCCATCTGCGCCGCACTCGCATCCGAACCTGGCAAGCTTGCCGGCGAGGGCGAGGCACTTGCGGCCAACGCACGCGCCGCAGCTGCGGCGGCCACCCTCGCGGCAGAGGCCCGCGCCAAGCGAGCCGAGCTCGACGAGCGAGCCGCGGTGCTCCACCCGCTCTGCCTCCTCGTGCCGGAGGGCCAGGACATGAGCATCCCTCTCCTTCCCTGCAATGGCCTGCTGCTCCACCGCTTCGCATAGGGCCCGCGCATAGGCCCCGCACGAACGCACAGCTAACGAAAAAGGACGCCGGCGCTTTGCCGACGTCCTTTTCTTTTCGCGATGTGCATGCGCGCGTTGGCTCCCACTTGCAGAGCTTTGCTAGTGCGCCCGCGCCAGCTCCTACTTGCCGCCGAAGAGGCCGCCAAGGAGGCTGCCGACGCCGCCCTTGCCGAGCAGGCCCTCAGCGAGGCCGGCCACGCCGGAGAGGTTGCTGAGGTCGATGTTCAGGCCCTTGGCGATGCTGCCGAGCTCCTTGAGGTCGAGCTTGGAGATGTCGATGTCGGAGAGGTCAATCTTGGAGAGGTCGACGTGGGAGAGGTCGAGGTCCTTCTCGCCGAGCATCTTGAGAACGGTCTGGACGAGCTCGGTCATGTCGACGCCGTCCTTCTCGCCGGTGACCTTCTCGACCGTCTTGCTGGGGGCGCTCACGAGCTCCTGGGCGAGCTGGGGGTTGTCCTCGATGGCCTTGACGAGCTGGCCGGCGATGGAAGAGATATCGAGTGCCATGTGATCCTCCGTAAGAGTTGGGGGCGATTGCTTGCTCGATGATACAGGCTCACGCCCGTTTTCTGAAACGCGGAGCGGGGTTCAACCTGCAGATGGCTGAATGTGAGCGCGCAGCAATCGGTAGGGCCGTTCGAGGGCCCGCCCCCGCCGCACGCCTGTTCAGGCACGCCCGAGCTCGCACGGAGGCGGCGTTAAGTCACCTACGAATCATGCGGAATCTCACATTCGCTCGCAGGGATGGCCCCCCTGCGAGCTGCTAGCTGTTACCTATCCGGCTCGTGCTCGATGGAGTTGGCCACGCCATGCATCACGTCGTCGCAGCTGAGGGCGCCAAGCAGGTTGGCAAAGCTCCTCGCCACCGGGAACACCTCGGCATCGGTGGCGCCCTGGGCGGCCTCCACCAGCACCTCGAGCACGCGCTCGGTGGGCGCCAGCGGAACGCCCGCCTGCGAGATGACGTTCTCCACCTCGTCGGGCTCGACCTCGCTACCAGTCTGGGCACGCATGGCCATGAGCTCCACCTGCGCCATGAACGAGCAGGCAGCGCGGCTCACGAGGGCCTTCTGGTAGCAGGCGTCGGCAAGATCGGTGTTGCCGAGCTTCCACTCCATGAAGGCCAGGCGGTAGTAGGCCATGCCCACGCTCTGCGGGTCGAAGGCGCGCTCGAGGTAGCGGCGCAGCTCGCTCGCGGCCCCCTCGAGGTCGCCCGCCATCTCCAGCGCGCGCACCACGCGCATGGCGCCGCTCATGTCGTAGGGGTTGAGGTCTTGCGCGCGGCGGGCAAAGCCAAGCGCCTCGTTGGCACGGCCGAGCGTAATGAGCGCGCTCGACATGATGAGCTGCGCGCCAAAGTAGGCGTCAGGCACGAGGCGCACCTCGCGGCCGTCGGCAGGCTCCAAGCGGTTGTAGAGCGTACGGCCCACGTAGCTCGTGAAGTTGCGGTAGACGAAGTCCTCGCCATCCGCATAGACATCGAGCGCGTCGATGGGCGCCAGGGCGTCGGTGAGGACGTCCACGGCCTCGCGGGCGCGGCCCGCGCTCACAAGCTCCAGCGCGCGGTCGTTGGCGCGGGAGAGCGCGTCCCCGTTTACGAACTCCTCGGTGAATGCCAGGGCGTCGTCCTCCGGAAGACTGCCGTCAATCATGGCGGCGGCGCAACGCCTGCCGGCCTCGCGCACAGACGCGTCCGCGTCGTTCTGGCTGAGGTTGAGCACGCGGCGGACGCTGCGCTCCACGGAGGGCATGAGGCCGCAGGCAATCTCCTCGGCCAC
>CAVIES010000131.1:0-5190 GCA_963641675.1 Anaerovoracaceae bacterium
GGGGTCCCGGCGGCCATATCGGTCGCGAATTAATGGCCCAGATGGCGCGCCGGCGGGCAAATTACGCTTGGAAGGGCCCCGGCGGTCACGCATTGCGCAGGTTGTCGCCGAACGCACACCGCCTTTTCCGCTTATGTCAGGCTTTCGATTGTCGTGCATAGCGGAACTCAACGTGCGAGGCATGCCGGGCGAGGAACTGCAGGATCGGCCCAAAACACCGCAGCATTACTGACGCAAATACCGCATCGGAATGGGATGCTATAGCGAGCGGCTAACTACAAAGTTTCTCCCAGTCTGATATGACTATGGCGCGCAGGTTTATCTCGGCTTTTTGCTGCGCAAGCGTCTTTGGGCGCATGCGAATGCCGAGCTTTTTCGCTATGAATTCGCAGAATAGCTGGAACCGCCTTGGGTCTTCCAGCTGCTTGTAGCTTAGGAGGGCAACATCGATCCCCTCGGCCTCAACGGCGGTCGTACGGTCTGCATCGGAGGCCGCGGCACCCAGACTGGCGTGGATCACCTTGCCTTGGCATTCGATATCAACCGCGCGCCCGTTCTTCGGGTTCTCGATGTAGATATCCGCGACGCAGTGGCTACGCTGCGCCAAGGTCTTTCCTCTGCCCGACAGGCGTATGGGCCAGTTGGTCTCGACCGCAAAGCCGTAGCCGCCATACCTGCGCGGAAGCCCAAGCAGCATCGCCGCTTCAACCTCAAAGGGCGAGAGCGTAACTCCCTGCATCAGGTCCACCGCAGCCTGGAAGCTCTTTCCCCACTTCAGCTCAGTCACTGACGTTACAAAGTCTCGCAGCTCATCGGGCGTAATGAGCGGTGGACGCCTCCATATTGGCGTCTGCTTCCCGTCAACGTCGATCACGCGGCGCCAGCCATAGAGGCTTTCGACATCTGCCGCTTCCTTCGCCGCCTCGCTCATGGGCTGGTAGATGGCAAACTCTCCGCACATCTCATGCATTGCCATGGCAAGCTCAATGACCGAGCACTCCCGGGCGAGCAGAAAGAGCGTGAAGAGCGGGGACGTCACGTCACCGATGACCGGGGCATCCTCCCAAATCGCGCCAACCGGAAGCTCGCCAGTCCACAAGTGGCTAGTAAGCCTATCTGCGCAGGTTCGCGAGGCGCGGTCAAACACAAGGCGATGCGCAGAGCCGCCAAAAATCTCCGCAAACGCAGGCTCTAAGTGGAGAGACGTGCGCGTGGCCCGGTCTCGGGCTATGGAAAGGTCCGGGAGGGCCATCAAGACCTGAGGAGGCACGCGGTAATACCGAAATGCCGATTTGCCGCTATAGATATCGCCCACCTGCACCCTCCCCTCTCGCCGCCCTGCCTTTGCACACGAGCGCAAAGGCGGTTCCGCTCGCCCCATAGCGAGTGGGGATCAGGATACAGGGGCGACCTGACAAAACGCGACGGCGTCTTCCCGGCGAGCTCGCGTGGGCGCTGTGCCAACAGGCGTTTTGTAGGTAGTTAAGAACACAACCGCCGCTTAAGGGCACTTCTAACAGAATTTGTCAGATATGCCGAACGGTCGTCGGCCCGCCGCGGGCGGTAGCTACGCACTGCGCCCACGGGGGCAATCCCAACGCCCGCAGCAGGGACAGGCGCGCACCGGCACTGGGCGCAAGCGCAGCCGTGGAGGACGCGCGCGGTCGTTGGCCGGACGCACGGCACGAACCGGGCGGCAGATAGCCCAAGGGCCCGGGTCGGAGACCTGGGCCCTTGGGCTAGATTTTGTTGGGGCGGGCTGGGCGTGCGGTACCCGGGGCCCCTAGGCTATGGGGAATTCGAATTTGCGAGCTCGCGAAACTCAAGGCGAGCCGATCGCGGCGCACGGCAGTAGGTGGCGCTTCGCAAAGAGCCGATCGCGGCGCACGGCCGTAGGTGGCGCTTCGCAAAGAGCCGGCAGCGGCGCATGGCCGCAGGGGGCGGTTCTTCACGCACCAACCAAAGCGCGTGGAAGCGAGCGGTGGCTAAGCCGGCCATCAGCACGCGAGCAGCCCGGCGCGTAGCGCCGGGCTCACTTGCTTACTTCTTGCGCTTCATGAGGACCACGGCGGCCACAATCAGGGCCACGCCGGCCACGGCAGCCACGATGATGGGGGTCATCGAGTTGGTGTCGCCGGTCTGCGGGAGCTCCTTCTCGGGCTCGGCCGGGGTATCCGGGGTATCCGGGGTCACCGGCTTCTCCTCCTCCTTGTAGGTGTTGGTGAAGGTCGGCACGCTGGCCACGTCGCCGTCAACGTCGCCGTCGCCCTCGATGGCCGGGTCGCCGTCGATGTCGCCGGCGCCCTCGCCGTTCACCACCTCGGCGGTGAGGGTGCCCTCGCCGTCATCAGTAACGCGCACGGTCACGCCCTGCTTGGACTCGTCGTAGGTGACGTTCTTCTGGCCGTCGTTGACCTCGCTCACCACGTAGTTGAAGTCCTTCACGGCAACGTGGTTGCCCTCGTCATCGATCATCTGGTCAAACGTGTAGGTGAAGCCTTCGAAGGTCACGTTGCCCTCGGCGTCGTTCTTGGCGGTGCGCACCACGTTGCCCTCGGAGTCGGCGAGCTCAAAGCTGAACTGGCCGTTCGTGAGCTGGGCGCCCTCGAGCACCTTCTTGGCCACGACCACGGCGGCGTCGCCCTCAACCATGCTGGCGGAGTAGGTGTTGGTAAAGCTAGCCTTCTTGGCGGCCTCGCCGTCGAGCACCTTGCCGGTCTCATCAACGATCTGCCAGTCCACGGAGAGTGCGCCATTGCCGCCATCGGTGACGATGGCCTTCACGTCGTAGACGGTGGTGTCATAGCTGACGCCCTTGGTCTCATCAGGGACGACCTCGGCAAGCTTGTAGCTATAGGTGCCAGGCGTGGAGAAGCTCACTGCGCTCAGGCTCACGGTACCGTCGGCTGCGTTGGTGCCGTAGGAGACGGCCACGTCCTCACCGGTCTCGTCGTTGTGCTGGAACAGGTTGAAGCCGAACTCACCCTCCTTGAGCGCGCGGCCGGTCAGCGTCTTGGTAACGCTGATGCCACCCTTGCCGTCGTCGCCGGAGGGATCGGTCGGCACGGAGTCGGTCGGGATCACGCTGTAGGTGTTGGTGAAGTGGAAGACCTCGCCGGCGTGGCCCCAGGTCTCGCCCTCGGCAACCACCGGAGTGGCCGTTGCGCTCATGGCGCCGGTGATGAGGTTCTCCACGACGTGGACCTTCACCTGGTGGGTGGCGGAGTCGTTGGTGATGCCGGGAACGGCCTCGCCGGTGTTGCTCTCGGTAACGGTGTAGATGAAGTCCTTGGAGCGCGTGGTCTGGTCCTCAGACTCAGCGGCGCCCTCCATGTCGCTGGAGAGATACGTGATCTCGCCAAACGCAACGCTGCCGGTCTTGCCGTTCGTGGTGGTCGTGCTCTCGGGCATCGGCGTGCCCTCGTCGGCAGAGAGTGTGAAGGTGAACTTGCCAGCAACGGAGGCAAGCGTCGGCGGGTTGAGGCCCTCGGCGGCCGAAATCTCCTTGGCGCCGGAGAGGGTCACCTTGGCAACGCAATACGTGTTGGTAAAGGCCAGGGAGCTCGTGCCCTCGGGGTAGGTGACGGCCGGGGTAAGGGTGCCGTCACCGTTGTCGGTCACGGTCACGGTGATAGTGAAGGAGCTGGCGTTGGCCGTGACGTTCTCCGGCAGGACGGAGGCGCCCTCGCCGTTCACCGTGTTCTCAGAGGCGGTGTAGGTCATCGTGTAGACGGCGTTGTTGGTGTCCTTGCCCTCGGCGTCCTTCGCGTAGGACTTGGTGGCCATGCCGTACTGAACGGCGGTCGTCAGGCTATCGATGTCGTAGTCGATCTCGGTAAAGCTCACCGTGCCGGCAACGCCGTCGGCAGAGGCAACGTTCGAAGCGGAGGCGACCTCGTTGTTGTTGGCATCGCGCAGGGTGAAGCCGAACTCGCCCGCAGTGGCTGCACGGCCGGTCAGCGTCTTGCTGGCGCTAATGGCCACGGAGCCCTCGCCGCCCAGCTTGCCACTAGCCGCATAGCTCATGGCAAACGGCACGACGGCGTAGGTCTTGCTCGTGGGCGTGGCATCCTCAGAGGTCACGCTCGTGGTGGCGCTGGGAACGTCCTCGGCGCCCTTCTTGGCGGAGGTGGCCACGGTCACGATGCCGGCCTCGTCAACGCTCACGGTGATGCTCACCGTACGAACGGTCTCGTCGTTGGTGTAGCCGCTGCCGCCCTTCTTGTTCTGGGCAACGGTGAAGGTGTAGGTTCCCGCATCGGCCTCGGTGAACTTAAGGCCCTGCTCGCGGCCGTCAAAGAGGCTCACGTAGTCAGTAACGCCGTCCGTTGCGGCACCAACCTTGTAGGCACCGACCTCGGAGTTCAGGCCCAGCTTGGCGGCGGCCTTCTCGTCAGGCGTCACGGTGTAGTCAAACTGCTCGGCGGCCATGTCGTGACCGGTGAGCGTGGTGGAGAGCTTCACACCGGTGAGCGCAGAGTAGTCCACGCTTGCGGCCTTCTTGTTGGTGAAGGCGGCGCAGCTGGTCACGGCCTTGTCGGCGTCGGTCGTGGCGTTCGCGTTGTTGTACGTCACGCTCGTGACCTCGAGCTCATCCGTGTCGGCGTTCTTCGCAACCACATACGTCACGGTGGAGACGTGCTCGTCGTAGGTCATGTCGGCCTCGCGCTGGCCCTCGGCAGGGACAACCTCGCTGATGGCGAAGGTGTACGTGCCGGCCTTGGTAAAGCCGAGCTTGCCGTCGGCAGCCTCGGTGTCATCAGTGGCCTCGGTGGCGAACGTGAAGGTCGCAACCTGGCCGCTCTCGGGCTTAGTGGCGGTGGCGCTGGTCACGAGGCCCTTCACGGTGCCGTTGTTGATAGCGGCCTTGGTGGCGTCATCGGCACCGGCGATTGTGTAGCTAAAGCTGTCGGCGTCCTTCCAATAGCGGCCGTAGAGCGTCTTCTGGCCGGTCACGGGGGCGCTGGCGTAGGCAGCCTTGGTCTTGTTCGTGTACCTCACCGCGGTGAAGTTGGTGAAGAGCTGGTTGAGCTGGAGATCGCCCAGGTCGGTGCCGTTGGTGGGCGTACCGTTCTGGGTAATCTTGGCGCGGTTGATGCCGCTGGAGGCAACCACCACGGGATCGGTGCCCTCGACGTCGGCGGCGTACTGCAGCACGACGCTGCCCGAGCCGCTGCCAGAGCCCTGGAC
>CAVIES010000132.1:0-5179 GCA_963641675.1 Anaerovoracaceae bacterium
ATCAGCCCCGTCATCTACGGCGCGAGCACGAACGCGAGCGCCGCCAGCAGCGACGACGCGAGCAGTGACGGCAGCTCAGGCTCCACCACTGACAGCTCCGCCAGCTCCGGCGACGATGAGCTCGTGAAGCTCGTGCCCAACTCCATGACCGAGGCACTCTCCACCGGCATGGCGAGCGCCACCACCTCCACCATGAGCGGCTCGAGCGTCTTCAACGAGATGCTCGACGACGAGGAGCTCGTCCAGAGCCAGTACGACGTCGTGGCCGGCCGCTGGGCCACCGCCGCCGACGAGGCCGTGCTCGTGCTCACCCAGAGCGGCGGCGTGAGCGACTACGCGCTCTACAGCATGGGCGTGCTCGACGTGGACGAGATGAACGACCTGGTGAGCAAGGCCCTCTCCTCCTCGGAGACGGCCGAGACCGAGGTCGACAACACCGGCACCACCTTCACCTACGACGACGCCCTCTCGCTCACCTTTAAGGTCGTGAGCCCGAGCGACTGCTACCGCAAGAACACCGAGACCGGCGGCTGGACCGACATGACCAACGACGCCAGCTACATGGCCGATGCCGCCGCGAACGGCCTCGACCTCAAGATCGTGGGCGTCGTGCGCCCCAACTCCGACAGCTCGAGCACCCTCACCCAGGGCGTCGCCTACACCCACGCCCTCACCGAGGAGCTCATGGAGCGCGCCGCGAGCTCAGAGATCGTGCAGCAGCAGCTCGCCAACCCCGACGTCGACGTCTTCACCGGCAAGACCTTCGACGAGCTCAAGGACGAGAACTCGAGCGGCGTCGACCTCTCGAGCATGTTCAGCGTGGACGAGGCGGCCCTCCAGCGCGCCTTCTCCTTCGATAGCTCGTCGCTGACGCTGCAGGGCTTCGACCTCAGCGGCATCGACATGGGCAGCATGAACATCGACCTCTCTGGCGTCACCGAGGGGCTGGACATGAGCTCGGTCATGGGCGACGCGCCCCAGATCGACTTCTCCGGCATCTTCGACGGCGACGACACCACCACGCCCGAGCAGGCCCAGCAGGTGGCCACCCTCACGAGCCAGCTGGTGAGCGGCTTCATCACCTCAGACGAGTTCAAGGCGCTTGGCACCGACGTGAGCGACCCCGAGAAGGTGAGTGCCGCCTTTAGCAGCTACCTCACCAACAACGACTCCGCCAAGCTCATCATGGCCCAGATCCAGGCCGCCTCCAGCGCGAGCGTGCTCGCCAAGGTGCAGCAGGTGCTTGCCAGCTACATGCAGAACGAGTTCGCCACCTATCTCCAGAGCGCCATGCAGGAGATGATGAGCCAGGTCACCGAGAAGATCGCCGCCGCGGTGAGCACCCAGATGCAGTCCGCGCTCACGAGCGCGCTCGGCAGCGCCATGGAGGGCATGAGCACCCAGCTCGCGAGTAGCCTCCAGAACGCCTTCACCATCGACGCGAGTGCCTTTGCGGGCGCCATCCAGTTCAACATGACGGCCGAGGACCTCACCTCGCTCATGACGAGCTACGCCAACTCGAGCTCGCTCACCTACGACAACAACCTCTCCACCCTGGGCTACGCGAGCGAGGACAACCCCACCTCCATCAGCATCTACCCCAAGGACTTTGCCGCCAAGGAGCGCGTGCTGGATAAGATCGACGAGTACAACCAGCAGGTCACCGATGCCGGCGAGGAGGACAAGGCCATCTCCTACACCGATTACGTGGGCCTCATCATGACCTCGGTCACCGACATCGTGAACATGATCAGCCTCGTGCTCATCGCCTTCGTGAGCATCAGCCTCGTGGTGAGCTCCATCATGATCGGCATCATCACCTACATTTCGGTGCTCGAGCGCAAGAAGGAGATCGGCATCCTGCGCGCCATGGGCGCCTCAAAGGGCAACGTCGCCAACGTCTTCATCGCCGAGACCTTCATCGAGGGTCTCCTGGCGGGCGTGCTAGCCATCGCCGTGGTGGTGGCCGTCTCGTTCCCGGTGAACGCCGCGGTGCTTTCCGGCTACAACGTGGAGAACATCATGAGCCTGCCTGTCACGGCGGCCATCGTGCTCATCTGCATCTCGGTGGCCCTCACGGTCATCGGCGGCCTCATCCCGAGCTTCTCTGCTAGCCGCCGCGATCCGGTGGAGGCCCTGAGGAGCGAGTAGGCCCTAGCTCACCTGCAGGGTGGCGATGAGGGCCAGGTGGTCGGCGCCGGGGACGGTGGCAGTCGTGACGCTCGTGGCCACGACGTTCTCGCTAGAAACCACGTGGTCGATGGCGCAGAACGCGGGCACCACCTTGTTCGCGGGCCAGGTGGAGATGACGCCCTGGCCGGTCTCTCGCGCCGCGTCGTGAAGCGCGGTCTCTGAGCCCTCGGCCAAGAGGTCGCGGAAGGGTGCGTGGTCGTAGGTGGCGTTGAAGTCGCCCATGAGCACGTAGTTTACGGAGGAGTCCGCGGCCAGGCGCTCGCGCACGACGGAAAGCTCGTCGATGCTCTGCTTCCAGAGGTCCCAGTAGCCCACGACGGGCGAGCACGTGTGGACGGAGACGAAGCGCACCTGCGCGGTGCCGTTTGCTGTCTGGACGCTGATGGTGCCCGCCGGCATGGCCGATGCGGAGGAGCCGATGTCGTCGCTCGCGGTGTCTGCAAGCGGCGTGGCGCTCCAGACGCCATTGCCGTAGACGCCGTCAGAGCTCGAGCGCATGGAGTAGGGGAGGAGCTCGTTCAGGCCTGCTGCCTCCATCTGCTCCACGAACTCGATCGTGGTCTCTTGCAGGGCGAGGACCTGGATGCCCTCCGAGCGCACGAGCTCCACGATGGTCGCGGCGTCTGCCGCGCCCTTGTAGACGTTGCAGGTCATGACGCGCAGGGTGGAGCTTGCGGTGGAGCTGGCGGAGGAGCCGTCCGTGCTTGCGGCGTTGGCGCCGGCGTTGCTACCGTCGGCGGCGCTTGAGGCCTCCTCGGCAGCGGCGGTGGCGGCGGAAACGCGGGCGCTCGGCACAAAGAACGGCAGCTGCCAGGTAACCTGGAGCGCAATGCAGGCAACGGTGAGGATGCGCACGAAGAGACGGAGTGTGCGGTGCTCGCGCCAGACGGGCACGAACGAGAGCAGAAGCGAGATGGCCGCGGCGAGCGCAAACCACGGCTCGGCCGAGACGATGTCGGGCACAAAGGGCAGCGTGCAGAGGCCGGAAGGCAGCACACGAGCCGCCGCGCCAACAGCCGCCAGCAACGCCAAAACCGTCGTCAGTGCCTTCATCCCGCCTCCCTTTCCGTGCTCTGTTGCGTGCCTTGCCCGAGCGCTCGCGCCTCGTGCGGCACATCCGGGCGGCCCCGCACGCGCAGTCTGCCGCTCGTCTTTTGAGGAGTTAACTATGCCACGAGATTCGGGCTATGCTTCTCCCAAGGCCCCTACTCTAAGAGGATTCCACGGCGCCCAGGCGCAAGTGTGAGAAAGCTGAGGCAATGGATAAAGTCACAAAAACGCAGGTAAACGCTTGTTCATGCGCTACCGGTGCCACGCTTTCCGCGCCCGAGGAGGCCCGCTGCCTCAACGTGCTGGGCGAGTGGCTGGGCGTTCGCGACGTGGCCGAGCTTTCACCCGTGGCGCTTGAGTCCGCCGGCGTGCCCGGTGGCCAGGTGGACGTGGCGGTCCTCTTCGGCGGCTCGATCCTCGCGGGCGGCGAGGCATTTGCGCAGGCCATGCGAGCAGGCGTGGCCAAGGCCTACGTGGTGGTGGGTGGTGCCGGCCACACAACCCAGAGCCTCCGCGACGCGGCGCGGGCGGCTTGGCCCCGCATCAGCTTCGCGGCGGATGCCTCCGAGGCCGAGATCTTCGCGGCCTACCTCAAGGAATACGAGGGCCTGGAGCCCGATTACCTCGAGACGGCCTCCACCAACTGCGGCAACAACATCACCTATCTCCGTAGCCTTCTGCAAGAGAAGGGCGTGGAAGCCCAGAGCTACCTCCTCATGCAAGACGCCACGATGCAGCGCCGAATGGCCGCGGTGCTAGAGAAGGAGCAGCCCGGGGCAAAGATTCTTGGCTATGCCGCTTACAAGGTAGAGGTGGCCCCGGACGCCGACGGCGCCCTCGCCATAGCCAACCAGCCCCTAGGCATGTGGGACATCCCACGCTACCGCACCCTCCTCATGGGCGAGGTCCCCCGCCTGCGCGACGACGAGAACGGCTACGGCCCCAACGGAGCGGGCTACCTAGCCCACGTAGACGTCCCTACAGAAGTGGAAAAGGCCTACGAAACCCTAGCAGCCGCCTATCCCGAGGGCACCAGGGTCGCTAACAAGGCTTATGCCAGCGCCAACAACTAGTAGTTCGTGCAGTTAGAGCTCGAGCTCGTAAGCGATGCGAGGATCGCCGTCCGCCAGGTAGATGATGCCACGGCGCGAGAAGCCTGCCTTTGTTATCACATGCTGCATGGTGGCGTTGTCGTGGTGCGTGTCCACGCGGATGTCGTGGTAGCCCACCTCGGCAGCCACGCCCTTGGCATAGGCCACTGCCTGCGCAAACACGCCGCGCATGGTGCCATCGCTCGCCACGCGGTGGATGGTCACGTAAGGCTCTGCGGAAAGCCACGATCCATCGTCGATCACGGCGTAGGTCGGGTCGGGCGTGGTGTAGACGGTGAAGGCAAAGTGCGGCACGTCTTCCTCGTCCACGCCAACGCACACAACGCCCTCCTCCACGCTCGCAGCAAGCTCCTCTCGCGTGGGGCGGCCGTCGGCCCACTGGTTGGGGTTGCCGCTCTCCACCATGTAGCGTCGGGCGATGGCGTAGATGTTTACGAGCGCGTCGAGGTCTTTGGCCTCTGCGATGCGGATGGTCATGGCGTCTCCGTAAGGGGTCGCGCGGCACCTGGACCTGCCGGCGCCTGTGTAAAGTTCTGTTCTTTAGTGTGACGTAGCGAGGTTGCCGGTGGGTTTCAGGCCGCGCGTCGCGCCGGCACCGACGCATGGCGCCCAGTGCCGGACGGTAAAGCAAACGGCCGGCAGGGAATCCCCGCCGGCCGCACGTCGCAAGGTTTGCGCTAGTCCTTAAGCTCCTCGGGGCAGCGCTCGTCGGCGCCCAGCGGCACGCCGGAGTAGTTGAGCCCGGCTACGGCCGCGCGCAGCTCGTCCCCGCCGTGGGTGAAGGCCTCGGCCAGGGCCGGCCAGCCCTCGAGCGCGGCGTCGAA
>CAVIES010000133.1:0-5146 GCA_963641675.1 Anaerovoracaceae bacterium
GGCCTGCGGGGCTACGGGCCTGCGGGGCTACGGGGCTACGGGCCTGCGGGCCTGCGGGGCTACGGGGCTGCGGGCCTGCGGGGCCTGCGACGCCGCGCGGACGTGAAGCGCGTGCCGCTCGGTACCATTTCGCCAACCTCACGGTCTTGTGACGAGTCGGTTTCGCATGGCGTCCGCGCCCATTTCGCGACCGCCTCGCGCCCCATACTTGGCAGGTCAAAACCGACCAGGGGGAGCGAGCATGACGAGCGCAAAGAAGCAGGCAGAAGAGCAGAAGACCACAGCCCAGGTGCTGGTGGATTGCCTTAAGGCCGAGGGTGTTGACGTGATCTTTGGCATTCCGGGCGAGGAGAACCTCGACCTCATGTTTGCCATCAAGGAGGCGGGCATCCGCTTCATCCCCACCCGTCACGAGCAGGGCGCCGCCTTCATGGCCGACGTCTACGGCAGGCTCACCGGCCGCGCCGGCGTCTGCCTCGCCACGCTCGGCCCGGGCGCCACCAACCTCGTCACCGGCGTGGCCGACGCGTTCTTGGACGGCGCACCGCTCGTTGCCATCACCGGCCAGGTCTCCACCGAGCTCATGCAGCTCACGAGCCACCAGTACCTCGACCTCTCGGCCATGTTTGCGCCCATCACCAAGCGCTCCAAGGTCGTGATGCGCCCCGACACCGTGACCGAGATCTGCCGCCTTGCCTTCAAGTACGCGCAGAGCGGCAAGCCCGGCGCCACCCACATCGACCTGCCCAAGAACATCGCGCACATGCCCTGCCCGGCAAAGCCGCTGCGTCCGCAGCAGCCGCCCGCGCTCTATGCAGACCCTGCCGCCGTGGCCGAGGCCGCCGCGCTCATCTCAGCAGCTAAAAACCCCGTTATCCTCGCCGGCGCCGGCGCCGTGCGCGGCCACGCCTCCCAGGCCGTGACCACCATGGCCGAGCGCCTCCACGTCCCGGTGGTGCAGACCATGATGGGCAAGGGCATCGTGCCCTGCGACAACAAGTACCGCGTCGGCGTGGTGGGAATACCGCAGCACGACTTCATCATCGACGTCTTCGACAAGGCCGACCTCGTCATCGGCATCGGCTATGACCTCGTGGAGTGCGCGCCCAAGAAGTGGCACACCCACGACGACATGAAGATCATCAACATCGCCGCGCTGCCGGCCGACGTCAACCAGCTCTACGAGCCCGACGTCGAGGTCGTGGGCGACCTCTCCGACAGCATCTACCAGATCCTTCGTACCGCCCGCAGGGACGACAAGCCCGAGCCGGAGGAGATGCTCGCCGTGGGCGCCAAGCTCCACACCGAGCTTACCGAGCAGGGCGCCGACGACTCCTTCCCCATGAAGCCTGGCCGCCTCATCTCAGACATCCGCAAGGTCATGGGCAAGTCCGACATCCTCGTCTCTGAAGTGGGCGCCCACAAGATCTGGATCGGCCGCGAATACCCCTGCTACGAGCCCAACACCTGCCTCATCTCCAATGGCTTTGCCTCCATGGGCTTTGCCGTGCCGGGTGCCTTCGCCGCCAAGCTCTTGAACCCCGAGAAGCGCGTGCTTGCCGTCTCCGGAGACGGCGGCTTCATGATGAACTCGCAGGAGCTCGAGACGGCCGTGCGCGAGGGCGTACCGTTCGTGACCCTCATCTGGGAGGACGCGCACTACGGCCTCATCAAGTGGAAGGAAGAGGAGCAGTTCGCAGACGTCTTTGGTGTGGAGTTCACCAACCCCGACTTCAAGGCGCTGGCCGAGGCCATGCACTGCCACGGCTACCGCGTGGAACGCACCGAGGACCTCATTCCCACGCTTGAGCAGGCCTTCTCCAACACCGACGCCCCGAGCGTCGTGGTGGTGCCGGTGGACTATTCCGCCAACATGGAGCTCACCGAGACCCTGCGTCAGGCGTACGAGTAGGGTCTGCGGAAACAACGCCGTCCCAGCGCAGCAGCGTAGGCAGGTGCCCGGGTCGCTTGGCTCTGCGGCTGCGCGCGAATCGAACAACGAACGAATGTTTGGTGGAGACGTAGTTTGGCGCGGCGGGGCGCGGATTCTCGCTAAACTTAAGGCTTGTGAGAAAACGGCCCAGTGGGGGAGTGTCCATGGCTTCCGATTCCATCGTCATCCGCGGCGCGCGCGAGCACAACCTGCAGAACGTCGACGTAAAGATCCCGCGCGACAAGCTCGTCGTCATCACCGGCCTTTCGGGCTCGGGCAAGTCGAGCCTGGCGTTTGACACCATCTATGCCGAGGGCCAGCGCCGCTACGTGGAGAGCCTCTCCAGCTACGCACGCCAGTTCCTGGGCCAGATGGACAAGCCCGACCTCGATTCCATCGACGGCCTTTCGCCGGCCGTCTCCATCGACCAGAAGACCACGAGCAAAAACCCGCGCTCCACGGTGGGCACGGTCACGGAAATCTATGACTACCTGCGCCTTCTCTATGCGCGCGTGGGTACGCCCCACTGCCCGGAGTGCGGCCGCGTGATCGAGCGCCAGACCACCGACCAGGTGGCCGACAAGGTGCTCGCCGCGGGCCAGGGTCGCCGCGCCTTTGTGCTGGCGCCCGTGGTGGTGGGCCGCAAGGGCGAGTACACCAAGCTCTTCGAGGACCTGCGTGCCGAGGGCTTCTCGCGCGTGCGCGTGGACGAGGAGGTCTACGAGCTCGAGGACGAGATCAAGCTCGACAAGAAGCTCAAGCACACCATTGAGGTCGTGGTGGACCGCATCGTCATCCGCGAGACGAGCCTTGGGCGCATCGCCGAGGCGGTGGAGACCGCCACGCGCCTGGCCGCCGGCAAGGTGGGCGTCTACCTGCTGCCCGACCGCGACGACCCGGAGGCCATCCCCGGCGAGCTGCTCCAGTACTCGCTCGCGCTTGCCTGCCCCGTCCACGGCAACTCGATGGACGACCCGCAGCCGCGCGACTTCTCCTTCAACGCGCCCTACGGCGCCTGCCCCGACTGCGACGGCTTGGGCTTCCGCCGCGTGGTGGATGCCGAGTCTCTCATCGAGGACCCAAACCTCTCCGTCTCCGAGGGCGTGTTCGGCTCGTTCTTCGGCCGCTCCAACTACTACCCGCAGATCCTTGCGGCCGTCTGCCGCCACTTCAAGGCGAGTCCCGACACCCCGTGGAAGAAGCTCCCACAAAAGGTGAGGGACGCCCTGCTCGACGGCCTCGGCTCCACCAAGATCCGCGTGGACTACCACACGGTTGACGGCCGCGACACCCACTGGCTCACCACCTTTGCGGGCGTGCGCTCGGTGCTCTTCGAGAAGTACGGCGAGACCACCAATGAGAACGTCCGCGCTCGCCTGGAGAAGTACATCCACGAGGTGGAATGCCCCACGTGCAAGGGAGCGCGCCTAAAGTCGCAGATGCTGGCCGTGACGGTGGGCGAGAAGTCCATCTACGAGGTCTGCTGCATGAGCTGCCGCGAGAGCCTCGAGTTCTTCGAGAACCTCGAGCTCACCGAGCGCCAGCAGTTCATCGGCGGCCGCATCGTGAAGGAGATTCTCGAGCGCCTGCGCTTCCTGGTGGACGTGGGCCTGGACTACCTCACGCTCGCCCGCGCCTCCGCAACCCTCTCTGGCGGCGAGGCCCAGCGCATCCGCCTGGCCACCCAGATCGGCGCCGGCCTCATGGGCGTGCTCTACATCCTGGACGAGCCCTCCATCGGCCTGCACCAGCGCGACAACGAGCGCCTCATCAAGACGCTCGAGCGCCTGCGCGACCAGGGCAACACCGTCATCGTGGTCGAGCACGACGAGGACACCATCCGCGCGGCCGACCACGTGCTCGACATCGGCCCCGGCGCCGGCGAGCTCGGCGGCCACGTGGTGGCCGAGGGCACGCCGGAAGACATCTGCGCCAATGAGGAGTCCATCACGGGCGCCTACCTCACGGGCAAGCGCCTCATCCGCGTTCCGGAGAAGCGCAGAAAGCCCGGCCGCGGCGCCCTCAAGCTCACCGGCGCTGCGCACAACAACCTCAAAAACGTGAACGTGAGCGTGGAGTTCGGCACGTTCACCGTGGTGACGGGCGTCTCGGGCTCGGGCAAGAGCTCGCTGGTGACCGACACGCTGGCCCCTGCCCTCACCAACGCCATCCACCACTCCCAGCGCCCCGTGGGCGAGTACAAGAAGCTCACCGGGCTCGACCAGATCGACAAGGTCATCGACATCGACCAGAGCCCCATTGGCCGCACGCCGCGCTCCAACCCGGCCACCTACATCGGCCTTTGGGACGACCTGCGCGCCCTCTTCAGCTCCACGCCCGAGAGCCGCGCCCGCGGCTACAGCCCGGGCCGCTTCTCGTTCAACGTGAGCGGCGGCCGCTGCGAGGCCTGCAAGGGCGACGGCCAGATCAAGATCGAGATGAACTTCCTGCCCGACGTCTACGTGCCGTGCGAGGTCTGCCACGGCGCGCGCTACAACCGCGAGACGCTCGAGGTGAAGTACCACGGCAAGTCCATCTCGGAGGTGCTCGACATGAGCGTCACCGAGGCGCTCGCCTTCTTTGGCAACATCCCGCGCATCAAGAAGAAGCTCCAGACCCTCTACGACGTGGGTCTGGGCTACATCCGCCTGGGCCAGCCCGCCACCACGCTCAGCGGCGGCGAGGCGCAGCGCGTGAAGCTCGCCAAGGAGCTCCACCGCACGCAGACGGGCAAGACCTTCTACATCCTGGACGAACCCACGACGGGCCTGCACTTTGAGGACGTGCGCCAACTGCTGGACGTGCTCCAGCGCCTGGTGGACGCCGGCAACACCGTGCTGGTGATCGAGCACAACTTGGACGTCATCAAGGTGGCCGACCGCCTCATCGACATGGGCCCCGAGGGCGGCGACGGCGGCGGCCAGGTGGTCTGCACCGGCACGCCCGAGCAGGTCTGCAAGTGCGAGGAAAGCTACACCGGCAAGTTCCTGGCGCCGGTGCTCGCGCGCACCCGCGAGCTCCAGAAGGCCCTCGACAAGAGCGGCGAAGGCGAGTGGACCCCAAAGGTCTCCGCTTTCACCCACGAGGCGGAGGAGTAGCGCCCCATAGCTGCGTCTACCAACAACGTCAGACGAGGCCTTGGGGTGTCGCGCCGCGCAAGATTCCGCATGAGCCGAAGGCCACTTAATGTGGCCTTCGTGCGAGCTCAGGACT
>CAVIES010000134.1:0-5121 GCA_963641675.1 Anaerovoracaceae bacterium
GGTTCGCTTCGTTCTGCTGCGTTTCGTCCTGCATTTTTGGAAGTCCATTTTCTTCGGCCACTCAAGCCGAGCCACGCATTTGACACAACTACGTTATCGTAGCGTATATGCAGGAAAGTGGACCTTGCAGTATTGACGAATCCAAATTGGTTGATGCCGTCTGAGTGCGGGCGTTGAGCACCAGCGGCAAAGCCAGAAACACAACGGAAGCGGTTCCATGGCCATCATCATGCTCAAGAGCGCAAACGACCCCCGCGTGGATGTCTACGCGCGCCTCACCGACCGCCAGCTCAGGAGCAAGCTAGAGACGAGCGCCGGCGTCATGGTTGCCGAGAGCGAGAAGGTCGTGCGCGTGGCGCTCAACGCCGGCCTCGAGCCGCTGTCGCTCTTGCTTGAGGAAGGCCAGCTTGCCACCCGCGGGGACCTCGTCGAGGCCGTCTCGGGCCTTGCCGGCGCGGACGTGCTGGAGAACGCGGGCCATCTGGAGATTTCTCCCACAAGCGAGCTGCCCGTCTACGTGCTCCCCCACGACGAGATCAGCAAGCTCGTAGGCTATAACGTCACCCGTGGCGTGCTCGCGGCCTTCAAGCGGCCCGCCGAGAGGAGCGCCGCCGAGGTGCTTAAGAGCCTGCCTGACGCCCGCCGCGTAGCCGTGCTCGAGGGCGTTACCGACGCCACCAACGTGGGAGCGGCCGTCCGCAGCGCCGCGGCGCTGGGCGTGGACGCGATGCTTCTCTCCCCCACCTGCTGCGACCCGCTCGTGCGCCGCGCCGTACGCGTGAGCATGGGCACCATCTTTCAGATCCCCTGGGGCCGCTTTGCCGAGTGGCCCTGCGCAGACGGAAGCGACGGCATCGGCCTGCTCAAGGCCCACGGTTTCAAGTGCGCTGCGCTAGCCCTCCGCGATGACTCCTATGCGCTCGGCGACCCAGAGCTTCGCGAGGTGGTAAAGCTTGCCATGCTCTTCGGCACCGAGGGCGACGGCCTAGCCAACGAAACGATCGAAGCCTGCGACTACACGGTAAAGATCCCCATGTACCACGACGTAGACTCCCTAAACGTAGCCGCCGCCACAGCGGTCACCTTCTACGACCTCTGCAGATAAGTCCCGCCGGCCTTGGGGCAGCACCTTCGAGAACGTCCTCGCTCGCATGCGCTTGAGAACTTTGAATCAATAGCTGCTGCGGAATGTTCTCTCAGGTGCAACCCCAAGCCCTGCCAACCAAGAGGTCAGAGCAACGACGAATAGAGGCGTCAACTAGAGCTCGCAAGAACGAAATCCCATGTAAGCGAGCCCCTCAAGTTCCCCGCGGCCCGCATTGCCTCCGCTCCAAGCCCAAAGCTTCGTAAACAGCAGGGAGCCGGGTGCCACCTCTCCAGCGCTTTGCAACATGCATAAAACAGAAGAGGGGCTGGGCGTGGCCTGAAGCAAACATTCCGCAGCAGCTGTTGCTGCCAGCCCGCCAATGAATGCGAGCGAGGACGTTTGCGAAGGCCATGCCCAACCCCTCGTCAGGTTAGATAAGGCATGAAAGCAAAACAGCTATAGAAGGTGCCACCCGGCTCCCGTCATCAACGAAAACCAGCTAGTTGAACTTGACCAGCTTGGAGGCGATGCGGTAGATGCCGAGGGTGAACTTCTCGCCAACCTTGGTGGGCAGGTTCGTGGCGATGCCCACGACGCCCATGCGGGCGCGACGGTACATGCGCTTGTCGTAGTGCTTGAGGTGCACCCAGAGGGCCTCGCAGTTCTCCATGGCGTCGGGCGCATCGGAGAGGCGCGAGAAGATGGAGCAGACGGCCATCATAAGCGTGAAGTAGCCGACCATGTAGCTGCGCAGCTTCGTGCTCTCGATGTCGTCGTAGAGGTGGTAGGCGTCCATCATGATGCGCGTGACCTTAAGCTGCTGGTCGATGCGGCTGACCATGACCTTCTCGTTGACGGACTGGTCCTCGCGGCCGATGAAGTAGCGGTAGAGGTCCACGTCGAGGTAATAGAGGGTCTGGCAGCGGGGCAGCGGAACGTAGGCATAGATGTTGTCCACGTAGAAGGTGTGGGCGGGCATCGGCACGCCGCCGTCACGCAGGACGTCGGTGCGGTAGCACAGCGAGTGCATGAGCAGGTTCTGCGCCATGTTGAAGTGGCCGATCTTGTCCCACGTGATGACCTTGTTGCGCTTGAGCACGTACTTGTAGTCGATGACGTTCTGGGTGTTGTCCTCGACGTGCTCGTAGACGTAGTTGGTGATCACGAGGTCGACGCGGATGTCGCGCCACTCGAAGTCGCGGAGCGTGGAGAGCAGCTTGGAGAGGGCGTCGTCGTCAAGCCAGTCGTCGGAGTCGACGACCTTGAAGTAGAGACCCTTGGCGTGCTCGAGGGCGGCGAGCACGGCCATGCCGTGGCCGCCGTTCTCCTGGTGGACCGCCTCGACGATGTTGGGGTAGCGGTTCTGCCACTCAAGGGCCTTCTCGTAGGTGTTGTCCTTGGTGGAGCCGTCGTCGACGACGACGATCTGGACGTCCTCGGCGTAGTCGCTGCCCTCGAGGATCGAGGTGATGCAGTGGTCCATGTACTCGGCAGAGTTGTAGCACGGAATGCCGAAGGTGATGGTCTTGCCTGTTGCCATGCGAATAATCCCCCAGTTAGCCGCAGGTTAGCGCTGCGGTATAGCTAGATAGCGAACAAGCCGGCACCACGCAGGTGCCGGCCCAGGTAAAGCGAAGGTGGAACTAGTTGTGAGCCGCAATGAGCTCGTCGGAGAGGTCGAGCGCGGAGGCCACGACGCCGTCCATGTCGTAATAGCGGTACTCCGCCAGACGACCGGCCGGGTGGAAGTTGGTGAGGTGGCTCACGCGGGCGAGGTAGCGCTGGTGCAGCGCCTTGTTCTCGTCCTCGAGGATGGCGTAGTACGGGGTCTCGCCGCTCTCGGGCGTGTAGGCCTTGGAGTACTCCTTCATGATGGTGGTCTTGCCGGGCACGACCTGGCCAGTCATGTTCTTGAACTCGGTGATGCGGGTGTAGTCCTCGCTCACGGTGTAGTTGACGGTGCCCACCGGCTGGAACTGGTCCATGTCGAGGGTCTCGAACACCATGTCGAGCGTGCGGTACGGCAGCGCGCCCAGGTCGAGGCCGAAGAGCTCGTCAAGCGGGCCGGTGTAGACGATCTCGCCGCCGTAGGGCTTGCCGTTGACGCGGGCGTAGTCGGCGTCGATGGTCATGACGTCACGCACGTCAACACCAAGGAAGACATCGATGAGGTCGTGGTCGAGCAGGCGCTCGAAGAGCTTGGTGTAGCCCTCGGCCGGCATGCCCTGGTGGGCGACGCGCGGGAAGTAGCGCTCGTCATCGCCGACGAAGACCGGCACGCGGCCGGTGACGGAGGGGTCGACCTGGTCGGGAGTGGTGCCCCACTGCTTCATCGTGTAGTGGAGGAACACGTTCTCGTAGACGTAGTCGGCAACCTCCTGCAGATCGGGGTCGTTCTTCTCGCGGAGCTCGAGGATGGGGACCTTCTTGTTCTCGCCGAAGGTCTCGACGAGCTTCTGGTAGAGGGCCTCGCCGCGCTCCTCGCCAAAGGCGAGCTTCAGGCTCTTGTGGTTGAACGGCACCGGCATAAGCTCGCCATGGATGTTGGCAAGCACCTTGTGCTGGTAGTTGGTCCACTCGGTGAAGCGGGAGAGGAACTGGTGCACGCGGTCGTCCTGCGTGTGGTAGATGTGCGGGCCGTACTTGTGAACGAGAATGCCTGCCTCGTCCTCGTAGTCATAGGCGTTGCCCGCGATGTGGTCGCGGCGCTCGATGACGGCGACGCGGAAGCCGCAGGCCTCCGCAAGGCGGCGGGCGCAGACCGAACCCGCATAACCAGCGCCAACCACGATCATGTCGTAGTTGTCGGCGTTAAAACCAGCGGGAAGCCCGTTAGCGATACCCATTCGTGTCCTCTCGACTGAACAAATCATGCGAGACGCACGCTACCGATGACGGAAACGTGCGCCTAAATCCATGGGTGATTCTAGCCTACGCAAACCTATAATGGGCACGGTGTCACTAGACCCCAGCAAAACGCCAAAAAAGGAGTGAAATGAGCGATTTCCTGCAGCGCATGAAGGACGCCGCCAAGGCGGACAAGAAGACCATCGTCCTGCCCGAGGGCGAGGACCCGCGCACCATCGAGGCCGCCAAGAAGATCGTCGAGGAGGGCCTCGCCAACCTCGTCATCCTCGGTGACCCCGCCGACATCGACGTTCCCGGCGCCACCGTCATCGACCCGCGCCACGCCGAGAAGCACGACGAGTACGCCGCCAAGTTCGCCGAGCTCCGCGCCAAGAAGGGCGTCACCCTGCCCGAGGCCATGGAGCAGATGAACGACGCCACCTACTTCGGCACCATGATGGTCAAGATGGGCGATGCCGACGGCCTGGTCTCCGGCGCCTGCCACTCCACCGCCAACACCCTGCGCCCGGCCCTGCAGATCCTGAAGACCGCCCCGGGCACCAAGCTCGTCTCCGCCTTCTTCATCATGTGCACCAAGACCCCCGAGTACGGCGCCGAGGGCACGCTGCTCTTCGCCGACTGCGGCCTGAACATCAACCCGACGGCCGACGAGCTCTCCGAGATCGCGCTCGCCTCCGCCGAGTCCTGGAAGGCCTTCATGCCGGGCGTCGACCCCAAGGTCGCCATGCTCTCCTTCTCTACCATGGGCTCCGCCAAGGGCGACGTGCCCACCAAGGTCCAGGAGGCCACCAAGCTCGCCAACGAGAAGAACCCCGAGCTCGCCCTTGACGGCGACCTCCAGCTCGACGCCGCGCTCGTGCAGTCCGTCGCCGACCTCAAGGCCCCGAACTCCAAGGTTGCCGGCAAGGCCAACATCCTCGTCTTCCCCGACCTCGAGGCTGGCAACATCGGCTACAAGCTCGTCCAGCGCTTCGGCGGCGCCGAGGCCTACGGCCCGGTGCTCCAGGGCATCGCCAAGCCGGTGAACGACCTGTCCCGCGGTTGCTCCGCCGACGACATCGTGGGCGTCGTCGCCATCACCGCCGTCCAGGCCCAGATGGCCGAGTAGGGTTCTCCTACATAGCTAACGCAGACGGGGGCGTCGCATCACGCGGCGTCCCCGTTCT
>CAVIES010000135.1:0-5077 GCA_963641675.1 Anaerovoracaceae bacterium
CCTCTACCCGGCCGACTGGAAGGGCCTCTCCTTCGAGCAGCTCCAGGCCATCAAGGACAAGACCGGCGACCTCCCGCTCGTTCTTCACGGCGGCACCGGCATCCCCGTTGATCAGATCCAGAAGGCCATCTCCCTCGGCATCTGCAAGATCAACGTCAACACCGACCTCCAGGTCGTCTTCGCCGAGGCCACCCGCAAGTACGTCGAGGCCGGCAAGGATCAGCAGGGCAAGGGCTACGATCCCCGTAAGCTCCTCGCCGACGGCCGCGTTGCCATCGTCGAGCGCACCAAGGAGCTCATCTGCGAGTTCGGCTCCGACGGCAAGGCTTGGAACTAAGCTTTTAGCCGCAGCCTAGCTGCAAAGTGGCTTGTGAGGGCCGGTCCGCCACGTGCGGGCCGGCCTTTTCTGTTGCGCTCGCCGGGCGAGGGGTGTCTTGCCCGTGCTTGCGACGCATGCACCTATGCCTTGCCTGCGCACATGAGCGTATTGCCCGTGCCTGCTAGGCGACGCCCGCGCCTTTGTCTCGCCTGCGCGTGTGCGCCCAAAGTGCCATACTTTGCTGCGGAAAGAAAGGAAGTTAGCCATGTATGACAACGACTACGTCCCCGGCCGCAACGACGCCTGCTGGTGCGGCTCCGGCAAGAAATACAAGAAGTGCCACGCCGCCATCGACGAGCGACTCGACACCCTCTATAACCAGGGTCGCGAGGTCCTCGTTCGCGGTCTTCTGAAGACCCCCGAGGACATCGAGGGCATCAAGCGCTCCGCCGCCATCAACGTCGGCGTGCTGGATTACGTCGCCGAGCACATCAAGCCTGGCGTCACCACCGCCGAGGTGGACAAGTGGATCTACGACTACACCATCGAGCACGGCGGCACCCCGGCCGACCTCAACTACGAGGGCTACCCCAAGAGCGTCTGCACCTCCATCAACGACGTGGTCTGCCACGGCATCCCGAGCGAGGAGGACGTGCTCAAGGAGGGTGACATCGTCAATGTCGACTGTTCCACCATCCTCGACGGCTACTACTCCGACTCCAGCCGCATGTTCTGCATCGGCGAGGTCTCGCCCGAGCGCAAGCGCCTGGTGGAGGTCACTCGCGAGAGCGTGCAGCGTGGCCTTGAGCAGGTGAAGGCTTGGAACACCCTGGGCGACGTCGCTCACGCGGTGCAGACCTGCGTTGAGGAGGCTGGCTTCAACGTCGTGCGCGAGTTCGGCGGCCACGGCATTGGCCTGGAGTTCCACGAGGACCCGTTCGTGGGCTTCGTGGGCGAGCCGGGCGAGGGCGTCGTGCTGGCGCCGGGCATGTGCTTCACCATCGAACCCATGGTCAACGCCGGCGGGTACGAGATTGACATGAACGACCCCAACGGATGGACCGTCCGCACCGTCGACGGCTCCGACTCCGCCCAGTGGGAGGTCCAGCTCGTCGTCACCGAGACGGGCTACGAGCTCCTGAGCTGGTAGGGGGGCGCTGCCGCGGGCTAGCGCCGCTACGGGCTAGTGCCGCTGCGACCGAGCGCCCTCTGCCGCCGGCTATCGCCCACGTTGCTGGCACACGCCTGTCTAACCCGCGTTCTTCTCCCAGTACTCGTAGGCGGCGTTGTAGGGGTCGCTGTAGCCCATGTACTCGAAGTAGTCGCGCGCGTTGTCGGCGTACTCCTCTGGGTCATCGTAGTCGGCTGGATCCTCGAGCTTGGGCGCCGTGCGCCCGGAGGAACCGGAGCCGGAAGAGCCGCTGGAGCCGCCCTGCTCGGCGGTCTCTTCCGTGGCGGCGCTTGCCGTGCCCGCCGTCATGGCGTCGAGCTTCTGCTGCACCTTGTCCAGGCGCTCATAGAGTTCCTCGCGCTTGGTCTCCGCCGCCTCGGCGTCATAGGTGGAGGAGGCCGTAGTGGTGCTCACGGCTTTGGTGGCCACGACCTGCGCGGGGTGCGCGGCAAAGAACGACACGGCCACCACAGCCGCTATGGCCGCGACGGCGATGAGCGCCACGAACGAGACCTGCTTCTTTTCCACCAAACCACCTCCCATGTCAGCAAGGAGTCTACTCCCACTTCCGGACATTAAGGCTGGCGACACCGGCGCGCATGGAGGTGGTTTCCTCGAGCGCTAGAGCGCGGTGCCGTGCGTGGGGACGATGAAGCGGGAGAGGTCCACGCCCTCGTGGACGAGCAGGGCCGCCTTGGCCTCCATGCCGCCGCCGAAGCCGGTGAGCGATCCACCTGCGCCCACCACGCGATGGCAGGGGACGATGACGCCGATGGGGTTCGCGCCGACGGCGCCGCCGACGGCGCGGGCCGACGTGCGCCTGCCACGGGCCTCGCCCACGCGCTCGGCCACCCAACCATATGTCACCGTCTGCCCATAGGGAATCTCAAGCAGCGCCTGCCACACGGCAAGTTGGAAGGGCGTGCCGGCGGGGGAGAGAGCAAGCTTGCGGGGGTTTGGCCTCTCGTCCGCAAAGTAGGCGTCGAGCCAGGCGCGCGCCGCGTCAAAGGCGGGAAGGTCGGCACGCTCCTCGGCGCCTGAAAGGTCAATCTTGCTCGCGTCCCTTCCCGTGGAGAAGGTGCAGACGCAGAGACTCTCGCCGTCTGCGCTCGCAAGGCGCAGGGGCTTCAATAAAGCGCTGGTATAGGTGGTCGTGTACATGCAAGGACCTCTTTGCTGGGTATACTTGCTTCGTCAAAAGTATACGAGCGCGGCAGGTTTGGGGAACCCGCCCGCGCCAGAGGGAGAGGAACGCCCATGAAGGTCCTGCTTGTGAACGGAAGCCCTCACAAGAGCGGCTGCACCAACCGCGCGCTCGAGGAGGTCGCAAAGGCGCTCGAGGCCGAGGGCGTCGAGACCGAGATCTTCTGGGTGGGTGCGAAGTCCGTCGGCGGCTGCATCGCCTGTGGCGGCTGCAACACCAAGGGCGTCTGCGTGCTGGACGAGAAGGTGGCCGAGTGCCGCGCCAAGGCCGCCGAGGCCGACGGCTTCGTCTTTGGTGGCGCCGTGCACTACGCGCATGCCGACGCCAACCTGCTCGGCTTTATGGATCGCCTGTTCTACTCCAATGGCCGCGCCGGTGAGCCCAACGTCTTCGCCCACAAGCCCGCGGCCGCCGTCGTGAGTGCCCGTCGTGCCGGCACCACGGTCTCCTTCGATGACATCAATCGCTTCTTCACCATCTCGCAGATGCCCATCGTGAGCTCCTACTACTGGAACAACGTCCACGGTGGCTGTGCGGCCGACGTCGAGAAGGACGAGGAAGGCCTCTGCGTCATGCGCCAGCTCGGCCACAACATGGCCTGGATGCTCAAGTGCCTCGAGGCCGGCCGCGCTGCCGGCATTACCCCGGTTGCCGAGCCGCGAAAGATGACGAACTTCATCCGCTAGCAAGGCCCGCCAAGCGATAAGAAAAGGCTCCCGAGCGTCGCGCCCGGGAGCCTTTTTGCGTGCCGTGGCCGCTACTTCTTCGCCGCCTTGTGGGTGAGGTGCCAGCCGTTGCAGTAGGGGCATTGGTAGCAATGGAGGTCTGGAGAGCCGTGGCGGCGGCAGTCGCGGATGGCGCCCTCCGCCTCGGCCTTGCTGGCATAGCGCTTCTTGCGCTCGCATGCCTTGTAGCGGCGGTGCTCCTCGCGCTCCTCGGCCACGCGGGAGCGACGCGCGTCCTCGCGGGCAAAGACGCCCGAGAGGTCGTCTGTAAGCTGCTGCTCAAAGGCTTGTCTCTGCGCCGCGCGGGCGCTTCGCTTGTTGCTGGCCATGGTCTCCTCGTCAATTCGCTTGCCTTGCAGTCTACGTCTTTGGGAAGATGGGACAAAGCCAACAAAGGGAGTGAACGTGAAGTACACCGTCGTTGCCGTGGGCAAGCTCAAGGAGAAGTTCTGGGTGCAGGCCTGCGCCGAGTACGTGAAGCGCCTGGGCGCCTACGGAAAGGTGGAGGTGCGCGAGGTCGCGGACATCGACCCGGCCAAGGCCGGCGGTGTGGACTCCAGCCGCCGCAAGGAGGGTGAGGCCATCCTTGCCGCCGTTCCCGAGCGCAGCCACATGATCCTTCTCGCCATCGACGGCAAGCAGCGCTCGAGCGAGGAGTTCTCGGCCCACCTCGACGAGCTGGCGCTTCGCGGCAAGAGCGACCTCTCCTTTGTCATCGGCGGCTCCGACGGCGTGAGCCCCGAGGTGCGCGAGCGCGCTGACGAGACCTTCTCCTTTGGCCCCATCACCCTGCCGCACAACCTCGCGCGCGTCGTCCTTCTCGAGCAGGTTTACCGTGCCTGCAAGATTAGTCGCGGCGAGCCGTACCACAAGTAAGGGGTCTCTGGGCTGTAGGCATCCGAAGCCGGCCGATTGTGGGACGCAAATCTTGGAGAGCTTAAATACAAGCCTTTTGATTAATTCCAAAACCCCAGTTGGTTAGAGCTTGGATTGGGACGCTACTTCACCTTCCATAAGTTTGCGTCCCATAATCGATGCCCAGCACGGCATGCCACTGGAATTTCAGCTCAGCCTAGAAGAAATCTGAAAATCCTAGATGCAAATGGCCGCACGCCGCGTAACATCTTCTCATGGACACGGTGCTGTGTGACATATCAGCATTCCGGCTTCATCGCGTCCCGCCCCAGGTGGTTGCGGTCATGCCATCGCTCGCAAGCGTCGCTTCGAGCGCATCCCGTCTTGCCTTTGCGAGGCATCCGACTACCAAGGAGTTGCTTGGCAGTCCAGTACATAGGCTCTGCTTCGATCGGTCTCGTCGCAACGGCGGGAAGGGCCGCAACTTCAAAGACCATCTCTGGTCTTACTCGTCTCGCAGTATATCTATCGAGTCTCATCCGATAGGCTGTGAGGTCACTTCCCCCTTGTATACGTTGCTGTTTTTGGCAAGGCACGTCACCTTTGAACAGCTTCTTATGGCGATGTATGAGATGTGCGGAACTTTTGCTGTGTTTCGCCCGTCTCAGGCCATTGAATTTGAGCTCTCAAAGTTGCCGGCTAGATTCGAAATGGATGGGCTCTCAAATTGGGAGAGGGTTATCAATGCTGATGGAAGCGCCACCGAGCTCTGGAAAAGGCCGCCCCTGATTGCTGTTGACGAA
>CAVIES010000136.1:0-5076 GCA_963641675.1 Anaerovoracaceae bacterium
CGCCAGCGTGCGCCTCGCAAAGGCACGCCGCGCGGCCGTTGAGGCGAGCATGGACGCGATGCCGCTCATCAACCTCGGCGAGGACACCTGGGCGCTCTTCCCTTGGCTCGGCAGCTACGCCTTCCTCGCGCTCGAGCGCATCATCAAGCATAAGGTTGCCAAGCGCATCGCCATCAAGGGCTTCGACTCCACGCGCCCCTACTACATGACCTTCCGCATGAGCGCCACGCCCGGCGAGTTCTTCGCCGTCCTCATTGAGGAGGCAAACGCCCCCTTCGACCCGCTGGAGCTCCTCGGCAAGGACGAGATCCCCGTCTTTGAGAAGTACGACGAGTTCGTGCCGCCCGAGCTCGTGCGAAAGGGCTTTGCGGAGGGCGTGCTCGACGTGGCCGGCGTGCGAGAGCGCGTAAACCAGTGGCAGCAGTTCGTAACCATGGGCGAGTTCCCCGCCGGCGGCGGAGTCCCCGGCGTCGACATCCCTTGGTTCTAGTCCGCTTATCCCATCGGGGCCAGGCCCCATCTCGCAAACGTCCTCGCTCGCATTCACGTATCAGTCGTGGAAAACGGGGCCCAGGAAGTCCTCGTCGTAGGGCATGGAGCCTTCGAGCTCAAAGGGCTCGTTTGAGACCACTACCAGGTAGTTGTCCTCCACCGCATAGTCGTCGTTGTTGACGAGGCGCACCTCTACGTGCTTGAAGGCGGTGGCGGCGCTTGCCATGAAGCTCTGGAGGAACTCGACGTCTGCACCCTCCTCGTTGGAGACGACGTTGGCGAGCACCACGCCGCCGGGCGTGAGGCGCTGGGCGCAGGCCGCGAAGAACTCGGCCGTGGCGAGAGAGTAGACGGGGTCCATGCCGGCAAAGGCATCGAGGACGATAGCGTCGTAGAGCTTGTTGCAACCCTCCACGTAGGCGCGGCCGTCGCCCCAGAGAAGCCCAATTGCCTCGGGGTGGGCCGCCATGGCCTCGTCGAGGTAGAAGCGCTTGCGCGCGGCCTTGATCACGCCGGCCTCGAGCTCCACCACGTCCACGTGAATGCCGGGGCGCGAATCGGCCACGTGCTTGGGCCAGGCGAAGGCGCCGCCGCCCACCATGAGGACGTTCTTCGCCTCAGGGCGCACGTCAAAGCAGGCGTCAAAGCCCTTGATGTAGGCAAAGACGGGTTCCATACGGCGGGCTCCCTCGTAGCTGGCGCCCTGGTAGACGCCACCCACCTGCAGCACGCGCACGCGCTCGCCGCCTGGCAGCTTTACCGAGCGCACGAGGCCGAGGCCGCCACTCAGGCGTATGGGGCGCGGAAGCACCGAAACCACCTATTCCGCAGCCGCGGCCGCACGCGCGCTGGCGCGCTTGTCGAGCCACATGGTGAGCAGCACCAGCGCCAGGGCCACGAGCGCGAAGACGGCACCCACGATGCCCACCTGCGAGATGCCGGGGCCTGCCACGACGGCGCCGCCCACGGCAGTGCCGAAGGCGATGCCCATGTTGAATGCCATGGGCTCAAGCGAGCTCGCCAGCGTGAGCGCCTTGGGGTGGCGCTTGGCGGCGACGTTCATAAAGAGCGAGATGCAGGGCACAGAAACCACGTACATGAGGAGGCCGATGCCCATCACGATGCCAAGGCCGACGGGCATGGCGGAGCCCACCGCCCAAAGCGCAAAGAGCAGCACGGCAAGGATGGGGAAGGTCACGGTGAGGCCCTTGATGCCAAAGCGGCTGTCGATCCAGCCGGAGATGAGGTTGGAGACGAAGCACATGCCACCGTAGGCCATGAGCGCCGCGCTTGCGGCGAGTGGCGCCATGCCAAGGACGTCCTCGAGATAGGGCGTGACATAGCCATAGAACACATAGACAGAGCCCACGGCGAACAGGAAGATGAGCATGCCCGTGAGGATCTGCGGCTCCTTCAAAAGGCCTGCCTGATCGGCCATGGTGGCAGGCTCGTCGGTGGCGCCCTCGCGCGGAAGCACGAGCACGAGCGCCGTGCAGACAGCGATTGCGAGCACGAGCGTGCCCCACATCACGAGGCGCCAGTCGGCAAGCTCGGCCACGATCTTTCCAAGCGAGGTCACGACCACCATCGCCACAGAGAACGCGGCGTAGACGATGCTGATGACCATGGAGGTGCGCTCAGAGCCCGCAAGCTCGGGAATGTAGGTGACACCCACGGCCAGAAGCGAGCCCGAGACCGAGCCCACGAGCACGCGGCTCACGAGCAGCACGCCAAAGCTCGAGGCCACGGCCTGCACGACGTTTGCCACGCAGAAGACGGCCGCATAGGCCACAAGCAGCTGGAAGCGCTTGAAGCGGCCGGTGGAGATGGCGAGTATGGGCGTGAGAATGGCATAGGTGACGGAGAAGAAGCTGATGAGCTGGCCCACTTGCGAGAGCGTGACGCCATAGGAGTCGGCAATGTTCTGCTCCACGCCAATGACCACGAACTCAGAGGAACCGAGCGAGAAGCCCAGGAGCACGAGCAGCGCGATGCAGGCGTTGCGGAGGCCCTTCGACATGGTGGATGCACTAGCTGCGGTTTTGCTGACGACGGCGTTCTCGCCCATAGCCCTTCTTCTCCTTATTCCGGTACGGCGGCTCTATGGCCGGCAGCTCACAACTCTAGCCACCTCGCACGGGACGGTCCCTGCCATCCACCGGCGTTCACCAAAAGTATCCATCTCGGCATCGGCGCGCATAAAAGCCCAGCGTGCAGGGGTGCGCGACCAGCGTGGCAGAACCTAGGCCCGCGGCCCGCCACCGCCCCGGACCCACGGCCCGCCGGCACCCCGAGCCCACGGCCCGCCGGCACCCCGGGTCCACGGCCCGCCACCGCCAAAAGAAAACGCCCGGGCCCGCGAGAGTTCGCGAGGCCCGGGCGGGCGTTACGGAGTTTTGGCGCTCGGCCGCCTACCGCACCTAGAAGGCTGCGTTGAGCTGCGCCAGCGTGCCGAGGATCTTCCTGCTGCCGCTTGCGCAGTAGAAGCCCTCGGTGCCGCAGCTTGCGCACTTGCCCTTGCGAACGGAGCCGTAGGACTTGTTGTAGACGACCGGCCCGTAGTAGACCGTCACGCTGCGGCCGCAGAACTTGCAGCTAACACGCGAGGCATAGCCCTGGATGACCGAGATGGCGCCACCACGGACCTCTGCGAGCTGCGGGTCTACGAGGCTATTGGGGTTCTTGGCCTCGGTGAGCTTTTCGTTGCCGTTGGTCATCTTGACCCCTTCCCTTGCAATCGCTGTCCCTTGGGGTGGTTTATATACCCGCTCGCCGAGAATCCGTTGCACTCATTCGGCAATTGCTTAGCCAAGCGCCTCGACGACCTTGTCGCCCATGGCCGCGGTGCCGAGGATCTTCTCGGCGGGCGTCGTGGCATCGGCGATGTCGCGGGTGCGCCAGCCCTCCGCCAGCACGCGCTCCACGGCGGCCTCGACCCACGCGGCCTCCTCGGTCATGTTGAGCGCATAGGTGAGCAGCATCCCCGCGGAGAGAATCTGCGCAAGCGGGTTGGCGATGCCCTGGCCGGCGATGTCGGGGGCGGAGCCGGCGCTCGGCTCAAAGAGCGAGACGGAGTCACCCAGGCTCGCGCTTGCGAGCATGCCGAGCGAGCCCGTGATCTGGGCTGCCTCGTCGGAGAGGATGTCTCCGAACATGTTCTCGGTCACCACGACGTCAAAGTCGGCCGGGCGGTTGATGAGCTGCATGGCGGTGTTGTCCACCAAGAGGTCCTCGAGCTCGACGTCGGCGTAGTCCTCGTCGTGGACGCGGTGCACCACCTCGCGCCACATGCGGGAGGTCTCCAGCACGTTGCGCTTGTCGACGCTCGTGACCTTGCCGCGGCGCTTGCGCGCGGCCTCAAAGGCCTGGCGGGCGATGCGCTCCACCTCGTACTCGCGGTACTCCATAACGTCGTAGGCGCGCTGGCCGGCGGCACCGTTCGCGCCGGCGCCGGGCTCGTCGTAGAAGCGCTCGCGGCGGCCGAAGTAGACGCCGCCCGTGAGCTCGCGGACGATCACGAGGTCGACGCCCTTGATGACCTCGGGGCGCAGCGTGGAGGCACCGGCGAGGGCGTCGTAGATCTTCACCGGGCGGAGGTTAGTGTAGAGGCCGAGCTCCTTGCGGATGCGAAGCAGGCCCTGCTCGGGGCGGGGTGCGGCGGGGTCGGTGGAGTCCCACTTGGGGCCGCCGACGCTCGCGAGCAGCACCGCGTCGGAGGACTTGGCGCTCGCAAGCGTGGCCTCGGGCAGCGGGTCGCCGCAGGCGTCGATGGCGGCGCCACCGATGAGCTGGTCGTCAAACTCGAACGTAACGCCGGCCTTGGCACCCACGGCCGCGAGCACCTTCTTGCCCTCGGCGATGACCTCGGGGCCGATGCCGTCACCGGCGAGCGCGCAGATCTTATAGCTCTTATCTGCCATGGCTACTCGCCCGCCTTCTGGGCCATGACGCGCTTGGTGCGCTCCACCAGGCCACCCTCGTTGATGATCTCTTGGATGAACTCGGGGAAGGGCTGCGCGTGGAACTCGGCACCGGTGGTCTCGTTCACGATGGTGCCGGTGTTGGCATCCACGCTCACGACGTCGCCCTCAGAGATGCCGTCCACGGCCTCGGGGCACTCCAGGATGGGCAGGCCCATGTTGATGGAGTTGCGGTAGAAGATGCGCGCGAAGCTCTTAGCGATGACGCAGGAGACACCAGCGGCCTTGATGGCAACGGGCGCGTGCTCGCGGGAGGAGCCGCAGCCAAAGTTCTCATCGGCAACCACGATGTCGCCCTCGTGCACGCGCTCGACGAAGGTCTTGTCGAGGTCCTCTAGGCAGTGTTTGGCAAGCTCCGCCGGGTCTGAGGTGTTGAGGTAACGGGCCGGGATGATGACGTCGGTGTCGATGTCACGGCCATAGCGGAAGACGGTTCCCTTAAACTGCATAAATTTCTCCCTTCGGGTGTTCCGTCGTTAGTCGAGGTCGCTCGGAAGTGCGATGTGGCCGGCGACGGCGGACGCCGCGCAGACGGCGGGGCTTGCCAGGTAGACCTCGGAGGTCGGGTCGCCCATGCGGCCGACGAAGTTGCGGTTGGTGGAGC
>CAVIES010000137.1:0-4977 GCA_963641675.1 Anaerovoracaceae bacterium
CTGAAGCTGTCGATGGAGAGGTCGGAGGCCTCGCCGATGCTTGCGGCGTACTCGTTGGCGTCGGAGATGAGGCGCTCCATCTCGGACTTGGTGCCGCCGTAGCCGAGCTTCAAGTTGTCGAGCATGGTGTAGTTCTGCTTGGCGAAGCCCTGGAAGGCGTTCTGCACGTCGGTCATGTCGGTGCCGAACGTGTTCACGTTGTCCGCCATGGCCTCCATGGCCTTCTCGGCCTGCTGCGCCGCCTTCACGACGTCGCCGCCGAGCGAGGTGGTGAGCGCGGCGCTGAAGCTCGATGCCTGCTCCATGTACTCGTTGGCGCTCAGGCCGCAGGTCTTGTAGGCCTCCTGCGCCTGCGAGACCATGGTCTGCCACGCGTCGCCGTAGAGCTTCTGCATGCCGCCCACGTTCTGTTCGTAGGCCGCGTACTGCTCAACCGCGCCGTTCACCACGGTCTGGGTGACCTCCAGCGCACCGGAGGCCACGGTCTTCAGCATACCGGTGATGGCGTTGCCGATTACGGTGCCCTTCGCGACGGCCGCCGACGTGATGCCGGACATGGCCGACTGCATCGCGGAATCGTCGAGCTTGGGCACGATGGCGAGATACGCCTCGCCCAACGAGGCCATAGGCTATCCCTCCTTAGAGGCCACGGCCGTGCGCGGCCTCGCTAGGTACTCGACCAACTCGCCCACCTCGAACGCCTTGACGTCCGGGTGGTCGAACGGGTCAATCTGATGCTTCTCGTCGCGCAGCGAGTTGACGAGGGCGAGCAGCAAAAGCTCCTCGCGCGTCCACCCGCCCCGCTCGTCCTCGCACGCCAGACAGCACGAGCCGGCGGGCAGGTTGGCCGCCAGCGCCGCGGCGTGGCCGGTCGTGACGCGCCGGTGAAGCACGTCATCCCAGCACACGCCGTAGACGCGCTGGAGGTCAGCCCGCAGCGCCGGCTCGTGGTGCCGCCATAGGCGGGCGAGGAGGGCTAGTTTTTTGCCGCGCCGCCGATTTCCTCGAACACGGCCGACATGAAGCCGGTCATGTCCGACACGGACGTGCGGCCGCCCTTGCGCAGCGACGCCTTGATGTTGGCGTACTGCTCTTCCCCGAAGAGGTGCCGCATGAGCTTGGTGAGCGCGAAGGCGTTGCCGTCCTCGATCTCGCCGAGCAGCTCCAGCGTCTCGATGTCGTCGGTGAAGGCGGCCATGTCGATGGACACGGGGATGCCCTCCACCTCGGCGCAGAAGGTGGCCTCGGCGCCCTTGCGGTCGGTGGTCGTGCTGTCGCTCATGCGGCTCTCCTTAGATAGTTGGCGTTAGTTGGCGTCGGCGAAGTACTTGTAGCCCTTGGGGCCGGCCTCGGAGGCCAGCGCGGTGATGGTCACCTTGGGGCCGAGCGCGGCGCCGGCGCTGTAGGTGTTGGTGTCGATGCCGGTCACCTTGGCGCGGGGGTAGACGTCGCGCTCGATGCGGCCGTTGGAGAGCACGTGCTCGAAGACGAAGACGCGCACCTCCTTGGCGTCGTCCGTCATGGAGACGGACAGGAGGTTGCCGGCCTCGTCGGTCGTGACGTTGGCGTCGCCGAAGAGCATCTTCTGCGTGACGGGGTTGGTGTACTCGATGGGGGTGAACTCGATGGTCACCTCGTCACCGCCGTCGATGACGAGGACGGTGCTCTTGCCGTAGTCCTTGATGCTCTCGGACTCCAGCTCGTGGCTCTCGGCCACGCCGTCCTCGGAGATGTAGCCGCAGGTCTGGTAGTCGGCGGCGAGGTTGGCGGCTGCGTCGGTGGGCAGGTCGGTGCCCTCGGCGGCCACGTAGACGGCGCCGGCCGCCTTGGGCTTGGAGAAGACTACGTTCTTGGCGTTCTGTGCCATCGTGTCTCCTTTCGGTTAGAAGGCTTGCCCGTGTCGGGCCTTGTAGATGCTGCGGGGGTTGGCCGCGATTACGAGCCCGACGAAGTAGTCGGAGCTCTTGCCGTGGCGCGTGGCCACTCGCGTGGAGAAGTTGGGGTTATCGAAGCTGCGGGGCCGCGAGGGGGTGCCTATCTTGGCCTCCGCCCTCGCGGCCTCCACGCTCGCGGCGCCCTGCAGCGCGGCGGCCATGCCGGCGCTCGTCATGCAGGTGCCCCAGAACTCCTTGTTCCACTTGAAGGTGACGGCGGCCATCAGCCGGCCACCGCGAAGCCCGTGCGCCCGGCACGCATGCCGAGCATCTTGCACTCCCACTTGGTGAGGTAGAAGTCGGACTCGCGGACGGTGGGCGTGACGTTCACGACGTCAGGCTCCACCGTCTGCTGCCAGCGGTCATCCGCGTTGGTCGGGTCAAGCTCGCCCATGGAGCGGCGCACGAGCCGGCAGCAGACGATGCGCAGCACGTCCTCGCCGACCCCCGTTGCGTCACGCCCGGCCGCCGCCAGCTGGGCGTCGATGAAGACGCTGGCGTCGGCGAGCAGCTGGGTGACGCGGGCGGTCTCGTACGGCGCGAAGTCACGCCACGAGGCCGCCAGCTGTTCGATTGTCGCGTAGGCCATGCTAGGCCTCCTTCTGCGCCGCCTTCTTGGCGGTGGTGCGGCGCTTGGGCGCGGCCTTGGGCTTGGCCTCGGTCGCGGGCGCGGCGGCGTCCACCGGCTTGAAGAGCGGTTCGCTGAGCGGCGTGTCGGACTCGACCACGGCGCCCGTCATGGTGAACACGTACCTCATCGCTAGGCCTTCATGACCTTGGCGAAGGCACCCTCGTCCATGATGCCGATGCCGTAGACAACCTCGGCGCGGATGGCCACCTGGTTGGTGCGCTGGAGGTCGCCGAGGCCGTCCGGGTCACCGAACTCGATGACGTGGGCCGCGATCTCCTTCTGCACGCCCCAGCGGAAGGCGTCGAACTGGCCGACGAGGCCGAGGAGGTTGGAGGCGGTGGCGAGCTCCTTGCCGGAGACGGTGTCGGAGACGGCGCACTGCATGCCCTCGAAGTTGGTGACGGCGGTGCCGTAGCCGAGCTCGGGGTAGATGCGGCGGCCGGTGGTGTCGCGCATGGTGGCGAGGCCGAAGCTGAGGGCGGGGTCGGCGGCGAGGCCGGTGGGCGTGTAGCCGTTGGCGATGACGAGCGCGGCGGCGGCCTCCACGGCCTCGTCGTACTTGGAGCCGTCGAGCGTGGCGGCGTTGGTGGTGTCGATGATGCCCTCGGTGATGGAGGAGGCCACGGCGCCGGTCAGCGGGTTGACCTTGTGGATGCCCACGAGGTCGAGGGCGCGGCCGAGCGCGATGCCGCAGTTCTCCTGGATGTCCTCGAGGATGCCGATCTGGTAGTCCTCGTCGGCCCACATGACCTCGTTGGAGGCGCGGACGGTGACCTGCAGCTTGACCGGCACGACGGTCTTGGAGGCGTAGGAGGAAGGCGTGGGGGCCTTCTCGCCGGCCTCGGCCACCAGCTCGGCCTTGGGGGCGGAGGTGAGGGTCATGACGTTTGACTTACCGAACTTCTGCGGCTGGGCGCCGGAGAGCTGGGCGAGGGCGGAGCTGGTCTGGGCCTTCTTGAAGACGCCGGACACGTACTCCTCGGGCAGGGTGAAGTCCTTGGTGATGATGGAGGCCATTTAAGGCTCCTTTCTAGTCGCGGGCGAACAGCACGCGCGCTGCCTGCGCGGCGCCGCTCGTTCCCTTCTGCTTTGCGGCGTACTCTCCCCTGTCGCGGGTCTGCGGGTACGCCTTGGTGCTGAGGTGCTCGGAGAGGAACTTGGCGTTCTCCTCCACGTCGCCGCTCATGCGCGCGAGCAGCGCGGCGTCGACCTTGTGGGCGGCCGCGGCCTTCTCGACCTCGGCGGCGCGGGCCTTCTCGGCCTTGATGCCGTCAAGCTCGGCCTTCAGCTTGTCGGCGCGTTCGGTGGCCTTCTGCAGCTCTGTCTTGCCGGCCTCCTCCTGCGCGTCCCACTGGTCTGCCTTGGCCTTGTAGGCCTTGGCGCGTCCCTCCCACTTGCGGGCCTGCGACTTCCAGTCGACCTCGGCGCCCTGCGGCTCCTCGGCCTCGGTGGTCGCTGCCTGCTCCTCGGCCTCGGCGGCCTCGGTCTGGGTGGTGTCCTGCTCTGCCATGTGCGGCTCCTTTCGGCCCGTGCGGGCGTCTTGGGGTTTGCCCCGTGCGGGGCGTGCGTATGAAAAAAGCCCACCATGCGGCGGGCTTGGTTCAACTAGCTCTTGTTGGGTTCTAGCCCCAGCTGCTCGAGCTGCTCGGCGGTGAGGCCGTCCAGCAGCTCGCCCATGTCGAGGGCGCCCAGCTCGTTCGCCGCCTGCTTCGCGGCCTCGGCGGACGATGCGTCGGGCGCAGCCTCGTCGATGGCCTCGAAGAGGTGCCAGCGGCGCTCCTCGTCCTTGGGGTCGTGTCCCTCGACGAGGGTGTCATCGGCCTTGCCGGAGAAGGACGGCACCACTTTGCATTGGCAGTGCGTATGGTAGCTGCCCATCTCGCCGGCGGTCTCGCGGCTGTGGTAGACGGCGCCGCGGCCCGCGAGCATCGTGCAGAAGTTGCACGTGTTGCGGCCGGTCGTGACGCGGGCGAAGCGCACGCCCTTGCGGCGGTCGCGCTTGGCGTTAGCGATGATGGTGCGGTTGAGCGCCAGACGGCTCTCGTACTCCGCCCACTCGCCCATCGCACCGGCGAAGTCACCCGCGCCGCCCTCCTCGCCCAGGCGCCCGACTTGGTAGCGGGCGGTCTTGGCTAGGCTCTCCCGCGCCTCGTCCGAGACGGGGAGGGTCACGGCGCGGTCGAGCTTGGCGCCCGCCGCCTTGGCCTGCGCGTCGTACCACTGCGCCGCGAGGCTCGAGGCGGCCTGCGCGGAGTCGGCCAGCACGGCGGCGGCGATGCCCTCGGCGGCCTCCCGCGCCTCGGCCACGGTGGCCGTGGGGTTGGCGGCGAGCCATGCGGACACGCGGGCGGAGACGTCGGCCTTGGCCTGTGACGTGACGATGAGGCAGGCCTTGTTGTAGGCGTCCCACTG
>CAVIES010000138.1:0-1474 GCA_963641675.1 Anaerovoracaceae bacterium
ACGCTGAACCTCACGGTGGCGGTGGAGCCGCCCTGGAGCTGCACGAAGCCAAAGTCGTTCGCGGCCCCATCGGTCTCGAAGGTGACGCCCGCGGCGGCGTACTTGTCCTGGTCGCTGTCGTAAGTCATCTGGACCTGTTTGTCGCCGTACTCAAAGCTCGTAACCTCGGCGGTGATGTAGTTGGTGTTGTCGCTGTCGTAGGAAAGCTCGAGTGTCACACCGGTCTCGTCAACCGTGTAGGAGGAGACCTTGACGTCGTCCATCATGGTGTCGAGCTTCGCGGTGGGGGCGGCGGCCTCCTCGGTGGCGGCCCCTGTCACTGCGGCCTCAGTGCCTGCCTCAGTGGTGGCGGAGTCGCTCGAGCCGGAGCCAGAGCCGGCGGCGATCACGATGAGAACCAGCACCACGACGATGACGGGCGCGAACTTCTTGAGCTTGTCCATATGTCTCTCTCCCAACTCCCTGGAAGGTTTCTGCAAGCCCATCATCACCCCCCCGCTACCCCGCCGTCAAATATCCAGTCGCCCGCGCCACGGAAAAGCCCACCGACCCCAAGGGACCGACGGGCCAGCAACTCTCACGCACCTGTGCGCTAGAACCCGGTAACGATGCTGTCCAGATGCATCGGCATGCCCGTGGTGTGGGTGTTGACGATGACCACGATGGAGCCGCTCTGCTGTTTGAGCATGTAGGGCAAGGCATACTTCATCACGTACATGAGGCTAAAGACGTTGAGCGCGTGGGCTGCAAGCCATCGCTCGATGACCGTGCGGCGAGCATCCGGCGTCCTCAACCAGAGCGTTCACAAGCTGCTCCTGACCGTTCGCTCGCATGGGGCAATTAACACGGCCCTGCCATGAGGGAGCCTCGGGCGCCGGGGGCTGGAACCGTGGCCGCGTCCCCCCGCTCCTACGGCTGGGCAGGGCGTCGGGCCCTCCACCTTAATGTCCGCAAGGCGCGCTATGCTGGGGCCCAACCTAGGGCTAGGAGGGCCGGATGGGCAAGAGGATCGATTGTCCCAAGTGCCACAGCCTCAACTTTGAGGCCGTGGGCAGCAGCAAGAAGCAGCTTTCGCTTAGCAAGGGCGTGGTGGGCGGCGTGCTCTTTGGGCCCGTGGGCGCCGTGGGCGGCGCCATGCTCGGCAACCGCGGCAAGACCACCTTCGTCTGCCACGACTGCGGCTACAGCTGGAAGCTCAAGGTATAGGCCTAGAACACCACGCCGGCCACGATGAGGGCCACCGCAACGGCGAAGGCAACGAGGTCGAGCGCCGTGTAGGGGTAACGCTTGTAGCTGCTCTCGCGCGTGCGCAGGTAGAAGCCGCGCTGCTCGGCCGCGAGGGCCGTCGCATCGGTCTTGCCCACCGAGCTCACCAGCAGCGGCACGCAAAGGGGCAGCATGAGCTGCAGCTTCTTGAACGGGTTCTTGGTGTCGTACTCAACGCCGCGCGCGGTTTGGGCCTCCATGATGGCGT
>CAVIES010000138.1:2161-4923 GCA_963641675.1 Anaerovoracaceae bacterium
CGCTCGGCAAAGTCGCTCACGACCTCCATGTCGTGGCAGACCATGATGACGGCGCTGCCGCGCTCGGCCATCTCGCGCACGGTCTCCATCACCGTCATGCACTCGCGGTAATCGAGGCCGCTCGTGGGCTCGTCGAGCAGCACCACCTCGGGCTCGCCCACCACCACGCTCGCCAGCGCCACCATCTGGCGCTGCCCGCGCGAGAGCGAGAAGGGCGACTCCGCCAGCGGCAGGCCAAAGCGGGTGGCCACGCGCTCGGCGCGCTCGCGGGCCTCGGCGGCCGGCACGCCCTTGAGCTCGAGGCCAAAGGCGACCTCATCCAGCACGGTGTCTTTGCAGAGCTGGCGGTCGGGGTTCTGGAAAAGCGTGGAGCAGTGGGCGGCGATGGTGCTGGTAGGCACCTCGCGCGTGTTGAAGCCGGCGATGCGCACCTCGCCGGAGGCAGGTTTGAGCAAGCCGTTCAGCAGCTTGGTGAGGGTGGTCTTGCCGGCGCCGTTCTGGCCCACGACGCCCACGAGCTCGCCGGGGTAGACGCTCATGTTGAGGTCGGTTACCGCGGCGCCGCCGTTGGGGTAGGCGAAGTTGACGTGCGTGAGGGTCACCACGGGCTCGGCGCCCTCGGCGTGCGGGCGCGCCGGCGCGTGCGGGGAGGCGCTGGGGGCGGCCACACCGGTGCCCTCGCCAACGGCGGGCGCGGTGCCCCTCTCCCCCACGATTTCCTTGATAAGCGCGGCCGCCTCGGCCACGTTGAGGCACGGCTCGGCCTTCTCGGCCAGGCCCTTCTCCTCAAGGCTGCGGCTGATGCGGGCCACGCGCGGGCTGTCCACGCCCATGGCGCGCAGCTCCGCCCCGTTGCTAAACACCTGGTGGGGTGTGCCGTCAAAGGCGATGCGCCCCTTGTCCATAACGATCACGCGGCCGCAGAACTCGCTCAAGAGGGCCACCTTCTGCTCAATCACAAGCACGGTGATGCCCAGGCGCTCGTTCACCTCGCGTAGGGTCTCGAACACCAGGCGCGAGCTCGCCGGGTCCAGCGCGGCGGTGGGCTCGTCCAGCACGAGCACGCGCGGCTCCATCGCCAAGATCGCGGCGATGGCCACCTTCTGCTTCTGGCCGCCACTGAGCGTGGCGATCTCGCGCTCGCGCAGGTCGGTGATGCCCACCGTGGCCAAGGCGCTGGCGATGCGGCCCTCAATCTGGTCGTGCGGCACGCCAAAGTTCTCCAGGCCAAAGAGCATCTCGTCCTCCACCACGGAGGCGACCATCTGCGCGTCGATGTCTTGCAGCACGCTGCCCACCACGCCCGAGATGTCGGTGAGGCTGATGTCGCAGGTGTCCTGGCCCGCCACCAGCGTGGCGCCGTAGAGGCTGCCGTGGAAGTGGTGCGGCACGGCGCCGCTCATGACGGATGCCAGCGTGGACTTGCCGGCGCCCGAGGGGCCGATGACGCCCACGAACTCGCCAGCGTTTATGGCCAGCGAGATGTCGGTGAGGGCGTTCTGCGGCTCGGCGCCCTCCGCCGGCGTGTAGGCGAAGGAGACCTCGCGCATCTCGATGATCGGTTGCTCAGTGCTCATCTCGAGCCTTTCCTTAGACGCAAAAGAATGCGCCGGCCCTTTGGGAGCCGGCGCATCCATGGTAGACGATTACTTGTTGAGGACCTTGTTGAGCGGCAGGTAGAGGGCCTGGACCACGATGGCGTTGAAGCAGGCGGTGCCGAGGACGACGGGGACCTTCACCAGGCAGGTGGCCAGGGCGTTGCCCATGATCACGGTGCCGACGACGGCGAACAGGGCGCCGGAGACGAACGTGGCGATGAAGGCGGCGACGAGCGGGGTCACGGACTTGCCGGCGACGTTGATGTTGGCCTTGGCGACCGCGAACATCGTGAGAGCGCCGCAGGCCTCGGTGAGGAAGTTGAGGCCGGGGATGGAGGTGGAGAGCTGGGTGACGCAGGCCGCGAGGAGGCCGTAGATGACGGCCTGGGGCGCGGAGGCGCCGGTGAGCAGGATGGCCAGCGCGTAGGCGGCGATGATGAACTGCGGCTTGATGCCCACGGTGGCGAGCGCGTTGCCCACGGTCATGTTGAGGATGAGCGCGGCGGCGAGCAGGATGGCGAGCAGGACGAGCGACTTGATGTCGACCATGCCGGTGGTCTTGGCGGCGGCGGAGACGGTGCGGGCTTCCTTGTTCTCAGACATTTTGGTTCCTTTCGGTTTTCCCTCTTTGGGGATCTGTTTGCTTGGATTAGTTGGTGCGGACAGTGCGGGGTTTGCGATGTTGGGGCCGCTCGTGGGGGCCGTCGCCTGCGCCGCTTCCCGGGTATGGGCGCGAGACGAAAAAAGGGCCCCCGGTCGAACCGGGAGCCCTACAATTCGCGAGATGTAAGCGCGACGAGACTCACCATCGACCGAGCGAAGCCGAGTTGCGCCACCACCAGTTGTTGTTCTGGGACTTGAACATGTGGCGCTCCTCTCATTGCTCGGTGTTGTGCGCGTCTGCGCGTTGAGTGGGACTATACGCCCGCCCCGCGGCGCGGCGCAACCCAATTTTTGTTAACGCTCGGTAACACGGGGTGCGGGCCTTACTCCGCCCAGGAGCACACACAAGTTGGCATTTCTGACCACGACAACGCATCAGAACCGTTTTGGCTCCACCTTAGCGGGCCATCTTCTCCTGCCAGCCCTCGAGGTTGGCGAGCGCGGCCTTGAGCACCTCGTCGCTCTTGGCAAAGTGGAAGCGCACGAAGCGGTTCTCCGGAG
>CAVIES010000139.1:0-4918 GCA_963641675.1 Anaerovoracaceae bacterium
ATATATATCTATATATAAGAGAAGTAATAGTTAGGAGAGACACATGCGCTTCACCGTCAGCCAGTCTTCGCTCGCCAAGGCCCTCTCCATTGTTTCGAAGGGCATCGCCACCCACTCCACCATCCCGGTGCTCGGTGGCATCCTCATGAAGGCTTCCAACGGCACGCTCGAGATGCAGGCGTCGGACCTCGACACCTCCATCCGCCACAAGATCGCCGCCAACGTCGAGGAGGAGGGCGAGACGGTCATCTCCGGCCGCATGCTCACGAGCGTCGTCAAGAACCTCTCCGACTCCGCGGTCACCTTCGACGGCGGCGACGGCACCATCCACCTCACGTGCGACAAGAGCTCCTTCCACCTGAATACCCTCAATGCCGCCGAGTTCCCGAGCTTCCCCGAGATCGCGATGGAGCGCTCGGTGGAACTTCCCTGCGACTCCCTCTCCGAGATGGTGGACAAGGTCTATAAGGTGACCTCGCGCGACACCAGCCGCCCGATCCTCGCCGGCATTCTGCTCAACGTGGAAAACAACCTGGTGCGCCTCGTCGCCACCGACTCCTACCGTCTCGTCGTCTGCGACACCAACGTCGAGACCTCCTCGCTCTCCGAGCCCTTTGAGATGATCATCCCCGGTGCGGCCTTCCACGACGTCATGTCCCTGCCGAGTGACTCCCCGTCCATCATCATCGGCAGCACCACCAACCAGGTCATCTTCGTCTTCGGCAACACCACCTACGTGTCCCGCCGCATCGAGGGTACCTTCCCCAACTACAAGCAGCTGCTCCCCTCCACCTGCCTTACCTCGGTGAAGGTGAAGGTGGCCGACCTCGCTGGTGCCCTTCGACGCGTGAGCTCCATCGCCACCACCAACTCCTCGGTGAGGTTTGACGTCGACGTGGACGCCGCCTGCATGACGCTCTCCGCCACCTCCCCCGACCAGGGTGACGCCCGCGAGGTCATCTCTGTGGAGCCCGAGGGTCAGAACAACTCCATCCGCATGAACTACCGAAACGTCGGTGACTGCGTGAGCGCCCTCGACCAGGCCGGTGAGGTCACGATCGAGCTCCAGGAGGCCAAGCGCCCCGGCGTCTTCAAGAGCTACTCCAAGATCAACTACCTCTGCCTGCTCATGCCGATGAGGGCCTAGCTCTTGTCTCTCCGCGTCGCTTCCGTCTCTTTCACCGGATATAGAAACCTCGGTGGTCTCACCCTTGAGCCTTCGGCTGGGGTGACGGTCCTTGTCGGCCATAACGCGGCTGGCAAGACCAACACCGTCGAGGCCCTGCAATATCTCACGGCAGGCAGCTCCTTCAGGAGGCCCTCTCCCGTGGAGCTGCTCGCTCCCGGAGCCGACGAGGCCTCCGTCCGCGCGCGGCTTGAGGGGGATGGCCGCGTGGTGGACGTCGAGATGGACGTCACGGCGGAGAAGAGGAGATTCCTCAGGAACGGCAAGCCCTGCCGTGGCATCGACCTGCCGGGCACGCTTCTCTCCGTGCTCTTTTGCCCGGACGACCTTTCGCTTGTGAAGGGCTCCGCCTCAAAGCGCAGGGGAGAGCTCGATTCCTTCGGTGCCCAGGCCAACACCGGCTACCGCAAGGTGCTCTCCACCTACATCCGCTCCGTGGAGCAGCGGAACCGCTTGCTCAAGGACGGTTGTGACGAAGCTCTTCTCGACGCCTGGGACGAGTCGGTGGCCCTTGGAGGGGCGACGCTTCTCCACCACAGGCTCAACCTCTTCGCCCGGCTCAGTGGCCTCGTCTCCGAGATCTATGGCGAGGTCGTCAGCGGTGAGACCCTCACCTGTAGCTACGTCCCCAGCGTCTGCGGCGCCGAGATGGGCATGGGCAGGGACGAGCTCAAGCGGCTCATGCTTTCCCAGATGGAGGAGGGCCGCGCCGATGACATCCGCCGCGCCCAGACGCTCGTGGGCCCGCATCGCGACGACATCCTCTTTGAGATAGATGGCCGTGATGCCCGATCCTTCGGCAGCCAGGGCCAGCAGCGCACCGTTGCCCTCGCCTGGAAGATGGCCGAGGTCCGCCTCTGCGAGGACCTCTTGGGGGAGAGGCCCCTGCTTCTTCTCGACGACGTCATGAGCGAGCTCGACGAGAACCGCCGCGCCTGCGTGACAAAGTTCGTCGAGGGTGGCATACAGACCGTCATCACCACCACGAACCTCGGGTACTTCTCCGCGGAGGCGCTCTCGTCCATGAAGGTGGTGCCTTATGGCGAGCTCTAGGAAGCGCTGGCAGGAGAGGCGTGAGTACGACCCTCTCGACCCTGCCAAGCAGCACGAGGTGAAGAGTGCCGCCAGCATGGTCTCCTCGCTGGTGGATTCCAAAATCGCCGGTGGTACCTCGGAGGTGGGACGCGCCCTCTCCATCTGGCGCAGGGTTTGCGGCAAGCGCGCGGCCAAGCACACCGTGGCCGTTTGGCTCAACAAGCCCGCGGACGGCAAGGGACTGCCCGAGCTCATCGTCTACCTCGACGGCAACACCCTCATGGTTGACCTCACCACCGACGCCGAGATGTACCAGGAGCGCCTGGCCTTCGAGGGCCTCGAGGTGGAGAAGGTCTCCTTCAAGCTCTCGCGAAAGGCGGGGCAGGCGCGTGAATCCGCGCATGAGGAGAAAGCCGAGAAGGAGGTGCTGCCGCCCCTTTCCGCCTATGAGGAGGCGCGCGTGGACGAGGCTGTCGCCTCTCTCGACCCTCGAATCAAGGAAAGCGCCTCTGAAGCGATGAAGAACTCCCTCAGGCGCGCGAAGCTAAAAACCACGAGCGAAGCCAAAACAGACCCTCAGAATCCGCGATAGGGCGCGAGGGCGTTATTTCGGTGTTCTTAGGCCTCGCACTTAGGTTCAGGATTTAATAAAAGCGGCATCCGTACTAGAATGTTGAAGATTAAACGTCCAGCCTTCTAGGAAAGGACTGTCGGGTGGCAGAGTCTACCGAGGAACAGTACGGCGGAAATGAGATCAAGATCCTCGAGGGTCTTGAGGCCGTGCGCAAGCGTCCGGGCATGTACATCGGTTCTACCAGCGCGAGTGGCCTTCACCACCTCGTTTGGGAGATTGTCGACAACTCCGTCGACGAGGCAATGGCCGGCTTCTGCACCGAGATTTCCGTGACGGTGCACGCAGACAACTCCATCACGGTCGTGGACAACGGCCGTGGCATCCCCGTCGAGGAGCACCCCGTCAAGAAGATCCCGACGCTCGAGGTCGTCATGACGATTCTCCACGCCGGCGGCAAGTTCGACAACAACGCCTACAAGGTCTCCGGTGGACTGCACGGCGTCGGCATCTCGGTTGTGAACGCACTCTCCAAGAAGGTCGTCGTGCAGGTCAGGCGCGACGGCGGCATTTTCGAGATGCAGTTCTCGCGCGGTGTCACGACCGAGAAGATGAAGCAGGTCGGCACCTCCGAAGAGACGGGTACCACCGTCACGTTCTGGCCTGATGATGAGATCTTCGAGACCTGCGTCTATGACTTCGAGACCCTTCACAACCGCCTCCAGGAGACGGCCTTCCTCAACAAGAACCTCAAGATCGTCCTCACCGACGAGCGCGAGGCCGAGCCCTATGTCGAGGAGTTCTGCTATGAGGGCGGCATCATCGACTTCGTTAAGTATCTGAACGAGGGCAGGGACATCCCCGAGGGTCTGGGCGATCCCATCTATATCGAGGGTAAGACCGACGAGGGTACCCCCACCGAGAAGATGGGCGAGGTCGAGGTCGCGCTCCAGTGGAACACCGGCTACGGCGAGACCGTGATGTCGTTCGCCAACGACATCTACACGCCCGAGGGAGGCATGCACCTCGAGGGCTTCCGCAACGCCCTTACCCGCGTCATCAACGACTATGCGCGCAAGCAGGGAATTCTCAAGGAAAAGGACACTAACCTCACCGGTGACGACGTTCGTGAGGGCATTTCCGCCGTCATCTCGGTCAAGCTTCCCGACCCGCAGTTCGAGGGCCAGACCAAGGCCAAACTCGGCAGCTCCTACATGCGTACCCTCACCAACAAGGTTGTCGCCGACGGCCTTGCCGAGTACCTCGAGGAGCACCCCAAGCAGGCTCGCACCATCATCAACAAGGCCCAGCAGGCCAGCAAGGCCCGTAACGCCGCGCGCAAGGCCCGCGAGGCCACGCGCCGCAAGAGCCTGCTTGAGAGTGCGGCCCTTCCCGGCAAGCTCGCCGATTGTTCCGAGCGCAACGCGGAGCTCACTGAGCTCTTCATCGTCGAGGGCGACTCGGCAGGCGGTTCGGCCAAGGACGGCCGTCGCCGAGACATCCAGGCGATTCTGCCCCTGCGCGGCAAGATTCTGAACGTGGAGCGCGTCGGCGACCACCGTGCCTTCTCGAGCGACACCATCCAGTCGCTCATCACCGCCATCGGCACCGGCGTCACCAACAGCAACGGCGAGGGTGGCGAGTTCGACCTCTCCAAGGCCCGCTACCACAAGATCATCATCATGACCGATGCCGACGTCGACGGCGCCCACATCCGCATCCTGCTCCTGACCTTCTTCTACAAGTACATGCGTCCGCTCATCGACGCCGGCTACGTCTATGTGGCCTGCCCGCCGATCTTTGGCGTGAAGGTCCGCAAGAAGATCCACTACGTCTACCCCAACGGCCGCCAGCCCGAGGAGGAGATTCTTCGCGACACCATCAGGTCGCTCGGCTTCAGCCCAGACGATGAAGGTGACGAGAAGGACGACTCCGGCAAGATCAAGAAAAAGAAGAAGGGCTACGACGTCCAGCGCTACAAGGGCCTGGGTGAGATGGACCCCAAGCAGCTTGCCTCCACGACCATGGACCCCAAGACCCGCATCCTGCAGCGCGTGACCATCGAAGACGCTGCCGCAGCCGAGCGCGCCGTCCGTGAGCTCATGGGTTCGGAAGTGTCTTATCGA
>CAVIES010000140.1:0-4824 GCA_963641675.1 Anaerovoracaceae bacterium
CCCTGACCTCGTGACTGCCAGTCACGCGCTCTCCCAACTGAGCTAATTCCCCGAATTGGTGCGAGAGAGATACTACCAGAACCAGAGGGCCATGCAAGCGAGAAATTTCAAAGGTTTTGAAAATTTCTGTCCCAAAGGCCCTTCTCCCCTACTTTCGAAGGCCTCTAACGAAGGCCTCCAGCCTGGAAAGGCCGAGCTCAAGGTCATCGTCGCTCACGCAATAAGAAAGTCGCACGAAGCCTTCGGCGCCAAAGCAGGTTCCTGGAACGAGGGCCACGCCGGCCTCGCGGATGGCACGCTCACAGAACTCCTCCGAGCCGATGCCTAGCCCCTCGATGCTCGGGAAGGCATAGAAGGCGCCTGAGGGGCGGTTCAGCTCGAGCCCCATGGCGTCAAGCCGATCGCAGACGACGCCCCTCCTGGCCTCGTAGGTGCCCTTCATGGCGGATATGTCGAGCCCGAGGGCGACCACGGCGGCGTCCTGCACGAAGGCGGGCACGCTCGAGACGAGGTATTGGTGCATCTTCTGAATCTCTGCCTTGAGCGCGGGCGCAGCCGCGAGCCAGCCCAGGCGCCAGCCGGTCATTGCCCAGGGCTTTGAGAAGGAGTCGATGACGACCGTTTGCTCTCGAAGCTTGGGGTGACGTACGGCGAAGCGCTCATAACCCTCGTCATAGCAGAGACGGTTGTACACGTCGTCGCAAACGACGAAGACATTGTAGGAGCTCGCGAACTCGGCAACCGCGTCGAGCGAGGCGGCGTCGTAGACGCAACCCGTGGGGTTGTTGGGACTCGTGATGACGATCGCCTTCGTTCGCTCGGTGCATGCGGCCTCAAGCGCCTTAAGTGAGAGCTGGAAGCCGTTCGCGGAAGTGTCAACGGGAACGAACACGCCGTGGGCAGCACGCACGATGGTCTCGTAGAGGCCGAAAGCGGGTACGGGCACGATGACTTCGTCGCCCGGGTTCAGAAGGCTCATGAGCGTCGCAGAGAGCGCCTCGGTGGCGCCGCTCGTGACGATGATCTCCTCGGGGGCGTAAGCGAGCCCCTGGTCGCTCATATAGGACGAGAGTGCGTGAAGGAGCTCGGACCGGCCGTTGTTGGGCGGGTAGTGGGTGAGCCCCCTTGCGAGGGACTCCCCCACCACCGTGCGAATCGGTTCGGGCGTATCGAACTCGGGCTCGCCAAGCGTGAGCTTGACGCATCCAGGGGTTTGGTTGGCGAGCGCCGTGAAGCGGCGGATGCCACTCGTAGCGAGCTGGGCCAGGTCTTTGTTGGTTGCGAGAGCCACGGCAGGCCTAGGCGCGCTGGGAGCGGACGAGCTCGGCCACCTTGGCGGCCACCTCAGAGATGGCAACCTCGGAGCGCTCGCCGGTGGCGCGGACCTTGAGCTCGCAGTTGCCGTCCTTGACGGCGCGCTTGCCAAAGACGATCTGGAACGGGAAGCCCATGAGGTCGTTGTCGGCGAACTTGACGCCCGGGCGCTCCTTGCGATCGTCCACGATGACCTCGATGCCGGCGGCCTCAAGCTCGTCCACGACACCCGCGGCAGCAGGCCAGACGAGGTCGTCGTTCACGTCGAGCGGCACCACGGCGACCTCGTACGGGGCGACCGACACGGGCCAGATGATGCCGTTCTCGTCGTTGTGCTGCTCCACGATAGCGGCAAGCGTGCGGGAGACGCCGACGCCGTAGCAGCCCATCTCCAGCGGCTTCTCCTTGCCGTCCTCGTCCATGAACATGGCGCCCATGGCCTCTGAGTACTTGGTGCCAAGCTGGAAGACCTGGGAAACCTCGATGCCGCGGGCGGCAGAGAGGGGCTTTCCACAGTGGGGGCACGGGTCGCCGGCGACGACGGTCACGAGGTCGACCCACTCGTCGGCCTCAAAGTCGCGGCCGGGCTCGATGCCGGTGAAGTGGTATCCCGCCTCGTTGGCGCCGCAGGCCCAGGAGTGGGTGCCCTCAAGGCTCTCGTCACAGACGATGCGGATGCCTTCGGGAAGGTTCACGGGGCCGATGAAGCCCTTGTGGAGTCCGGCGGCGGTGAGCTCGTCGTCATCCATGAGGTGCCAGTCGCCGAAGGCGTGGTCGGCCTTGCACTCGTTGAGCTCGTGGTCACCGGGGACGAGCGCCAGGGTGTTCCTACCCTCGCCGTCGACCAGGCAGAGCGACTTCACGGTCGCGTTCTCGGCCACGCCGAAGAACTTCGCGACGGCCTCGATGGTGCCGCAGTCGGGCGTCTCCACCTTGGTGAGCGTGCCGTCGCCGGGGCCGGCCACGACGGCGACCTTCGTGCTCGCGGCCTCGTCGTCGGCCGCAAAGCCGCAGTCGTCGCAGTAGACGAGGCTCGCCTCGCCGGCCTCTGCCAGGGCCATGTACTCGACGGAGGTGTCGCCACCGATCTCGCCGGAGTCGGCAACGACGGGCAGGGCCTTCACGCCACAGCGCTCGCAGATGTTGGCGTAGGCCTCCTTCATCTTGTCGTACTCCTCCTGCAGGCTCTCCTTGTTGGCAGAGAAGCTGTAGGCGTCCTTCATGATGAACTCGCGGCCGCGCATGAGACCGTAGCGGGGGCGGAACTCGTCGCGGAACTTGTCCTGGATGTGGTAGAGGTTCACGGGGAGCTGCTTGTAGCTCTTGAGCTCGTTGCGAACGAGCGCGGTCACGGTCTCCTCGTGGGTGGGTCCGAGGACGAACTCGCGCTCGTGGCGGTCGTTAAAGCGCACGAGCTCCTTGCCGTAGGCGTCGATGCGGCCGCTCTGGCGCCAGAGGTCGGCGTCGACCATGATCGGCATCATGAGCTCCTGGGCGCCATGGGAGTCCATCTCGTCGCGCACGATGTTCTCGATCTTCATGATGGAGCGCCATGCCAGCGGCAGGTAGGTGTAGAGGCCGGCGGCCTCCTTGCGGATCATGCCGGCACGGAGCAGCAGGCGGTGGCTCGCAAGCTCGGCCTCGGTTGGGTCCTCCTTGAGGGTGGGCGCGTAGAGGCGGCTCATCATCATTGGCTTCATTGACATCCCTTTCGTCTCGCGGCCACGCCGCGTCATATGCAAATACAGCATTCTAGCGAAAACGGGGCCGCTTGCCCGAAGGCGGCGGCCCCGTAAACGCACTCGTTACTCAAAGCGATCGTGGATCTCGGCGAAGAGCTCGTCGACGATGCGGTCCTCGGGGACCTTTCTGAGCGTCTCTCCACCGGCGATGAGAAGCCCCGTGCCCTGGCCACAGGCGACTCCGATGTCGGCCCCGCGAGCCTCGCCGGGGCCGTTCACCACGCAGCCCATAACCGCGACGGAGATGGGGGCCTGGACCTTCTGGAGGCGCTCCTCCACCTCGCCGGCGATGTCGATGAGGTTCACCTGGCAACGGCCGCACGTAGGGCAGCTCACGAGCTCGGGCGTGCGACGGCGCATGCCGAGCACCTGGAGAAGCTCCCAGGCCACGGGCACCTCCTCGGTGGGAGGAGCCGTGAGCGAGAGGCGCATGGTGTCGCCGATTCCCTCGGAGAGGAGGACGGAGAGCGCGCTTACGTTCTTGACGGTGCCCTGGCGAACGGTGCCAGCCTCGGTAACGCCCAGGTGGAGCGGGACGTGCGGGAGCACACGGGAGAGCTCGCGGTTGGTGAGGATGGTCGCGGCGACGTCGTGGACCTTGGCGGAAAGCACGATGTCGGCAAAGCCGCGCTCCTCGAAGTGGCGCACGAACGAGACGGCGCTCTCCACGAGCTTCTGCGGCTGCGTGAGGTCCTCGCGAGCGTCAATCTGCTTGTCGAGCGAGCCTGCGTTCACGCCGATGCGGATGGGGATGCCGGCCTCGCCCGCCGCGTCGATGACGGCGTCTACCTTGTCAAAGGAGCCGATGTTTCCCGGATTGATGCGAAGGCCGGCGGCGCCACGCTTGGCGGCCTCGATGGCGAGCCTGTGGTCGAAGTGGATGTCCGCCACGACGGGGATGGGAGACTCCGCGCAGGTTGCCTCAAAGCCCTCAAGGGCGTCGGCGTGCGGGATGGCCACGCGGACGATCTCGCAGCCGAGCTCGGCGAGCTCTCCGATCTGGGCGAGCGTGGCCGCAGGGTCGGTCGTGGGCGTGGTGCACATGGACTGCACGGAGACCGGCGCGCCCCCGCCGACGGCGACGTTGCCAACGTGGACCTGGTGGGTGAGCTCGCGCGGAAGCGGGCGTCCCTGTTCGGAGGCCAGACGTAGGTCGATCATTTACCCTCCAAAGACGTAACGAGTGAGGTCCTGCTTGAGGACCACGACAAAGAGCAGCATGAAGAGCGCGAGGCCGACGAGCGAGATGCCCGTACGGAGCTTCTGCGGCACGCGACGGCGGATGATCACCTGCACGAGCTCAATTAGCAGGTGGCCGCCATCGAGCGGAAGAATCGGGATGAGGTTCATGAAGCCAAGCGAGAGCGATATGCCGGCGAGGAGGAAGAGGTAGTCGGCGGCACCGCTCGAGGCCGCCTCGCTCGCCATGACCGAGATCCCCACGACCGAGGTCGACTGGGAGACCACCTCGGCGGTCGTGGTGGGCGTGATGAGCTTCACGATGCTCTCCACGACCTCGCCGATATAGCTCCAAGAGACACGAAGGGATGTAAGCAGGTCAGGGTAGTACATTTCGGTGGAGACGTTTACGCCGAAGAGCCCGGTGTCATCCGTGGCCTCGGCCGGGTTAACCACCACCGTGCTCTTTTCGTCTCCCCTCGCGTAGACGACCTCGAAGGGCTCGCCTTCCGCGACACATGAGCGAAGCTCCGTGCCCATATCGACCCAAGTGGAGACCTCGACGCCGTTGACGCTTTCGATCTCGTCG
>CAVIES010000141.1:0-4810 GCA_963641675.1 Anaerovoracaceae bacterium
AGGCGATGGGGCGGGCGGGCTGGTCTGAGAGCTGCTGCACCACGTCCTCCGCAAGGCCAGCGCGCGGCGGGTCCACCACGATGATGTCGGCCTCGTCGTCGGGAAACTCGCGGCCGGCGTCGCCGCCCACGGCGTCAACGTTGTCAAGGCGCGCCTCCTCCAGGTTGCGGCGCAGGTCGCGCACGGCAGGGCCGTAGGACTCCACTGCGTCCACGAAGCTGCAGTAGCGGGCCAGCGGCAGCGTAAAGGTGCCGGCGCCGGAGTAGAGGTCCATGGCGATGTCGTTCTCGCCGGGTTCGAGCGCGTCCATGACGAGCGCCACGAGGCGCTCTGCGCCCTCGGTGTTCACCTGGAAGAAGCTGGGGGCAGAGAGGCGCATGGTGTTGCCGGCGATTTGCTCGCTCCAGCTGCCGGCGCCAAAGAGGCGCTCCACGCCGGAGACCTTGCGCGCCTTGGGCGTGCCCTTGGTCATCACGCGCACGATGGAGGTGGCGCCCACGCTCTCTAGCACGCGGCGGGCCTGCGCGCGAGGGAAGGCGCCCGTGGGGGTCCAGATGGCGACCTCGGTGTCACCCGTGCGGCTGGAGTGGCGGATGCCCACGCGCTCGATCTCTAGGTCGTGGCTGCCGGCGAGGTAGGAGAGCGCGCCGGAGACGTTCTTCACGAGCCTGGCGCCCTTGCCCTTGGCAGGGGTGTTCAGCAGCGGGAACTCCTCCACGCGCACCACGGTGGTGCCGTCCGGCGCGTACATGCCGAGGGTGGCGCGCTTGCCGTCGCGCACATAGGCGAGCTCTGCCTTGTTGCGGTAGTGCCAGGCATCGCTCGGGGCCTCACAGGCGGCAACGAGCTCGTCTGCGTCTGCCATGTGTCCCACGCGCGCGAGGGCGTCAACCACGTTGGCACGCTTGGCGGCGAGCTGTGCCTCGCGGGAGAGCGAGGCCCAGGGGGCGCAACCGAGCGCTGCGGCCAGGGGCCACGGGCAGGTGACGCGATCGGGCGAGGGCTCGAGGATGGCGGTGGCGCGCGCCTTGGAGAAGGACTTGCCGTCGCTCACGAGCTCGGCCTCAACCACGTCTCCCGCAACCGCGCCGGAGACAAAGACGGTCTTGCCGTCCTCGGCGTGGGCGATTGCGTCGGGGCCGTAGGTCATGCGCTCGATCGTGAGCTTCATAGGGCAACTCCTGTTAGTGCTTCGTGCGTCCAAACAACGTCTTGAAGCCTAGCGCAAAGATGGCCATCGCGGTAGCAAAACGACCCTTCGGGCGCTTTGCGAGCGTCTTGGCCTCCTCGGCGGGGGAGTCCTTGGTGGTGGAAGCAGCGGCTGCGGCGGGCGCAGGGGTGCTGGCGGCATCAGCGGGCGCGGGCTCGGCGTGCGGGCCCTCGAGGATGGTGGCCTTCACGTGCGTGGGCTCATCCTCGCTGGCGGGCTCGGCAGCGGCGGCTGCGGCGGCCTTGGCTTCTGCCTCGGCGACTGCGGCGGCCTCCTCTGCGGCCTTGGCAGCGGCCTCTGCCTCGGCGGCTGCGGCCTCGGCGGCGGCGACCTCGGCATCGGCGGCACGCTTGGCGGCCACGGTGTTTGCCGTGTCCCCATCGACCGCGAACTCGGTGGAGGAGATGGGCAGCTTCACGTCCTTGGCGTCGGGCTCGGGATTGGAGACACAGGTCTCTTTGGTCGTGAGGATCTCGAGCTCCTCGGGCGTGGGCTCGTGCTTTACCTGCGGAGTTGCGGCAGGGTTCAGAATCTCAAGCTCGGCGGCCGTGGGCGCAGGCTTTGCGGGTGCGTTGGCGGCGGGGTTGAGAATCTCGGTTACGAGGGAGGGGTCCGCGGGGGCCTCGGGCTCCGCGAGCTTTACCTCAGAGACAGGCAAAACCAGAACGTCGGCCTCGACGGCGGGCGCGTCGGCCTGCTCGGCCTCGGGCTCGTTCTCATCGGCCTCGGCAGCAACGGCCTCGGCAGCCTCCGGCTCAGCGGCAGCCTCCGGCTCGGCGGCGGCCTCGGCACCTGGCTCCGCAGCCGCCTCGCCCTCGCCAGCCGCCTCAACAGCCGCAACGGCCTCCTCAGCAGCCTTCAGCGCGGCGTTCTTCTTGCCATACGCCTCGGCAATGAGCAGCTCCTGGCAGTTGACGGCCGGGGCGCCGTCCTCGCGCTCGACCTTCTCCCACGTGCCCTTTTTGGTGAGCCTGCGAGCCTTCACGTTGTCGGAAAGCTGCAGGTCCATGTAGCTCTTCACGATCTCGCGGCAGGTGGGGTCGAGCACGGGGTAGGCAATCTCCACGCGGCGCTCGGTGTTGCGGGTCATCATGTCGGCGCTGGAGAGGTAGATCATGTCGGTGTCCACGCCAAAGGCGTAGATGCGCGCGTGCTCCAGCAGGCGGCCGACGATCTGACGCACCTCGATGCCGGAGGTCTTGCCGGCAACACCGGGCACCAGGCAGCAGATGCCGCGAATGATCATGACCACCTCGACGCCGGCCTGGCTGGCCTCGGCCAGGCGGTCGATGACGTCGCGGTCGGTGAGCGAGTTCATCTTGAGGAACACGCGGGCGGGCTGCCCGGCCTTGGCGCGCATGATCTCGCGGTCGATGCCGCGCATCACGAGGGGCTTCAGGCTCAAGGGGGCCACGCCGAGGTAGCGGTAGGTGCCGCGGAGGTTGCCGAGGCTGAGGTTGCGGAAGAAGGCGTTGCCGTCCTCCGCGATGCCGGCGTGGGCCGTGAGCAGCATGAAGTCGCTGTAGAGGCGCGCCGTCTTCTCGTTGAAGTTGCCGGTGCCAAGGCAGGTGATGCGGGAGAGGCCGCGGGCGTCGTGGTAGGTGATCTGGCAGATCTTGGAGTGGCACTTGAAGCCCTCGGAGCCGTAGATGACGGTGCAGCCGGCCTCCTCCAGGCGCTCCGCCCACTCGATGTTGTTCTGCTCGTCAAAGCGGGCGCGGAGCTCCATCAGGACGGTGACTTCCTTGCCGTTCTCGACGGCGTTCACCAGGCTCTCGCAGAGACGCGAATGGCGTGCCACGCGGTAGAGGGTGATCTTGATGGAGATGCAGTCGTCGTCGCGCGAGGCCTCGTGGATCAGGCGCAGCAGCGGGCTCATGGACTCATACGGGTAGGTGAGAAGCACGTCGTGGTCCATGACCTGCTCGCGCATGGGCGTGTCCTCAACCACCATGTGGCTCGGCTGCGGCTCAAAGCTCGGGAAGGTGAGGGCGCCGCGGCGGTTGGCCGGGACCTTGTCCTCCAGCGCGTAAACAAAGCTGAGGTCAGAGGGGGTGGAGAGGGTGAACACGCGACGCTTCTCCAGGCCCAGCTGCTTGCGGATGAAGGTCACGAGCGAGGAGTCCAGCTCGCCGGTTAGCTCGAGGCGCACGGGCTGCAGGCGGCTCCTGCGCTTGAGGACCTTCTTCATGTGCTGGCGGTAGTCCTCCTCTTCCTCCACGCCCTCGCCGTCCGGGTCGATGTCGGCGTTGCGCGTGACGCGGATGACGGCCGAGCTCGTGGGGATGTAGGAGCCAAAGCAGCGGCCGAGCATGGAGGAGATGACGTCTTCCACCAGCGTGTAGCGCACACGGCCTTCGCCTGCGGGCAGCCACACGATGCGGCGCGCGGTGGGCGGGACCTCAACCATGCCGAGCAGGCCCTGCTCGTCTGCGGCGTCGAGCGAGCAGACCACGTGCAGAAGGCCGTTCTTGAGGTTGGGGAAGGGGTGGCGCGGGTCCACGATGAGGGGCGACAGGATGGGGGAGAGCGCCGTCTCGAAGTGGCGCGAGACCGCGACGAGGTCGGAGTCGGTGTACTCGGCCGGCGTCACGCGCTCGATGCCCTCGGCGGCCAGCGCGTTCTCCAGCGCGGTGAAGCACTCCTCGCGGCGCTCGTAGAGGCCGGGGAGGAGCTTGAAGACCTCATCGAGCTGCTCGGCGGGGGTCTCGTGCGACTTGTTGTCGGCCGGCTGGTGCTTGAGCTCGGCGAGGTCGGAGAGGCCGCCCACGCGGATCATGAACCACTCGTCCATGTTGGACTGGAAGATGGCGCAGAACTTGATGCGCTCGATGAGCGGCACGGAGGCGTCAAAGGCCTCATCGAGCACGCGGTTGTCAAAGCGCAGCCAGCTGACCTCGCGGTTCTGGGTGTAGGAGAAGTCAAGCGCTGCGTCGTCTGCGGCGGAGGCAAGCGCCTTCTCGGCCAGGCGCACGGCCTTGGACTTCTTGGGCGCGGCGGGCTTGGACGGCGCGGAGACGGCCGCACCGGCGGTCGCGGCCTCGGCTTTGAGCGCGGCCTTCGCCTTCTTGGCGGCCTTCTTCTCGGCCTTCGCGAGCTTCTTCTCGTCCTTCTCGGCGAGCTTCTTCGCGTCCTTGTCCTTGCCCATATCTCCCCCTGCTGCGGCAGCGTACTTTTACAACTACCTAGTATCCACCCAACGCGAGGCCTCGGGCGCGTGCAGCTTGTTACGTTTCGGTAAGGAGGGGAGCGGCGAGCGATGAAACCTCAAGGCGATGCGCTGGCAGGCTCCCTCCGCTGTGGTACCGCACAAAAAGCGGGCCGGGGAACTCTACCCCGGCCCGCCACAAGTTCAAACATGCCCGTCGCGGAAGGCGCCTGCCATGGTTGGGCGCCGGCCTCGCAAAAGGTGCCGCCTGCAGCGGCCCTACTTCTTAGGCCTGTATGCCTCGTCGACCTCCTGCAGCTCGGCGAAGGAGTCAATCTCGATGATGTCGGCCGGGTCGCACTGGCGCACGTGGACGTCGTAGTCGCCGTTGTAGAGGCGGCAGGGGATGTCGTCCCAGAAGATCTGGCGGTTCTCGTCGCTTGCCTCAAAGG
>CAVIES010000142.1:0-4806 GCA_963641675.1 Anaerovoracaceae bacterium
GGCGTAGCTGCGGCCGCATCGGGGACAAGCGTCTCGGCAGAGGCCGTGCCGGGGGTAGAGACACCGAGGCCGGACTGCTCGGAGAACTCCTTGGAGACGCCCTCGATGGCGGAGGGGCCGAGCACGACCTCGATGCCGTCGGCGCCGCGGGCGGCGGTGCCGAGGACGCCGCGGATGCTCCTGAGCGACGTGCTGTCTATCTTGGAGATGTCTGCCAGGGTGAGTCTGAGGCGCGTAAGGCACGTCATGACGCGCGTCACGTTCTCCTTGCCTCCGACTGCCGCTAGGACTTCCGCGGCGACTTCCTGGTAGTTCATGCTCTTTCCTCTTCCCATGTCGTGCGACGGCGGCGCGTCTTTGCGCCGCTGTTCATATCTCAAATACATAAGACTCGCACCGAAATGTTTCAGCCTCGTGGCGAGCTGGCGAGTGAACGTATTGAGGGGTTTAACGGTTATTTGAGGCTAAGGCGCTCGACTATCTCCAAAGCGTCTCCATCTGCGCTGCCGGTGCAGGAGATGATCTCGTCAGCCCAGGCGCGATAGAGGGGCATTCGCTCCTCGGCGAGCTTCTCGACGCCTTTCGCCTGCGAGAGCGGCCGGCCATTGCTGGAGAGCTCGGCGAGCGGGCGGTCGATCATGACGATCGTGCCGTTTTGCTGCATGAGGGGCAGGTTCTCCGGCCTGGTGACGACTCCGCCGCCGCAGGAGATGACAAGCGAACTCTGGGCGCAATAGAAGGCGAGGACGTCGGTCTCCATGGCACGGAAGGCGTCCTCTCCGTCTTCCTTGATGACGTCTGCCGCGGAGCGTCCGTAGGCCTCGAGGAAGGCTTCATCGAGGTCGACGCGATCGCGGCTGAGCATCTTGGCAAGCCTCTTGCCGCAGCTCGTCTTGCCGCTTCCCGGCATGCCGATGAGCACGAGGTTGCGGGTCTGTCTCCTGATGCTTCCCTCGATCTTCTCGATGAGGGCCTCGTCGAGCTCCTTCTCCTGCCAGATGGAGCTCGACTTCCAGGCCTGCCCCACAAGCATGGCAAGTCCGCTCTCGGCGGGAAGTCCGAGGCTCTCGGCCTCGAGAACGATGCCTGTGCGCTCTGGGTTGTAGACGACGTCGAGCACGCCCTGGAGTTCGGGCAGGGCCGCGAGCACCGAGCGCGATAGGGGAGAGTCGGGGCACTTCGGGTACATGCCGACTGGCGTCGTGTTCACGATGAGCTCGGCCTCGGCGTGCCTCTTAAGCAGGTTCTCGTAGTTGTCCTCGCCGGTCCGCGAGATGACGCACGGCGTGGCGCCCGCATCCTCGAGCGCCGTGACGACCGCGCGGCTGGCGCCGCCGGACCCCAGCACGAGAACCTCGGCCCCCTCGAGCGAGCCCTCCCCGTCAAGCTCGCGTTCCAAGAAGCGGTTGAGCAGGTAAGAGAAGCCGTAGACGTCGGTGTTGTCTCCGAGGATGGTGCCGTCGGCGCGGCGCCAGAGGGTGTTCACGGCCCCCATGCGCTTGGCTGCGGGCGTGAGCTCGTTGGCGAGCCTGGCGGCCTCGGTCTTGTAGGGGATGGTGACGTTAAGGCCCTTCCAGTCCTTGCGGGCGATAAAGCCCTCGAGCTCCTCAGGCTCAAGCTCGATGAGCGCATAGGGCGTGGTGCCGAGCTGCTCGTGGATGAGGGGGCTCCAGCTGTGGCCGAGCGTGCGGCCGAGAAGGCCGTAGGTGACCTCGCTCGCTCCGTCCCACCTTTGCGCGGCCATTAGAGCAGCTCCGAATAGCTGCCAAGGTAGCGGTAGGTGGCGCAGACGTCATCGAGCGAGGCGATGAGCTTGTTGAATTCGGGCGCGGCCACCGGGCAGTCGACGTCGAAGTAGAACATGAACTCGAAGTCGGTGTTGGGGATGGGGCGGCTCTCGAGCTTCACGAGGTTGACGTCGAGCGCGTAGAGGCGCGCGAGGACCTTGTAGAGGCTGCCCGGGTCGTTGGCGGTGACGACCATGAGCGAGGTGCGGTCGGCGCCGGGGTAGATCTCGAGTTGCTTTGAGATGCAGGCGAAGCGCGTGTAGTTGGCGTCGTTGTCCTGGACGTTCCTCGCAAGGATGGCGAGGTCGTAGAGGTCGGCGCAGGCGCGGCTCGAGAGGGCGGCCACGTCGGTGCGCCCGCTGTCGGCGACCATCTTGGCGGCCATGGCGGTGTTCTCGCAGGCGTGGACCTCGATCTCTGGGTGCTGATCCAAGAACTGCCTACTCTGGGCGATGGCCTGGGGGTGGGAGTATATCTCGCGGATGCCCTCGAGCTTGGCCCCTCTAAGGGCCACGAGGTTGTGGTCGACCTTGAGGCGCACGCTCCTCACGATCTGGAAGTTGTGGCGCATCATGAGGTCGTAGACCTGGTTTACGGTGCCGGCGGTGGAGTTCTCCACGGGCAGCACGCCGTACTTGCAGAAGCCTTCCTCAACAGCCTTGAAGACACCCTCGAAGGTATCGAAGTAGCTGATCTCCGCATGCTTGAAGAGGCGGTCGGCCGCGTGCTGGGAATAGGCGCCCTCCACGCCCTGGCAGGCCACGAAGGCGTTCTGCGGGAAGAGCGCGGGCGTCTTCTCTATTGCCTCCTGGATGCCGAGGTTGAGCTCGCTCTTCTCGTTGATCTGGGCGCTCTGCTCAGAGCGGCTCATCTCCATGATGAGGCTGAAGAGCACCTGCGAGTAGTTGCGCAGGTCTGCCGGCACCTTGGTGGCGACGTCGGCGAGCTTGGCGCGCTCGCGACCGCGGTCGAGGATGGCCTTGCCGGTGGCGCGCTTGTATTCGGCAACCTCGCGCGTGCAGTCCATGCGCTGGGCGAAGAGATTGCAGATCTGGGTGTCGATCGAGTCGATGCGAGTGCGGATCTCGGAGAGGTCTTGCATGTGTCTCCAGTCGTTAACGAGTTGGTTTAACTGGTGTTTGTTGTTCTAGAAGCCGGCAGGCTCAGGGGCCGGGAACTTGCCTTCGGAAAGCAGGGCGTCCATGAGTGCGAGCGCCATCGCGGCCTCCGTCACGGGCACCGCGCGAGGAACGATGCAGGGGTCGTGGCGTCCGTGGACGGTGAGCGGGGCGTCCTCGCCGCGCTCGAGGTCAACGCTTTCCTGCTCGACGCCGATTGAAGGCGTGGGCTTGACGGCAAGGCGAGCCACGACGGGCGCCCCGGTTGAGATGCCGCCAAGAATGCCGCCGGCGTTGTTCGTCTGGGGCGCTACCTTGCCATCGCTCATGCGATAGGGGTCGTTGTTCTCGCTGCCGCGGAGGGCGGCGACACCCATGCCGAGGCCGAACTCCACGCCCTTGACGGCGGGGATGCCGAAGAGCGCCTTGGCGATGCGGTTCTCGAGGCCGTCGAACATCGGGTCGCCGACGCCGGCGGGCATGCCGTAGGCCACGACCTCGATGATGCCGCCGACGGAGTCCTGCTCGGCCTTTGCGGAAAGCACCTCTGCGTGCATGGCGGAGGCGGCCTCAGCCGAGATGCAGGGAAGCTCGTTTGCGAGGATGGCCTTGGCCTGCTCCGGATCGAACGAGAGGTCGTTGAGTTCCTCGTCTGCCACCGCATTGGGGCCAAGCTGCGCGATGTGGGCTACGACGCGGATGCTAAGTGCGCTCTCCAGGGCCTGGAGAGCGATGCCGCCGGAGATGCAGAGGGGTGCCGTGAGGCGGCCGGAGAAGTGCCCGCCGCCGGCGACGTCGTGGTGGTTGCCATAGCGAACGAAGGCTGGGTAGTCGGCGTGTCCCGGGCGGGGCACGCGCCGCAGGCCTTCGTAGTCCTGGCTCCTGGTGTTCGTGTTCTCGATGACGGCCGTGAGGGGCGCGCCGCAGGTGTGGTCGTCAACCAGCCCAGAGAGGAAATGCGGGCGGTCGGCCTCCTTGCGCGGCGTCGAGGTGTCGCCGTGGCCGGGGGCGCGGCGGTCGAGAAAGGCCTGGAGCCTCTCTAGATCGAGCGCGATACCGGCGGGTAGGCCCTCGACGGTGCAGCCGATGGCGTCTGAGTGCGACTGGCCGAAGATGGTGGTCTTGAGCGTATCTCCGTAGGTGGAAGACATGCGGTTCTCCTAACGCATCTCTACCATGCCGCCGAGCTTCTGGTAGTCCTCGAAGAAGGCGGGGTAGGACTTCTGGACGCATTCGGCGCCCAGGATGGTGACGGGGCCATCGCAGCGGCTGGCAGCGACGGCGGCCATCATGGCGATGCGGTGGTCGTTCGCCGCGTCGACCGTGCCGCCTGCAAGGCTCGTGCGGCCGTTGATGACGATGTCGTCACCCTCGGCCGTGATGTCGGCGCCGAGCGCGGCTAGGCCGGCTACGACGGTCTCGACGCGGTCGGACTCCTTGAGGCGCAGACGAGCGCAACCGGTGAGGCGCGTGGTTCCGGGCGCGAGCGCGGCCACAGCGGCGAGCGGCGGCACGAGGTCGGGGAAGTCTGCGACGTTCATCTCGCAGCCGTTGGGGTTTCCGGAAAAGACCGAGGCGACGCCGCTGGCTCGACGCACCTGGGCGCCGAGCTTGGCAAGGGCCGCCATCATGGCGCGGTCGCCCTGGCGGCTCGCGAGGTCGAGCCCGCTCACGGCCACTCCCTGCCCGAGGGCCCCGGCCGCAAGCCAGAAGCCGGCGTTGGACCAGTCTCCCTCGACGACGACCTTGCCGGGCGTGCGGAGGGGCGTCATGGGCGAGACGGCGTAGATGGTGTAAGTGCCCTTCTCGTCGGCCTCCTTGCGCTCGGAGACATGGACGCCGAACTGCGCGAGCGCGCTCATGGTGAGGGCGATGTAGGGCCTGCTCTCGATGGGCTCGGC
>CAVIES010000143.1:0-4783 GCA_963641675.1 Anaerovoracaceae bacterium
CCCCAAGTGGATCGTGCGCCACCTGCCGCCCGTGCGCGTGGCCGTGGCGGAGATTGACCCCAAGATCATCGAGCTTGCTCGCAGGAGCTTCTACCTCGATAGGCTCGAGGGGAAATACGCGGGCACCGACCGCTTTGAGCTTTTCTGCGCCGATGGCTGGGAGTGGCTGCGCGGCCAGGCGGAGCCCTTCGACCTCATCGTGAACGAGGCCTTCTCCGGCTCGCGCCCGCTGGGGCCGCTCACAGGCTCCGAGGGTGCACGCATCGTGCACGAGCACCTAAGCGAGGGTGGATCCTACCTCGCTACCCTGCGCCTGCCGCTCGAGGGGCGCAAGGCGGCGCCACTCACAGAGACCTGCGAGGCCTTTGCAGCAGAGTTTGCCCACGTGTGGCTCGTGCCAGAGGAGCCCGATGAGCCCAAGCGCCCTGGCAACAACACGCTCGTGGCCAGCGACACCGACCTCGTGGCCGCCGGCTGCACCCCGCTCGCCGGCTTTGAGTGGGAGCCCGAGGCCTAACGCCTCGACGAGGGCGAGCTACCATCGCCAACCTGGCCCTATTCGATAGCCCGCTCCCCCGCCGCTCGCGCGCCTTGACCGCGCGGCATGGGCGCTCCTGTGACGACGCCCGGCCCGCGCCACGCCAGCAACCGTCTTGCAAATAGAAAAGCCGCGCGGCCAAAAAGGCCACGCGGCTTTGCGTGCGTCTATGAGCCGGACGCCTACATGCCCTCGGCCTCGAAGCGGCGGGCAAGGGCCTCCTGGTGGTTGGCGTACTGAAGTGCCACGTCCTTGGCCACGATGCCGTCCTTCACGGCGTTGAACAGACCCTGGTCCATGGTCTGCATGCCGCGCGCGCCGCTGGAGGCGATGACGGAGTCGATCTGGTAGGCCTTCTCCTCGCGGATAAGGTTACGGATGGCCGTGTTCATGATCATGATCTCGAAGATGGGCACGGTGCCGCCGTCGATGGCAGGCACGAGCTGCTGGCTCACCGTGGCCTGCAGGGCCATGGAGAGCTGGATGCGAATCTGGCGCTGCTGGTTGGCCGGGAAGGCGTCGAGGATGCGGTCAACCGTCTCGCTGGCGCTGGTGGTGTGCAGCGTGGAGAGCACGAGCTGGCTCATCTCGGCGGCGGTGACGGCGGTGCTCATGGTATCGGAGTCGCGCATCTCGCCGAGCAGGATCACGTCGGGGCCCTCGCGCATGGCGGAGCGAAGCGCCTCGGAGTAGGTGGCGACGTCGGTGGGGACCTCGCGCTGGGTCACGATGCAGGTACCGTGCTTGTGCACGTACTCGATCGGGTCCTCCATCGTGATGATGTGGGCCGTGCGCTTGTGGTTCATGCGGTCGATGATGCAGGCGAGCGTGGTGGACTTACCCGAGCCGGCGGGACCGGTCACGAGCACCATGCCGCGCGGCACGTCGGCAAGGGCGAGCACGCTCTCGGGGATGTGCATCTCCACCGGGTCGGGCAGGCCAAAGGGGATGACGCGGATGACGGCGCCGAACGAACCGCGCTGGCGGAAGATGTTCGCGCGGAAGCGACCAACGCCCGGGACGGCGAACGAGAAGTCGTCGTCGTGGTTGACGGTGGAGAGGAAGATCTGGATGTCGCGGTTGGCCAGTGCGTAGATGGCGCGGACGAACTGCTCGGTGTCGGCCGGCATGAGCGGCACCTCGCTCGTGCGGACCTGCCTGCCGCTCGCGCGGTAGGAAAGCGGAAGCCCCGCAACGACGAACACGTCGGAGGCGTGAACGTCGATCATCTGCTTGAGAAGTTCATTGAGCTGCATGTAATTCTCCTGTCTGCTCTACTGGGCCGTATCGGTGCCGGCCCACAGGCTGGCGCTGGAGTCTTGCTGGGTGGTGGTCATCTTCCAGCTCTTGATGGTGTAGGAGCTGCCGTCGATCGTGACGACCGCGCTTAGCGTGCGGCCGTCGCTGGTGGCAACGGTAAAGCTGACATCGCTGCCGTTGACGCTGGCCGTAAGGTCCACGTCAGAGGCCTCGGCGATCTCGAGCGCGCGGGCGCGAACGTTGTCGATCTCGCGGGTGACGGTGTCGAGCGGGTCCTCGGCACCGGTGATGTACTCGTCAATCGCAGCGACCATGGCCTGGCCGCAGGCGTCCACGGCGTAGGTCTCGGTTGCGCTGGCCGCCTGTCGCTGGCTCATGGCGTTGGCCGCGTTGGTGGTGGTGACGCAGAGCACGGAGAGCACCGCGAGCAAAAGCACGCTCACGAGCGTGAGCAGGCTGATGGGGCCGATGCGCACGCCGCCGGTCTTCTTGTTTGCCATTTACTCCACCCCGCTTACATAGCGCGAGGCATCGAGCTCGTAGGCCGTGCCCTGGCTGTCGGAAATCGTGATGTGGGCGTAGTACATGGTGCCTGCGCCCTCGGCCTCGGTGGTGACGTCGCACGCGACGTCAAACCCGTCCTTGCCGTTCGCGATGGCCGTGAGGCCAACCTGCTGGCCAGAGGCGACGGCCTCAGGCTCGCTCACGAACTCCTCGGCGGCGTCCTTGGCCACCATGACGGCGGTGGAGAGCCGCTCGCTCTCAGAGGCAAGCGTGGAGGAGCCGGCGAAGAGCTGCGTGAAGATGGCCATGGAGGCCGCCAGGAAGACGAGCAGCACGAGGGCCTCGACCACGAACGAGATGGAGGACCAGCCGCCCTTCTGCTGGCTCACGCCCTCACCGAGGTTCTTGTCGTCATATGCCATGGCTATTCGCCTCCCTGCGCGTAACGGAGGGCAACCTCGCCGGTGCCCTGGCTGGTCTTGATGGCCAGAAGGCCGTTGGAGTATGAGAACTCAAACTCAGAGGAGGGGCAGACGACGCTGGCCTTCTCCGGAGTGTAGGGGCTGCTCGCGAGGCTGTACTCCTCGACGATGTTGCCCTCGTAGAGGTAGATGCGCGTCTCGTAGGTACCGGTGTCCAGGCTCTCCACCACCACGAGCGAGTTGCCCTCGGGGCCCTCGCCCTCGGCGATGGCGCCCTTGGAGTCGTTGGCCCGCACGATGTTCAGCACAAGGTCGAGGCCCTCGCGGCGATCGGAGTTGCGCGCCTGCGTCTCGGTGATGGAGCGGTAGACCTGAACGCCCGAGATGAGCGCCATGAGCAGCGCCGCAAAGAAGACGAGCAGCAGAATCGCAGGAAAGAGCCTGCGGGCCATCGACTTCTTCTCATCGCGCAGGTCTACGCGCGAGATGACCGAAAGCGCGTCTACCTTGTCGTTCTTTTCCTCTTCGCGCTTGCTCATCGGGCCGTCACCACCACGCTGGGCATGATGTTTCCGGCAAAGCACTCGTAGGAGACGATGTAGTCATCGTGGTTGATCGTGAGGCCGTAGTTCTGCTCGAGGTGCTCGAGCGTGGAGGGGTAGGAGCCCTCGATGGCGCAGCACTGGCGGGCGGCGGTGAGGATGGACTCCTGCAGGGCCTTCGCGCCCTGGGTGCGCGCGTTGGCGCGCACGGCGAAGTAGCCCAGGCACACGGCCACACAGGCAGCCGCCACGACAACGGCCAAGATGATGTGCTTCTTGCGCCTGCGCCCGAGCTCCTTGTCTGTTATCTCGTGATACATCGCATGCTCCCTAGGCGATGGAACCCATGATGCCGATGAGCGGCAGCATGACGGCAACGAGCGTGGCGCCCACGGCGACGGTCAGGAAGGCGGCGAGCGTCGGCTCGACCGAGTCGACCGCGGCGTCAAGCTGGGACAGGGCGTCCTCGAAGAAGATGTCGGAGAGGCGGCCAAGGACGTCGTCGGTGGAGCCGGAACGCGTGCCCACGAGGAGCATGCGACCGTAGATGGGCTCCATCACGTCGTTCTCGGCGATGGCCTGGGCGAGGCTGCGCGGGTTGGAGGCGTCGACCATGGCGGCGTGGACCTTGTTGAGCTTCTCGACGAGCTCGGCGTGGTCGACCGTGGCGGCCGCGTGCTCGAGCGCCTCTTCCTCCTGCACGCCCGAGGCCACGAAGGCCGAGAGGGCGCTGGTGAAGCGGGAGAGCGCGAGCTGGTACATCGCCTGCTTGGTGGCGGGCACCTTCTCGAGCATCTTGGAGACGCTCATGCGGCCGCTCTCGGTGCGGGCGCGGAAGGCCACGACGAGCGCGACGACGGTGGCAACGAGCACGATGACCAGCGCGACCCAGCCGATGGCGACCGAGGCGCTCACCATGCCGTAGGAACCGGAGGTGAGCGAGCCGCTCATGTTCTCGTAGGCGCTCGTGAAGATCGGCAGGATCACGACAACCGTGAAGGCAAGGATGACGCTCATGATGCAGAGCAGCGCAGCCGGGTAGCCGACGGAGTTCTGCAGCTTGTTAAAGGTGCGGCCCTCGGAGTCATAGTAGCGGCCGAGGCTGCGCAGCACACGCTCGGTGCGACCGGCCGACTCGCCGACGCGGACCATCTCGACGGCGTAGGCGGGGAAGGCCTCGGTGGCGGCCATGGCGTCTGACAGGCCCATGCCCTCGATGAGCTTTCCGTACACGCCGTCGCACACCGTCTTGAAGTGCGACTGCTCGCGGTTCTCAGAAAGCATGTGGACGGCCTCGTCCGTCTGGACGCCTGCCGCTAGCATCGTCGCGACGCTGCTGCAAAAGGCGCTGATCGCACTGCTCTCCAACAATTTGTCTGCCATGGCTCTTCTCCCAACCGACATATAGATAGTTTTATTTTGTCACAAGGAGCGGCCTTCGTAGGCCTTCCCTGAATGTTTTCGGTGACTAACTCGTTACGAAATCAGTAAACGAAGCGGTCTGTGTACTCCTTCCC
>CAVIES010000144.1:0-4780 GCA_963641675.1 Anaerovoracaceae bacterium
CTCGTAGTAGGTGTCGGTCACCGCGGCGCGGCAGATGCCGGCCGTGACGGTCTCGGGCTTGTCGAGGTTCTGGAGCGGCAGGCCCATGGCGAGGCGGATGCGCTCTTGCACGATGGCGCGCTCGAGGAAGACCGACTCGCGGTAGGTCGCCACGTCGCCGGGGATGATGTCGTAGGGCAGCTGGCGCAGCTGGCTCACGGCCTCGGGCTTCTCCTCTCCCGGCAGGTCCTTGGCGCTCGCATAGGCGATGCGGGCAACCTCGGTAAAGACACGGCGGCGAATCTCGGTGAGATTCGTGTAGACGCCACGCATGGATCCAGCCATAGGCGTTCCTCTCCCTTACGGGCCCCATAGGGCGTGGTACCGCGTTTCCCCGCGCGGCGCCATTCGTGCCGCTCTCCAGCGGCACGTTTCCTATGGTAACAAGGCAAGGGGGCCAAGGGCGCCGTGTCTGCCGCTACACAAGATGGACGGTCGGCATTGCGAACGAAACGCTGCCAGTTCCAATCCCACTATCCGTGTTCCCAAGCCGCCATGCGTCAGATTCGAAGGCCGCATGCCGGCATCGGGTCGGTATCCCCGCCAAGGCAAAAGAGACCCGGACGCTCCGCAGTGCGTCCGGGTCACGAAGGAAGGGCTATGGTCGAGCTTGGCTCATGGGGTCACATGAGCCAACTGGTACGTCTTAGGCCTGAGCCTTCTTGGCGTCGGCAGAGCGCTTGAAGGCTGCGATGAGCAGACCGGCGACAACAGTGCCGATGACGATGGCAACAAGGAACATACCGAGGTTGTTCGTGGCGCCGAGCACGCCCACGATCGGGCCGCCGTGGGGCACGACGTCGGTGATGCCGAACAGGCCAGCAACGGCGCCGGCGACGGCCGAGCCGATGATGATGCTGGGGAGCACACGGCCGGGGTCCTCGGCGGCGAACGGGATGGCGCCCTCGGTGATGCCGATCAGACCCATGAGCAGGGCGGAGATGCCGGAGCTCTTCTGCTCATCGTTGAAGCCGTTCTTGTAGATGAGCGTGGCGAGGCCGCAGGCCAGCGGCGGGACGGGAATGGCGGCGGCGACCATGCCCATGATCTCGGGGTTGCCCTCGGCGATGGCGGCGGTGCCGAACAGGAAGGCGACCTTGTTGACGGGGCCGCCCATGTCAACGGCGACCATGCCACCGAGCACGAGGCCGAGCAGGACGGCGGAGCTGGAGTTAGAGGCCAGCGAGGCGAGCAGGCTGTTCAGGGCCGTCATGAGCCAAGAGACCGGCTGGGCCAGAATCAGGATGAACGCGGCCGAAATGATGCCGGTGCCGAGCAGCGGGATCACAAAGATGGGCATAATGGGCTTGATGCTCTGAGGAACGGGCCAGCTGTTGATCCACTTGACCAGGTAGCCAGCGGCAAAGCCCATGACCAGGCATCCAAGGAATCCGGTGCCGGCCTCGGTGCCGAGGATTGCCGGGGTCACGGCAACTTCGGCGCCGATCATGGCCGGCGCCAACGCGGCTCGGCCAGCGATGGAGTAGGCAATGTAGCCCGCAAGGATCGGGTACATGAGCGCGAACGCCTGGCTGCCAATGGCATTCATGGTGGACCAGAAGCCCTCAGAGACAACCATGCCGTCGGCCGTGGCGGAGCCGCCAATCGCAATGGACAGGGCAATGAACAGGCCGCCAACCACGACGAACGGGATCATGTGGGAAGCGCCGTTCATGAGCGCCTTGACCGGGCTCACCTTGTCGCCGTCAGAGGAGACGACGGCATCTCCACCCTGCACCTTTGCCGTGTTCGGCAGGTTCTTCAGCACGGCCTCGGCATCCTTGATGACGGGCTGGATGGCCATGCTGGCGACCTTCTTGCCGCCGAAGCGCTCCTTCTCGTCGATGGAGACGTCGGCCGCGATGACCACATAGTCTGCCGCGGCGATCTCGGCGGCGGTCAGTTTGTTCTCGGTGCCCTGGGAGCCCTGGGTCTCGATCTTGACCTCATAGCCAAGGGCCTTTCCGGCCTCTTCGAGCTTCTGCGCGGCCATATAGGTGTGCGCGATGCCCGTGGGGCACTTGGTGATGCCTACGATTTTCATCCTATCCCTCCAAATTCTCTACTACGTATCCGTACAGCTCGTCCGCATCCTCCATTTTCAGGACGTTGTCCACAAACTCCTTGACCATGAGTTTGCGAGCGAGCTTTGAAACCACCTTGAGGTGCGTGTTGCCATCGTCGACCTCAGGCATGACGAGGCAGAATGCGATGCGGACCGGCTCGTCGTCGATCGCACCCCATTCAACGGGCTCGGCAAACCTCACCACGACGACCTTGGGCGTGACTTCTCCCGCGATCTTGGCGTGCGGGATGGCGACGCCTCCTCCGCAGCCGGTCGAGTACTCTGCTTCACGCTTGAAGAACGCCTCGCACAGGCCCTCGACCGAAACGCCGGACCCGGCGCAGAACCTCGAAGCCGTCTTGATCGCGCACTCCTTCGTCGGCTCATCGAGCACGACGTCCAGGTGCACGTCCGCGGACGTGAACATCTCGTCTGTCATTTATGACCACCTCCTCTCGGTTCTCGTGCCGATCATTCGTATGAGGCGCTGCCGTACCAACTCGACAGTGATGCCCAAAAGCTCGTTGACCTCGCTCCTTCGATCGAGCATCGCAAGGCCTCGGTAGAACTTGGAGAAGACCGCCCCGTTCTCGCCAAGCGCGCAGGGCGGGCAAGCGAACATGAAGACGCAGTAGATGGTGGTCCCGTCCCAGTCGATGCCCTCGCGGGAGCGGCCGACGATCAGATACGACTCCCGCACAAGCTCTGGGTCTCCGTGCGGAACCGCGATGAAGGCCAGACCCGTCGGGGACATTTCCTCGCGGCGCCTTACCGAGTCAAGGAAGCCGTCCTTGATGGCACCGACTGCTTCCAGGCGGGAGCCGAGCAGGTCGAGCGCCTCGTCTCGCGTAAGCGGCCCATCGAAGTCGATGACCTCGGCCTCGCGCAGGCGCTTGATGAGCATGTAGTCGCTCTCTTGGTCGTCCACGAAGACGCGAATGCGATCGAGCTCGTTGGAGCGAAGGGCGGGCGACACGTAGATGACCTGCGCGGTGGTCTCGGGGATGCGCTCGGTGGCCAGGACAAGCTCGAAGCGCTTCTCGCAGGCAAGGTATTCGTGCATGGACAGCACGCTCGTGACGTCAAGCGAGGGGAACAGGCGACCCACCTTCTCGGCGATGAGGTTTGCGGCGGCCTGGCCATAGTGGCAGACGACCGCGGTGTTTACGCGTCGCTCCTCGCTCGTGAGGCGCTCGATAGCCACCTGGAAGTGCATGGCGATGTAGACCATCTCGGGCTCGCTGGGACGGTAGCCGTACTTGCGCTCGATGGCCGCGGTGGCGTGCGTGGCCATTTCGTAGCCGAGCGGATAGCGGTAGCGGACCTCCCTGCTCTCGAGGGCGTCGAGGCCCGCGGGCAGCGAATCGCGACGGATGACCGTGGTGTAGATGTGCAGCGCCAATCCTCGCCTAAGCTGCTGGTCGGAGCGCAGGTCGACGCCGAGCGTCTCGTTGATCTCGGAGAGTATCGAGCACACGAACTCGTCCATGCTCTGGGCAACGGCGTCGATGTCAAGCTTGTGCAGCTTTCGGGCACTCGCCATAAGGCCCGTGAGCAGGCGTATCTGGGATTCGGTGAAGGAGGCGCGCGCGTGGGCGGCCGCATTGTCCACGCGGCGGCGGTAGGCGATGGCGCCGGGAAGGCTCGCGAGCGACACGAGGGGACCCGAAAGCTCGAACTCCCTCGGGGACAGAATGTCGACGTCGGTCACGAAGGGTGCCGGGTCGCCGGAGCCAGGGGCATCGTCGCTCGAGAGGAACGTCGAGCGAATCAAAAGCTGACGGTAGGCATCGTCCGTGAGGCTCTCGTTGTCGCTTTGACGTAGCTCGTCGGCAAACGCGATGGATGACTCAATCCTGCGACGAGTGAGACCGTCGAGTACAGGCACGCCGGCAGACTCAAGCCTTGCAAGCTCCGCCATAAAGTCGACGCAGGGAAAGTGCTCGTAGGCGATGTCGGAGAACTGCGCGAGACGTTCATAGGGGCTGCCGCAGTAGGCAACGCCCGCCCTGCGGTCGCTTGCGATGCGGAAGCAGCCCTCGCGACGATACTCGGCGATGCGCTTCTCCACAAAGGAGCGGCTCATGTGCAGGTCATCGGCGATTTGCTGCATGGAGACGTAGTCAACGCTCACCAGCAGGTAGAGCTTGATGAGGTCGTCAGAGCTGGGGTCGCGGTGCGCGCCGAGCTCGACAAGCAGGCCGGGAAGGTTGTGCGAGCCCTCGCAACGAACGATGTTCCCGGGCAGCATCGTCAACGCGATGCCGCTTCCCTCCAAGACCGACTCGAGCCCCTTGAGCTCGGAGCGCACCGTTGCCTTGGAGACGTCAAGGTCCGCGCATAGATGGTCAAGGCTGACGTCACCATGGACGTTGAGGTAGTCGAGGATTTTGACCTGACGCTCTGATGCCTGCATTGCGGACCTCCCTTCTTTGCCATCTAAGCTATTCTTCAGGGGACCGCCGCAGATACTCATGCGTTTTTCCAGTTGAGGAAAAAGGCTGGGCATAGTGAAGTCCATATTGAATTTAAACCAAATAATACGAGCTAGATGCGATGTATTGCGATTCCGTGGCGCACGGCGGGAGGGGAGCTGCCTCTAGGAACCCGCGCCATTCGGCACGTGAAACCGACCGTTCGCCATCGGTCCCCTCGAACGAGAGCCCGCCTTTGCCG
>CAVIES010000145.1:0-4752 GCA_963641675.1 Anaerovoracaceae bacterium
GGCTGGCGCCTATGGCGCTCGTTATGTGGTCGTAGGCTGGCGCGATGTCGGTGACGAGCGGGCCGAGGGTGTAGAACGGGGCCTCGTGGCACTTCTCGATCTGGCGCTCCATGTTCTCGCGGATCTTGTGCATCGGCACGTGGCCAGGGCCTTCGATGAAAGCCTGCACGTCGCGGGCCCAAGCGCGCTCCACGAGCTCGCCCATGGTGTCAAGCTCGGCGAACTGTGCGCGGTCGTTGGCGTCGTGCGTGCAGCCGGGGCGGAGTCCGTCGCCGAGCGAGAGGGCTACGTCATACTTGGCGCAGATGTCGCAGATGTCGTCGAAGTGCTCGTAGAGGAAGCTCTCTTTCTGATGGTAGCGGCACCAGGTGGAGATGATGGAGCCGCCGCGGGATACCATGCCCGTGAGGCGGTCGTCGGCCAGGCCGACGTTGTGGAGGCGGATGCCGCAGTGGATGGTGAAGTAGTCCACGCCCTGCTCGCATTGCTCAATGAGGGTGTCGCGGAAGAGCTCCCACGTGAGGTCCTCGGCCTTGCCATGTACTTTCTCCATGGCCTGGTACATGGGCACGGTGCCTACAGGCACAGGGCAGTTGCGGACAATCCATTCGCGGGTCTCGTGGATGTTGTCGCCCGTCGAGAGGTCCATGAGGGTGTCGCCGCCCCATTTGCAGCTCCAAACGGCCTTTTCAACCTCCTCGTCGATGCTGGAGGTGGTGGCCGAGTTGCCGATGTTGGTGTTGATCTTGACGAGGAACTTGCTGCCGATGATCATCGGCTCGGACTCGGGATGGTTGATGTTGGCGGGGAGGGCCGCGCGTCCGGCGGCAATCTCGTCGCGGACGAACTCGGGCGTGATATGTGTGTCGATGCCGAGCTCGGCGCAGTTCATGTTCTCGCGGATGGCCACGTACTCCATCTCGGGCGTCACGATGCCGTGCTTGGCGTACCACATCTGGGTGACGTGGGCGCCTTCCTTGGCGCGGAGGGGCATCTGGATGTGCTCGAAGCGGAGGTGGTCGAGGCTCTTGTCGGCGAGGCGCATGCGGCCGTATTCGCTGGTGAGCTCCGAGAGTCGCTCAACTCCGCCGCGGTCGAGGATCCATTTCTCGCGGAGTCGCGGGAGGCCCTTCTTGAGGTCGATCTGCGCGTCCTTGTCGCCGTAGGGGCCGCTGGTGTCGTAGACGAGGACGGGGGCGTTCTCCGTGCGGTGCTCAGTGCCGTCGGCGTCGATGGTCACCGTGGGGGTGAGGTTGACGCGGCGCATGCCTACTCGGAGGTCGGGGTATTTCTGGCCAGGCAGGTAGACTTTCTCACTGCCGGGGAAAGTTATCTTTATGTTGTCGTTCATTTTTTAATTGACAATTGACAATTGACAGTTGACAATTGACAATTACGGGGTTACACCCGCAACTGAGAACTGAGAACTGAGAACTGTGCACTGAGAACTGGATATTAGTTAAGGAAAGAGGTGAGAGGAGAGCTAGCCTCGACGGTATCGGACACGGCGCCGAGACCGGCCTCGTAGGCGCGGCGGCCGGCAACTACGGCCTCCTTGAATGCTATGGCCATCTGTTCGGGGTCCGTGGCCACGGCGATGGCGGTGTTGACGAGGACGGCGTCGGCTCCCATCTCCATGGCGGCGGCGGCGTGGCTCGGTGCGCCGATGCCTGCGTCGACGACCACGGGCACGGTGCTCTGCTCGATGATCATCTGGAGGAAGTCCTCGGTGCGGAGACCCTTGTTGGTGCCGATGGGCGCAGCGAGGGGCATGACGGTCGAGGCTCCGGCCTCCTCAAGGCGCTTGCAGAGGATGGGGTCCGCCTGGCAGTAGGGGAGGACTTTGAAGCCGAGCTTTACGAGCTCCTCGGTGGCCTTGAGGGTCTCGATGGGGTCCGGGAGGAGGTTGCGGGGGTCGGGGTGTATCTCGAGCTTGAGCCACTCTGTGCCGAAGGCCTCGCGGCTGAGCTTGGCGGCGAAGATGGCCTCCTCGGCTGTGCGGCAGCCGCTGGTGTTCGGGAGGAGCTGGATGCCCGGGGCCTTGATGTGGGCGAGCATGTCGTCATTCTGGCTGTTCTGGGTGTCGATGCGCTTCATGGCCACTGTGACCATCTCGGTGCCTGATGCCGCGATGGCGCTGCGCATGATGTCGTTGCTGCTGAATTTTCCTGTTCCGAGGAAGAGGCGCGAGCCGAACTCTCGGCCAGCGATGATAAGTTTTTCTGACATATGTTTTTTACTATTGGCGATATGGCTATCGCTGTGTGGTTTTCTTGGGATTTGGGGAGTGGACGGGGTAACAAAAACTGTGAACTGTTAACTGCGCACTGTTAACTGGTTTTATCCTCCGCTGGCGGCCTTGATAATCATGATTTTGTCGCCCTCGGCGATCTGGTGGTCGGCCCATTCGGCGCGGGGGATGATGTCCATGCCGACGGCCACGGCTACGCCATTGGCGGGGAGGGCGAGCTGCTGCACGAGGTCGGCAACGGTCTTCCCGCTGAAGTCGGTAGGCTTGTCGTTTACGATGATTTGCATATCCTCTTTGGTTTTAAGGTTCTGTGTGTCGCTTGCCGCAGCGGGGTGGGTGCCCGTGGCGGGGTTTCCTGTTCTATTCTCTTGGGAGGGTGTAGCGAACCTTGCGAGGATATGTGCCGCGGCGTGATGCGCGGGCCCGAGATACTTGTCTCGTCTTCTTCAAAAGATAAAAAATGTCGGACTCACTGTCCCTACGGCAGCATTACCTGCGTCAGGTCATCAGGGTATGATCTCAGCCGCGCTTTCGCGGCACCCCTCGTCGTCTCGTTTTCTCTCCCAAATAGGAAAACCTACGCGAAGATAGCATTTTTCAGTTCACTGTGCTCTGTTCTCAGTTTTTCCTCCCCAGGTTGAAGGCCACGAGTTGGCAGAGCGACACCTTCGCGTCGCCGTCCGGCAGGTGGGCGAGGTCGCGTATGGCCATGTCGGCCAGCTCGTTCATCTTGGTCTCCGCATAGTCCATGCCGCCGTGGGTGCGCACCATTTCGAGGGCGGCCTCGGCCGTCTCGTCGGCCTTGGGCTGGCGGCGGATCATCTTAAGGAGGGCTTTGCGCTCGGCCTCGGTGGCGTCGGCGAGGGCGGATATGAGGGGCAGGGTCATCTTCTGCTCCTTGACGTCGTTGAGGGCTGGCTTGCCGAAGAGGCCGCCCGGCGTGTAGTCGAACATATCGTCGCGGATCTGGAAGGCCAGGCCGAGATGGTTGCCATAGGCGGCAAGGGCATCCACGGTCTCCTTGTCGGCCCCGGTGCTCGTGGCGCCCGACCGCGTGCAGGCCTCGATGAGGGTGGCCGTCTTCTTGCGGATCACTCCCATGTAGGTCTCCTCGGTGATGTCCATACGGCGCGCGTGCTCCATTTGGCTGAGCTCTCCGTCGGCCAGGTCGCGGACGGCGCGGCTCACGATGCCGAGCACCTCGTAGTGGCCGCCGTTGAGAGCCATCTCCATGCCGCGCGCCAGGAAGAAGTCGCCCACGAGTACGGCCACCTTGCTGCCCATGAGGCCCATGAGGCTCCACTGCCCGCGGCGGGTGTAGGTCTCGTCCACCACGTCGTCATGCAGCAGCGAGGCGTTGTGGAGCATCTCGATGAGGGCGGCGGCGGCGTACGTGGCATCGCGAACCTCGCCTGCGGCGGCTGCCGAGAGGAAGACGAGGAGGGGGCGCATGCGCTTGCCGCGGCGGCGGAAGACGTAGCGCGTGGCGAGGGTCAGCAGGCTGTTGGGGCTCTGCAGCTGGCTGTCGAAGTAAGGCTCGAAGCGCTCTAGGTGCTCCGCCACGGGGGCTTGTATCTCTCTTAGGTCCATCCTTTTTGGGGAAAAATCTATTATTTTCGTAGATTGTTTCAGAGCAAAGTTACCAAAAATAAGATGTCAGTAATAAGACTTACCAAAGAGTTCACTTTCGAGATGGCACATTTCCTGCCCGGCTACGACGGCCTCTGCAGCAATGTCCACGGTCATTCGTATATCCTCCGCGTCACGGTGGCGGGCACGCCGTGCGCCGACCCCGCTTCGCCCAAATACGGCATGGTGATAGATTTCTCTCTCCTCAAGAAGATTGTGGGCGAGGAGGTCGTCTCGCGGCTCGACCACTCCCTGATGGTCCGCCGTGGCTCGGTATCCCCGGCCGCCGTGGCGGGCATCACGCAGCGCCTCGTCGAGGTGGACTACCAGCCCACGTGCGAGAATATGCTCTCGGACTTCGCCACACGCATCGCGCCTCGCCTGCCCGATGGCGTCAGCCTTGTTGCCCTCCGCCTCCACGAGACCGCCACATCCTACGCCGAATGGCTGGCGATAGACAACAACCTTGCAGTTAACAAGTAACAGCTAACAGTTGCTGCTGCGCCCCCACTGAAAATCATCCACTACTTATAAACCCCGTCAGCCGAAGCAACGGCTGGCGGGGTTCTGTATTAACTGTTAACTGAGAACTGTTAACTGAACAAGATGTATTTCCACCGCTTGAGCGTGTTCACCATCCTGCGGAAAGTGGACGTGGAGTAGAAGCGGTGGAACTCCTCGACGATGGCGGGCACGGGTGCCACGCCGGGGCAGAAGCTTGCGGAGCTCACCGACTGCGCCAGGGGAGTCTCATACCGCTGGGTGGGGGCCACGTGGGTGCCCGTGCCGTCGTTGCCCGCGTTGCGTACGAGGCTCTTGCGTGGGTAGACGTGCGGCTCGCCGGCCGAGAAAGCGGCGTAGGAGAAGACGAT
>CAVIES010000146.1:0-4738 GCA_963641675.1 Anaerovoracaceae bacterium
GCCTACATCCCGCGCGATGGCCGCGTGACCGGCCTCTCCAAGATCGCCCGCTGCGTAGCCGGCTTTGCCGCCCGCCCGCAGCTGCAGGAGCGTCTCACCAGCCAGATCGCCGACGCCATGGTGGCCGAGCTCGACCCCAAGGGCGTGATGGTGGTGATCGAGGCCGAGCACACCTGCATGACCATGCGCGGCATCCGCGCCGCCGGTGCCACCACCGTGACGAGCGCCGTGCGAGGGAGCCTGCGCTCAGACGCCCGCAGCCGCGAGGAGGCCCTGAACCTCCTCCACGTGAGCGCGTAGGGGAGAGCCGCCTCGGTGGCGAGGCCTACGCCGCCGCACTGGGGCGAGGCGCCGAGCGAGCGCGCTGCCAGATTTCAACGAATTCAACCGCGCCCGTTCGCGGCGCGAAAGGCCGGGAGGTCTTGAACATGTCGTCTTGCGAGAACGAGCCCTGGGCAGCGCCCTTCGAGGCGTCTGCGCTCTCTTATGAGGAAGCCGAGCGCATGGCCCACGACACGGGCTTCTTCGGAAACACCGGTGACCCGCTTCTGGAGACGGTCGTTGACATGCTCGACGAGCTGGGCAGGCCGGATTCCGCCTTCGACATCGTGCAGATAGCCGGCACCAACGGCAAGACCTCCACCAGCCGCTACACGGCCGCCATCCTCGCCGGCCAGGGCAGGCGGAGCGCGCTTTACACCTCTCCGGAGCTCGTGGAGATGCGCGAGCGCATGGAGGTGGCGGGCGAGCCCGTCTCGCGCGAGGCCTTTGCCCGCGGCATCAGCCTGGCGGCTGAGGCGGGGCGCCGCGTGAACGCCCGGCGCGAGGCGGCGGGGGAGAGGCCCTACCGCGTCACAGAGTTCGACCTGCTCACCGTTGCCGCCTGCGCCGTCTTTGCGGAGGCTGGCGTGGAGGTGGCGGTGCTAGAGGTGGGCCTCGGCGGCCGCTGGGACGCCACGAGCGCCACCCACCCGGATGTCACCTGCGTCACGGGCATCGGGCTCGACCACTGCCGAATCCTGGGAAACACGCTGGAAGAGATAGCCGCCGAGAAGGCCGCCGTCATCAAGCGCGGCCAGGCCTGCGTGCTGGGCGTCGGCACCTGGGCGCCCTCCACGGTGGAGGACGTCATCCTCGCTCGCTGCGAGGCGGAGGGCGTGGAGCCCGTGCTGCTCCGCCCGGAAGTTGCCGTCGACGCGCCCGGCGAGATAGAGGCCGGTGCCACCCGCGAGCGCCCGGAGCTTCCGCATGCGAGCTACCGCATCACTGAGCGTCCCGCCGCCCTTGGCGCCGAGCTGGAGCTGAGCCTTGCGAGCCCGCGTGCCACCTACGAGGGCCTGCGCGCAATAAAGCCGAGCTACCAGGCTGCAAACATCGCCTGCGCAACCCTGCTTGCCGAGGCATACCTCGGCCGCGAGCTTGAGCCATCGGCCCTGCGCGCCAGCGTCGCCGCCTGCCCCACGCCCGGCCGCTTCGACGTGCTCTCAGAGCGCCCCCTCCACCTCATCGATGCCGCCCACAACCCGCAGTCCATCCGTGCCTTCCTGGCCTCGCTCACGGAGGCTGAGCCCGAGGTTGAGAAGCGCCCGGCGCTTCTGGCTGCCGTGCTCTCCGACAAGGACGTCGACGGCGTGGTGGCCCAGCTCGCCCATGAGTTCCCGAGGGTCTACGTCACGGCCACCTCAAGCTCCCGAGCACTCCCCGCAGCTGAGCTCGCGTCTAAGTTCCGTGCGAATGGCGTGGAGCCTAAGGCGGTCTTTGCCACCGTGGGGGAGGCGTGTGCCCAGCTAGCCGGCGAGGCTTATGTTGCGGTTGGGTCAATCACCCTTGCCGGAGAGGTGGCAGCTCAGCGCTAGTGCTGCTACAATCTCTCGAGTTATGACGCTCGCCCGCGTGGCGTGCCCATCGAAGAAGGAGCTTTCAGAATGTCTGACCTTGTCGATCAGTTGCTTACGCCCGAGGTGCGCATGGTGCTCTACCTGATGCTCGCCTGTGTCGTCATGCTCTACGTTCTCTCCATCGTCTACGTCATCCGCGACGCCCAGCGCCGCGGTGCCGAGCCCTGGTGGCTCTGGGCCATCATCAGCGTGATCCCCATCGTGGGCCTTCTCGCCTACGTCATCCTGCGCCCGAGCTCCTACCTGGTCGATCGTGAGGAGCAGGACCTCGACATCGCCCTTCGCGAGCACCAGCTCTCGCACTACGGCATCTGCCCCAAGTGCGCGACCCCCATCGACAAGGACTTCATCGTCTGTCCCAACTGCAACACCCAGGTGCGCAACGTCTGCCCGACCTGCCACCGCCCGCTCAACGCAGACTGGAAGGTCTGCCCCTACTGCCGCACACGCATCCAGTAAGGCTTTGCCTTGCTGCTGCGTTAGGCTCAGTTGAGGTAAAAGCCTAAGAAGCGTCCGTTGCCCTCTGCGGCGACGGGCGCTTATGTGTACGTCTAGCCCGGTTATTCACCCATTCGGAAGAGGGTTCCCAATGAAGGTTCTTTACAACGACGGTCACGTTGACGAGTGCCCCGCGGAAGACGAGCTCCACGTCATCCGCCACTCCGCCGCCCACATCATGGCCCAGGCCATCAAGCGCCTCTATCCCGAGGCCGACTTTGCCTACGGCCCCGCCACCGACAACGGCTTCTACTACGACGTCGACCTCGGCGACAAGAAGATCAGCGAGGACGACTTCCCCGCGATCGAGGCCGAGATGAAGAAGATCTGCAAGGAGAACCTCAAGTTCACCGTGTACGAGAAGCCCCGTGCCGAGGCCATCGCCCTCATGGAGGAGCGCGGCGAGAAGTACAAGGTCGAGCACATCGGTGACCTTGCCGAGGACGCCCGCATCACCTTCTACCAGCAGGGCGAGTACATCGACATGTGCGTTGGCCCGCACCTTTGCTACACCAAGGCGCTCAAGGCCTTCAAGCTCACCGGCGTCTCCGGCGCCTATTGGAAGGGCGACAAGGACAACAAGATGCTCACGCGCATCAACGGCATCGCCTTCGGCTCCAAGGAGGAGCTCGAGGAGCACCTGCGCCTGCTCGAGGAGGCCAAGAAGCGCGACCACCGCAAGATCGGCCGCGAGATGGACCTCTTCATGATGCGCGACGAGGCCCCGGGCTTCCCGTTCTTCCTGCCCAACGGCATGGTGCTCAAGAACACCCTCCTCGACTACTGGCGCGAGATTCACCACAAGGCCGGCTACGTCGAGATCTCCACGCCGCTCATCATGAACAAGCAGCTCTGGAAGACCTCCGGCCACTGGGACCACTACAAGGACAACATGTACTCCACCGTCATTGACGAGGAAGAGTACTGCGTCAAGCCCATGAACTGCCCGGGCGGCGTGCTTGTCTATGCCTCCAAGCCGCACTCCTACCGCGAGCTGCCCATCCGCGCCGGCGAGATCGGCCTGGTGCACCGCCACGAGATGCGCGGCGCCCTTCACGGCCTCTTCCGCGTGCGCTGCTTCAACCAGGACGACGCGCACCTGTTCGTGCGTCCCGACCAGCTCACCGACGAGATCGTGGGCGTCGTGAACCTCATCGACTCCGTCTACCAGAAGTTCGGCTTCAAGTACCACGTGGAGCTCTCCACCCGCCCGGACGACTCCATGGGCTCCGACGAGGACTGGGAGCGCGCCGAGAACGGCCTCAAGACCGCCCTTGAGCAGCTCGGCATGGACTACGAGCTCAACGAGGGCGACGGTGCCTTCTACGGCCCCAAGATCGACTTCCACCTGGAGGACTCGCTCGGCCGCACCTGGCAGTGCGGCACGGTGCAGCTCGACTTCCAGATGCCCATCAACTTCGAGCTCGAGTACACCGACGCCGACGGCACCAAGAAGCGCCCCATCATGCTTCACCGCGTGTGCTTCGGCTCCATCGAGCGCTTCATCGGCATCCTCATCGAGCACTACGCCGGCAAGTTCCCGACATGGCTGGCCCCGGTGCAGGTCGACGTCCTGCCCGTCTCTGAGAAGAGCCGCGCCTACGCCCACGAGGTGGCCGACAAGCTCGACGCCGCCGGCATCCGCGTTAAGGTCGACGACCGCGACGAGAAGATCGGCTACAAGATCCGCGAGGCCCGCTCCACCGACCGCGTGCCCTACATGCTCATCCTGGGCGAGAAGGAGGTCGAGGCCGGCAACATCTCCGTCCGCGACCGCTCCAACGAGACCAACCCGATGAGCGTGGACGAGTTCATCGCCTCCATCACGGCCGAGATCGCCGAGCGCCGCAGCTAGTGGCCGAGCGCGCCAACAACGTGAACTCTTGCGAGGGGCTGCTTGCCGCATGCGCGGCGGGCGGCCCCTCGCTCTCTGCGCTTGCCGAGCTGATCGAGCGCATGGACGCTGGCCAATGGCGGCTTCTCAGCGATGCTGCCCAGGTGGTCGCCAACTACCTCGCGTGCCACCCGGCCGTGGCCGAGGTGCGCTACCCGGGCCTTACGAGCGACACTGACTACCACGAGGCCTCCTGCACGCTGTGCGGCGGCTTTGGGCCGGAGCTCCACCTGCGTCTGGCAGGGGAGGGCGAGTGGCTGCGCTACGTGGCGAGCGATGCCCCTGCAACCGAGCAGGTCCTTGCGCTCGAGGCCGCGCTTCAGGGTCGATAGCTTTCCTTGGCTCCTGCGTGTGCGGAACTACCGCCGACGCGTACGGGCCCCCATATCCCTCACAGCTATAGTTACTTGCCTGCTTGGCGGGCGCTATGTGGGCAACAAGCCTGCTG
>CAVIES010000147.1:0-4699 GCA_963641675.1 Anaerovoracaceae bacterium
GCGGTGGAGCCTGAGCGGCCGTCACCGCTTGCGTCGTCGCTGCTGGCGGCGCTCGCGTTCGTGCTCGCGCCGTAGATAACGGGGCTGATGCCGTAGCTGTACTGGATGGCGTTGACGTCGTCGTCCATGCCGTCCCAGCCGGCGTCGAGGTACTCCTTGAAGCTCGAGAGGTCGTTGGACTGCACGCTCGCGAACATGTCGCTCACCGCGGTGATGACGGGAATGGAGCCGTCGGAGCTCGAGCCCTCCGAGTCGTCGGCCGTCTTTGAGGCGCCCATCATGCTCGAGAGGTCGTAGCTCTGCTGGGTGATGGAGAGCGGGTAGCTGGAGAGCGTATCCTCCTCCACCTTGGCGATGTAGTTGTTGACGCCGTTGGAGAGAGCAAGGATCGCGGCGATGCCGATGATGCCGATGGAACCCGCGAAGGCCGTCATGAACGTGCGGCCCTTCTTGGTGAGGAGGTTATTGGCAGAGAGCGAGAGTGCCGTGAGGAAGTTCATGGAGCTGCGCTTCTTGGGCTGCTCGGAGCCCACCTCGGCCGCCTTCTGCTCGGCCAGCTCGGCCTCGCCGATGGGGCGCGAATCGTCCACGATCTGGCCGTCCTTGATGCGCACGATGCGCGTGGCGTAGTCCTCCGCTAGCTGCGGGTTGTGGGTGACCATGATGACCAGGCGGTCCTTGGCGACCTCGGCCAGGATGTTCATGACCTGGATGCCCGTCTCGGTATCAAGGGCTCCCGTGGGCTCGTCCGCCAGCACGATCTCTGGGTCGTTCACCAGGGCGCGGGCGATGGCCACGCGCTGCATCTGGCCGCCGGAGAGCTGGGCCGGGCGCTTGTTCACGTGCGGCCCCAGGCCCACGCGCTCGAGCGCGGCGCGGGCGCGCTCGCGACGCTCCTCCGCGCCGACGCCCGCCAGCGTGAGCGCGAGCTCGACGTTCTGGAGGATCGTCTGGTGCGGGATGAGGTTGTAGCTCTGGAACACGAAGCCGATGCGGTGGTTGCGGTAGGTGTCCCAGTCCGCGTCGGAGTAGTCCTTGGTGGAGACGCCGTTGACGACGATGTCTCCGGAGTCGGCATGGTCAAAGCCGCCGAGGATATTCAGGAAGGTCGTCTTGCCGGAGCCCGAGGGGCCGAGCACGGCCACGAACTCGCTCTCGCGGAAGGTGATGGAGACGCCGTCGAGCGCCCTCTGGACAAAGTCACCGGTCTTGTACGACTTGGCGATGCCCTGGATTTCAATCATGCGTTCTACCTTTACCTATACAGGGGGAGCTGTCCCGTCACGGGCGAGATGGTGGCGACGTCCATGGGGGCGAAGCCCACGCAGGTCCAACGGCTGCCGCTCTCGTCGGGCGTGAGCTCGGTGCGGCAGGCGTCGCGGATGCAGAAGAAGTCCATGCCCTCCATGAGGCCGCGGCTCTCCGCCCGGCTCACGAGGGAGGCCAGCGCGCGCTCGCCGTCCACGGCAAGCACGATCTTGGGCTCGCCCTGGCGCACCCAATCCGCAAGCACGGAGGCGTCGACCGAGGTGCGCGCGAGGCTGCCGCCCCACTCGAGGCCGATGGGGCCAGAGGTGGGGTCGCCCTCCACGTAGCGCTGGGTGCCGGCGAGAAGCGCGGCCACGCTGGCATGCGCCACCTGGGCGGCAAGCTTGCCGGCGCTCATGCCGAGCGAGCGGTCGACGACGATGTACTGGCGCACGTCGGGCACGCTCGGCGGCTCCTCGCTCTTAAGCTGCGCGCTTGCGAACGTCCTTGTGTCCAGCGTTGCTGCTGCCATCTTCTCGCCCCTCAGCTTTTGCGAAGCGGCGCCCCTTGGCGAGGCGCCGCGTACGAACTTCTATCTGTATTTTGCCCAATGGCTCAGAGCGCATGCCCGCGAATGCGCGTTGCGCCCCATCTCCATCAAGTTTTGGCCTTAAGCCTGCGCCACGGCGAAGCGGGCGACGAGCTGCTCCAAGGCGTCCACCATGAGCTCCATGCTGCGCACGGGAATGAACTCGCGCACGCCATGGTAGTTGTAGCCGCCGGTGGGGAGGTTGGGGCAGGGCAGGCCGCGGAAGGTGAGCTCGGCGCCGTCGGTGCCGCCGCGAACGGGCATCACGCGGCAGTCCATGCCGCAGGCCTCCATGGCGGCGAGCGCGTTGTCGCGCAGGAACTCCATGCCGGCCATGTGCTCCACCATGTTGCGGTACTGGTCGCGAAGCGAGACCTCAACCGTGCCCTCGCCATAGCGGGCGTTAAGGAAGGCGGCGACGTCTTGCAGCTGCTGCTTGCGGGTGGCAAAGCGGGTGGAGTCGAAGTCGCGCACGATGTAGGTGATCGTGGCCTCGCCGGCGGTGCCCGCGGTCTCGATGGCGTGGAAGAAGCCCTCGTAGCCCTCGGTGTGCTCGGGGCGCTCGGCCGCCGGCAGCATGGAGTCGAACTCGTGGATGACCGAGATGGCGTTCACCATGACGTTCTTGGCACTGCCCGGGTGGACCTCCACGCCGTGGGCCTTGACGGTGGCCTGGGCCGCGGAGAAGCACTCCCAGTTGAACTCGCCCAGCTCGTCGCCGTCGACCGTGTAGGCCCACTCGGCGCCGAAGGCGTCGAGGTCAAGCAGGCTCGCGCCGTGGCCGATCTCCTCGTCGGGCACGAAGGCAATCTTGAGCGTGGGGTGGGCGAGCTCGGGCTCGGCCATGAGGCGGGCGACGAGGGCCATTATCTCGGCCACACCGGCCTTGTCGTCGGCGCCGAGCAGCGTGGTGCCATCCGTGAGGACGATGTCCTGGCCCACGAAGCGGTTGAGGGCCGGGAGCTCCTCGGGCGTGGTCTGGACCACCTTGCCGGCGCGCTCACCGGCCACGAGCGGGCCGCCCTCGTAGTGCACGACGCGCGGCTTCACGCCGGAGGCAGGCGCGTCGGGTGCGGTGTCCATGTGGGCGATGAGGCCGAGGGCGGGGAGGCCCTCCGCGCCGGCGGAGGCGGGCACGCTCGCCGTGACGTAGGCGTGCTCGTTGGTGGTGACGTCCTCGCAGCCGAGGGCCTCGAGCTCGGAGGCGAGCATGCGGGCGAGGTCGTGCTGGCAGGGGGTGGAGGGGGTCTCCGCCTCGTTGTGGGGGTCTGACTGGGTGTCCACCTGGACGTAGCGCAGGAAACGCTCGAGCACGTCGCTGGGCTTAGGGTTGTAGCTGGGCATTCTTCCTCCTTTTGTGGCCCTTTGCGGGCCTTGTGGCTAACCTTCAAGAGTGTAGCGCGCGGCTGCCCCGCGCGCCCGCGGTGGAGCGGGGCGGTGCGGTGGGTTCGTGTTAGCCTAGTGGGCAGACAATTTCGCGGCGCCCGTGGCGCGCGCAGACAGGAGACTCCCATGGCAAAGAAGCAGACCAGCTACGGCCCCGTGCAGCTCAGCGAGGCCAACAAGCTCTATCTCTACCAGCTGCTTGGCGGCGCGCTTGGCATTGGCAAGCAGACGTTTTTGCCCAAGGCGGTGGAGGCGCTTGCGGCGGAGGAGATCACGCCCGAGAGCCTAGGCTACGAGGACGCGCAGGGCCTCTTTGCCGCGCTCGGCGACTTTGTGCAGCTCACGGCCTTCAAGGGTGGGCGCTTCTACGTAACCGTCACCCGCCGCGAGGACTGGGACGCCGCGCTTGAGGCCGCGGCCGGCGGAAAGCAGGAGGCCAAGCAGGCCGGCGGCAAGGGCAAGCCCTGGAAGCGCAAGAAGGGCGCCGTGAAGCCCGTGCGCCCCAAGCTGCTGGCGCCGGAACCCGAGCCGGAGCCCGAGCCTGTGGCGGAGCCGGCGCCCGAGGCTGTTGCGGAGGCCACAGAAGCCGCCGCGCCCGAGATTGCGGGCGGAGCCGCGGAGGCCGCGGAGGAACCCGCCACGGAGGCTGTGGCTGCGAAGGATGATGCAGAGAACGTCGAGGCCGGCGACGAGGTGCAGGCGGAGGAACCCGCAAAGCCCTCCGCAGCCTCGCTCTTGGAGCAGATCGCGGCGCAGACGCCCGCCGAACCCGAGGCCGCCGCACCCGCAGCGCCCGCGCCCGCAGCGCCCGCACCCGCGGCCGCCCCGCGCAAGGCCGATACCTCGGGCTTCCCCACGAACTTCAGCGAGGAGGTCTCGCCCAAGCCGGCCCTCATGGGCATGCTCACGCGGATGCTGCCCATCGACGCCGACATCCTCACCATCCTCGACGAGGACTGGCGCGTGGCCCGCGCCACCGGCACGGCCACCGGCTCCCGCAACCTCGTGACCTTCCCCCTGCGCTACCTGCAGGAAGACGGCTCCGCACCCGTGATGGTCACCATCAAGCGCTCCAACAAGGCCACCGACGCCCGCCGCTGGCAGCTTGCCCTCGTGGACGGCGACGACGGCACGGGCACCGCGCACGAGGCCGTGGGCCTGGAGGGCCTGCCGCAGGCCGAAGGCGGCTGCTGGGCGCAGCTTAGCCCCAAGGCAGCGGAGGCCGACCCCGCCCGTGACCTCGCACAGTTCATGACCATCGGCACCTGGGAGGCCGCGCTCGGCACGCTGGCCACGGCCGCCGCGCCGGAGAAGTGGAACTACCCCGGCGAGGGCGTTGGCAAGGGCAGCCGCTACGGGGTGCTGCGCGACTACCTCGCCTCCACGCTCGCCCGCGTGCGCGCGACCGATGCGCTTGCGGTTTCCGCAGACGGCAGCCTCGCCGCCTTTGACACGGGGCTCTCCACTGCCATGGAC
>CAVIES010000148.1:0-4653 GCA_963641675.1 Anaerovoracaceae bacterium
GCGTTACGTGGAAGGTGGTGTCCTCGCCGGCCACGGGGTCGTTCCACTGCACGGTGAAGGTGACGCTGCCGCTGGTCTTCGACTCGCTGTGGGCGTAGGTGTCGCCGTCGTCGCTTGCGACGGCGGGGGTGTTGGCCGCGTCGGCCGCGGTTGCTGCGCTGGTGGCGTTGGCGTCCGCGTTGGAGCTGGCGGCGCTGGCTGCGTCTGCGGCCTTGGCGGCAGCGTCGGCCTCGCTTGCGTCGCCGCCGGAGGCCTGGCCGCCCTCGCTTGCCGCATCCGCGCTGGCGGCGTTCTGCTCGCCCGCTGCGGCCGCCGTCGCGGCGTCTGCCGCGTCGCCCGCGATGGCCACGGCCGGCACGTCGGCAAAGGCCAGGGAGGCTCCCAGGGCGAGGGTTGCAAGGACAAAGGCGCGCTTCTTCATGGCAAGGCCCTTCTCGTCTGCGTGCTGCGCGGGTGGCGCCGTGGCTGCCCGGCTGGTCTGCGTGCTGCGCGGGTGGCGCCGTGGCTACTCGGCTGGTCTGCGTGCTGCGCGGGTGGCGCTGTGGTCGCTCGGCCGGATGCCGGCCTTCGCGGCCCGTCGTGCCGCCCGCCTCTCGCGAGTGCCGCCCGGCTGCCTGTTCCCAAGCCCCGCACGCCGCTCGCGAAATATCAATCCATACCCGCAATTATACGAGCGTCGCCACCCGCTATCAGCCACGCTTCAGGCGGGCGGCTTGCGGGTTGAGGCGGGTGCCGCGGTGGGTTGGGGCAACCGGGCGGTTAAAGGCAGGCGGGGCCCTTGCCTCCGCTCGCAACTTAACTCGGCTGCAACCGAGTCGGTTTTGCCCGAGTTAAGTATTGGCTGGTAGATCGCACGGTGGTTGTGCCGTGCGGCTGATCAGCCTCGTAAAACCCTCTCAAATCCGGAGTCCGATTCCGGATTTGAGAGGGTTTCTCGTGCTAAAATCTTCTCAAATCCGGAGTGCGATTCCGGATTTGAGAAGAAATGAGGTCTCTGCATGTACATCGAACGCGCTTTGGAGCCGCTCGTCAGGCGCTACTCCGAGCACTTTAAGGTCGTGGTCGTTACCGGGCCGCGCCAGGTTGGCAAGACCACTATGCTCAAGCACCTCATTGAGCAGGACGCCGCCTCTGGTACGGAGCGCGCCTATGTCTCCCTTGACAGCACGGCTACGCAGATGCTCGCAAAGCAGGACCCGGCCCTCTTCCTCCAGCGCTACCGTCCGCCCGTCCTCATTGACGAGATTCAGAAGGCGCCGGAGCTCCTGCCCTACATCAAGGAGCTCGTCGACGCCTCCGACGAGAATGGCACCGTGTGGCTCACGGGCTCGCAGCCGTTCCACCTCATGCGCTCCGTCTCTGAGTCACTCGCGGGCCGCGCCGGTATCATCGAGATGCTCGGCCTCTCTGGCGCGGAGATCGCCGGCGCGCCGACCGAGCCGTTCGCCCCTTCCGAGGAGTACTTCCTGCGTCGCGCTGGCGAAATGCCCCCGTACCTGGTGGGGGAGGCGTTCGAACGCATCGTCGCCGGTTCGCTGCCGGGCATTCGCGCGCTTCCGGAAGACCTCCGCGCCGGCGGCTACGAGTCTTACATCGACACCTACCTCATGCGCGACATCCGCGACCTTGCCCAGGTGGGCGATGAGTTCAAGTTCCGCCGCTTCATGGCTGCGTGTGCCTCGCTCACTTCCAAGCCGGTGGTCTATTCCGAGCTCGCCCGCCTCGCCGACATCTCCGAGAAGACGGCCAAGACCTGGCTTTCGCTGCTAGAGAGCTCCTACATGGTGAAGATCGTGCAGCCCTACTCCAACAACCTCTTGAAGCGCCTCTCCAAGCGGCCCATCCTCCACTTCTTGGACACGGGCCTCGCCGCATACCTCGCGGGTTGGACGAGCGCATCTGCCCTGGAGGCAGGCTCGCTTGCCGGCCAGTTCTTTGAGACCTACGCCTTTGGCGAGCTCTACAAGAGCTTTGTGAACTCGGGCAAGGCGGCGCCCCTCTTCTTCTTCCGCAACAACGACAAGAAGGAGATTGACCTGCTGCTTGAGAAGGACGGCACCATTTATCCCGTAGAGGTGAAGAAGAAGGCCGAACCCTCCAAGAAGGACGAGCGCAACCTTGGCGCGCTGGATCCGCTTGAGAAGGACGTCCCCGAGGAGTTCGCCTCCTTCAAGCGCGAGGTGGGCCTTGGCTGCGTTCTCTGCATGGCGCAGGAGACCTATCCCATCAGCGAGCGCTCGTGGGCGTTTCCTATCTGGGCGGTGTAGGCGTAGCGCTCTACTTGCCTAGCAGCTGCAGGGTGTTAGCGCAGATCTGCTCGGGCGTCATGCCGCATTCGGCCAAAAGCTCGGCCGGCTCGTAGCGGTCGGGGTAGCCGTGGGGGAGGCCGTAGCTCTTTACGAGGGCGCCGCTGGTGCCCAGCGCACTTGCCACTCGGCTGCCGAAGCCGCCCTCTAGCACGCCGTCCTCCAGCGTCACGATTACGCGGGTCTTGGCCGCGAGCTCTTCCAGCCACTCGCGGCTGAGGCCGCAGGCGTAGCGGGGGTTCACGAGCGTTGCCTCAACGCCGGCGGCGGCCAGCGCGTCGGCGGCCTTCTCGCCCAGCGGCATGGTGGCGCCCAGCGCCAGGATCGCGCAGTCGCGCATGTGCTCGCCGCCAGTCGCGCCTGCGCAGCCGTTCTCGCCCGTGCCTTCGCGCACGACCTCCGGCAGGCCGCTCGCGTAGCCCTCGGCCGGCAGCTCCACGCCCTCGCGCTCGATGACGCCGGCTCCCGGCACGCGGATGGCCACGGGGCCCTCCGTGTAGGCAATCGCCCAGTCGAGCATGTGCAGGTACTCCTCGCGGCAGGTGGGCGCAAGGTAGATGAGGCCCGGCATGTCGCCGAGCATCGCGATGTCATAAAAGCCCAGGTGAGTGGCATCGGTGGTGCCAAAGGCGCTGGAGCCGAACACCAAAATGGTGGCAGGCGCCGCGTTAAGGCAGAGGTCGTGCCAGAGCTGGTCGTAGGTGCGCTGGAGAAACGCCCCATACACGCCGTAGACCGGCTTGGCTCCGCCCACGGCAAGGCCGGTGGCAAAGGTCACCGCGTGCTCTTCGGCAATGCCCACGTCCACGAACTGCTTGCCGGCCTTCTCGCGCCTGGGCGCGGTGAAGCCCATCATGTAGGGCGTGGCGGAGGAGATGGCGATGATGCTCTCGTCTGCCTCCATAAGGTGCAGCAGGTGCAGGCCCGTGATATCCGCATAGGTGGCGGGCGGCGTCACCACGATGCCGCCGCTGGCGCGCCCACCGGTGAGCTTCTCGCCCGTGGCGGGGTTAAAGGGCCCCACGTGGTGCCAGCTCTCCTCGTTTGCCTCCGCCGGGGCAAAGCCCAGGCCCTTGCGCGTGTGGACGTGCAAAAGCACCGGGCGGTCGGTGCCGGCAAGCGCGGCAAGTGCGGCCTCGCAGGCGGGTTCGCTGTTGCCGTCCTCAAGATAGTGGTACTCAAAGCCCATGGCGGCAAAGAGGTTGTTCGCGGCCGTGCCGCCGGTGGCGCGCAGCTCCGCCAGGTTGGCGTAGATGCCGCCCTGGTTGGTGGAGATGGACCACTCGTTGTCGTTCACCACCACGATGATGCCGCCGCCGAGCGTGGCGGCGTTGTTGAGGCCCTCAAAGGCAAGGCCGCCGGAAAGCGAGCCGTCGCCGATCACGGCCACCACGTCGTAGCGCTCGCCCGCGAGGTCGCGCGCGCGGGCAAGGCCGCAGGCAAGGCCCACCGAGGTGGAGGTGTGGCCCATGGCAAAGTGGTCGTGCTCGCTCTCCGCCGGGCTGGCAAAGCCGCTGAGCGTGCCCATGAGCGCCGGGTCTGTGAACGCGGAGGCGCGGCCGGTGAGCATCTTGTGGGCGTAGGTCTGGTGGCTCACGTCAAAGACGAGCTTGTCGGCAGGGGAGTTGAACACGCGGTGGAGCGCCACCGTGAGCTCGACGATTCCCAGGTTGGGGCCCACGTGGCCGCCCACCTTGGCCGAGCAACCAATGATGCCGGCGCGCAGCTCGTCGCAAAGAGCCGGCATGGCCGAGGCCGGGAGGGCCTTCACGTCTGCCGGGGAGCTGATCTTCTCCAGGTACACGGGCCCTCCTTTCTGGGTTCTGCCACTTTGCCGGGAATTGACACGGGACTTAATAGATTGTCACATTTAAGCGCATAAGTTGTGGCGGGCTTGTGCCAACGGCAAAATGGAGCGGTAGGACGAGTGAGAGGGAACCGTTTGGCTGAGAGGATAGACACTGAGGTTCGCGCGGAGGCCGAGCGCCTGGAGCGCACCGGGCGCTTGGGCGAGTGCCGCGCCTTTATCCAGCACGGCGAGGTGAGCGTGTACGACCACGTGCTGTGTGTCGCGCGCCAGAGCTGCCGCATGGCAGACGCCCTGGCCCGCCGCGGCATTGAGGTGGACCGTCAGTCGCTGTTGCGTGGCGCCCTCTTGCACGACTACTTCCTCTACGACTGGCACGTGCCCTCGCCGGAGCACCGGCTTCACGGCTTCACCCACCCCTACACGGCGCTGCGCAACGCCGAGCGCGACTACGTGCTCACCGACCGCGAGCGCAACATCATCAAGCACCACATGTTCCCGCTGGTACCGACGCCGCCCACCTGTCGCGAGGCGTGGATC
>CAVIES010000149.1:0-4614 GCA_963641675.1 Anaerovoracaceae bacterium
ACCGGGAACACCCCGGGCGACAAGGGCCTCACGGCAGTCCCGCGTGTCACCAGCGGCAAGCTTCCCGCCTATCTCCTCAAGCCCAAGGGCTATGACGACGTGCAGATGGTCGTTCGCCGCGTGCGCACCAACCAGCCCGTCATCCTCAACTTCAAGACCCTGAACATCGACACCGCCAAGCGCATCCTCGACTTCAGCTTCGGCCTCGCTTGCGGCGTCGACGGCTCGGTGGAGGAGCTCGGCGACCGCGTCTTTGTGGTGTTGCCCAAGGATGCCACCCTCTCTGAGTCCGACAAGGCCAATCTGAGGCAGCAGGGCCTTATCCGCTAGTATTTCTTACCTGAACGTCTGAGCGGCGGCCACGAGCCGCCGCTTTCGTGTAAAGGGGCATGCATGAGTGAGAACAACGCGCTTTGCGGCGTGAGCGTGGGAATCATCGGCGCCGGCGCCATGGGTGCCGCCATCGCGAGCGGCTTGGTGGAGTCCGGCGCCATGGCCGCCTCGCAGGTCACTATTTGCGACCACAACGCACCTAAGCTCGAGGCCCTTGCCGCCAAGTGCGGCGTTGCCACGTGCGCGAGCGCCGAGGGCGTGCTCGCCGCCGGCACCGACGTCGTCGTGCTCGCCGTAAAGCCGCAGGTCTTGGGTGCCCTTCTTGAGAAGAGCGCCAGCTCGCTTGCCAGTAGGCTCGTGGTCTCCATCGCCGCCGGCGTCTCGCTCGCGACGCTCGAGGCCGCGCTTCCCGCTGCCCGCGTGGTGCGAGTCATGCCCAACCTGCCCGTGGCCGTCCGCTCTGGCGCCTCCGCCGTCTGCGGCGGCGCCGCCGCAAGCGGGGCGGACGTCGAGCTCGTGCGCCAGATGTTTGCGGCGCTGGGCTCCGCCAAGGTCATGCGCGAGGACCAGCTCGATGCCGAGGGCGCCGTGGTGGGCTGCGCGCCTGCCTTCTTCGCCCTCATGGTCGACGCCCTCACGCGCGCCGGCGTCAGAAGCGGCCTTCGTGCCGCCGATGCTCGCGAGATGGTGAACGCCACCATGCTCGGCGTGGCCGAGATGCTTAAGGAGGAGGGCGAGCACCCTCGCGCCTACATGGAGCGCGTGACCTCTCCCGGCGGCACCACCGCCGCCGCCCTGTACGAGCTTGAGCCGGCGCTCATGGAGGGCTGCTACGCGGCCGTCGACGCCGCGCTCGAGCGCACGGCCGAACTTGCTAGGGGATAGCCTGTGATCTACACCATTGCCCGCGTGGTCTCCGCGCTTATCGACTTCTATGAGTGGCTCGTCATCATCTGGTGCGTGCTTTCCTGGATCCCCAGGACGCGCGGTGGCTGGCTCGACGACATCGCCACGGTGATCAACAACATCGTGAGCCCCTACATGCGCTTCTTCCGACGCTTCATCCCGCCCATCGGCGGCCTGGATTTCTCGCCCATCATCGGCCTCTTCGTGCTTGGCATCATCCAGCGCTTTGCCGTGCAGATCATCTACGGGCTGGCGTAGGCGCGCATGGTCTCGGAGGCCACGCGCCATGTGATGCAGGCCAACAAGTCCAAGAACACCAAGCCCGAGCTCAAGGTGAGGGAGGCCCTGCGCGAGGCGGGGCTTTCTGGTTATCGCCTGCACTGGAAGAAGGCCGCTGGCAAGCCCGACATCAGCTATCCCGGGCGCAAGCTCGCGATCTTCGTGCATGGCTGCTTCTGGCATCGCTGCCCCTACTGTTCCAACCACGCGCCCAAGACCAACGTGGAGTTTTGGGAGGCAAAGTTCGCCCGCAACCGCGCCCGTGACGAGCGTGACAAGGCAGAGCTGGTGGCCGCCGGCTGGACGGTGCTCGTGGTGTGGGAGTGTCGGCTTAAGAAGGGTCGCTTTGAGCAGACGATGGCCGAGGTCGTCCGCGAGGTTCGCCATGCGGGGGAGGCGGACTACCCACGACCGGAATTTGCTTGGCCCGCGGGCGGCCGCGTGATAGAGATCGGCACGTCCGCCGAGCGCAGGCACCGCAAGGTTTCGCGCCGGCGCCGTTTGCGTCATAGTAGGCACTAGCAAACTTTTGACTAAGCGTGGTGACCTCGCCTGGGTTGCCCGTCGTCTTGGAGCCAAGGGAGGTGCTCATGGCAATCTACGTAACCTCAGACGCCCACGGGCACCTGTGCGCCCTCATGGAGGCGCTCGACGCCGCCCATATAACAGAGGCCGACGAGCTCTACGTCCTTGGCGACATGATCGACCGCGGCCCCGACCCGCTCGGCGTCATCGCGCTCATTCGCTCCATGCCCAACGCGCACGTGCTCATGGGCAACCACGAGGAGCTCATGCTCGACGCCATCGAGAAGGTGGGCGACCCGGTGGAGGGCGCCTTCAACTTCGAGGGCGTCGAAAACTGGCAGTTCATGAGCTGGATGGACTGGATGAACAACGGCGGCAACGTCACGAGCGAGCAGCTGGCTCACCTTGGCGCAGACGAGTACGACGAGCTTCTTGGCTGGGTGCGCGGGCTTGGCCACTATGCCTGCGTGAGCGCGGGCGGACGCACCTACGCCCTGGTGCACGCCGGCATCGACGCCGTCCGCGCCGGGAGGTGGCGTGAGGCCCACCCCGAGTCCGACGTCACCGACCCCGAGCAGCTTGAGCTCCTCCTTGCCGACCAAGAGAGGGAGAACCTCACCTGGATTCGCGAGGAGTTCTGGGGATATCCCACCGAGCTCGTGGACTCTGCGGGCGTGGGCCCCGTCGTCGTGGCCGGCCACACCCCCTCGCCCTACCTCGCGCGCTACGTGGACGAGCCGACGCTCGAGTGCGCGACCTTCGCGGGGCAGGGCAAGGTCACGGAGCTTGGCGCGTGCGAGGCAACCGGTGGCGTCGCCGACCGCATCGACATCGACTGCGCCGCGGCCGGTGGCTACGGCATGGGCCGCGTGGGCGTCATGAGGCTCGACGACCACCAGGCGTGGTACGCAGAAGTGCGGGAGGGCGAGTAGTGGAGGCCGCGACGGTTCGCGCCGCAGCGTCGGCCGAACCGCCTTGCAGCGCCTATGCGGCAGCCCTCTTGCGTGGGGCCGCCTGGGCCGAGGAGCTTCCCGGCCGTTGGGTTCGTCCCAAGCGCTTCCTGCCCGAGCAGGAGCGCGCCCTTTCCAGCTGCATAGCGTGGTATCCAGGCATATATCGCCAGATGAGGGAGTGCACCGCCGGCGTGCGCCTCGACTTCGAGACCGACGCGACCGAGCTTGCGCTCGAGGTGAGGCTCGACGAGGAGCCTCGTGCCACGGCCAACGTCATTGCCGGCGCGCTCTGCTCTTCAGGGGAGGGTGCAAGCGCTCTCTTTGACGCCATCTCCGTCGAGGTGGACGGCGAGATCGTAGCCGAGCTTGCGCTCGAAGCGGAGGAGCCTGCTCCTGGCGTGCCCGGTGTCCCCACCATCTCGTTTTCGCTCGCCGCGTGCGGCGACGTGACAGAAGACGACCTTCTCCAGCTGCCCGGCTTTGGGCAGACGCGTCGCGTTCGTCTGTGGCTCCCGAGCCTTAGGGGCTGTGAGCTGGGGCGCGTTCTAGGTAACGGTAGCTTTGTAAGATCTGCCGAGGGGCCTTACCCACCTGCCGCGGAGAGTGCGCCAAAGCCAAAGAAGCACAAGAAGAAGGCCAAGAAGGCGGAGCAGGCGGCCCTGTTCGCGCCTGCTGCCAACGGGACGTGGCCGCGAAGCATCCTGGTGCTTGGCGATTCGATCTCGCAGGGTTTCCTTGCGGGCTCGCCCGCGGACGCCTGGCCTTCCATAGTCTCTCGCCACCTTGGCGCCGAGCTTCTCAACCAAGGCCTGGGCGCCCAGGTCTTCCAGCCGAGCTCCCTTGCCGGGATTTCTGCGATTGATGCGCCTGACGTCGTGTTTATTGCCTATGGCGAGAACTACCGCTATGGACGCTGCCGGGCGTCAACGGTGGGGCGGGAGATTGCCGAGTACCTGAGGCTTGTGGGAGAGCTCTTCCCCAAGGCGAGCGTCGTCGTGCTCTTGCCGGCAGACGACGGCCGGGAGGTCGCGCCCGGCAGCTGCTACGGCCAGGTGCGCGCGCTCATAGAGGAGGGTGTCATTCGGGCGCAGGCTAAGCGTGGCCGCAGGGGGGCGCCCGTCATGACGACGCTAGAGATGCCCGAGCTTGCGGGGCCGCTTGCGGCCGATTCCATGGGCCATCCCAGCGCCGAGGGGTCGCGCGCCATTGCCGATGTTGTTCTGGAACACGTGGCCAAGCTCGCGAGTTGCTCTTGCCTTAGGGAGACGGGCCGCTACGGCCGTTGCGGCGCCTGCGTTGCGAGCAGGGCTCCCGAGCCCGAGTCTGAGCCCGAACCGGGGCTGGAGTCTGCCGAGCAGGACTGGCCGCTCACGCTCTTCTAGAAGCCCCTGCACGCTAAGCTGGCAGCTCGCTGCCGGGGCCTGCTGCTGCGCTCGCCCACATCCAGAGCGCATGCCTCTACCAGCCGTTACTTCCAACACCCTTTTTGTCCGGCATGTCGGGTACAGTTGTTCTCATAAAACCTGATGCCCTTGGAGGAACCATGGCATACCGCACCAACCCTCTTGCACCCAACCTTGGCGAGGGCCTTTCGCCGGAGGTCGCCGCCGCCGTGCTC
>CAVIES010000150.1:0-4605 GCA_963641675.1 Anaerovoracaceae bacterium
GCTTGTGGGGCTTGAGTGGCTTACGGGAAGACGACGCGGATTCTGCGGGCGCTGGCGCAGGCAAGGGCACGCATCGCCCTACTCCGCGGACACGCCCTCGCCGTGAGCCTCGAGTTCGCTTGCCACCTTGTCGATGAGCATGGCGTCGCCGTGCTTGGCGAGCGCGAGGGAGACGAGCATGAAGACGCCCATGGCCGCGATGTAGGCAAAGAGCATGGAGGGCGCCACGTCCATGACCACGCCCGAGAGGATGGGGGTCACAACCTGCGCGGCCATGCTCACGGTGTAGTAGTAGCCAGAGTAGCGGCCAACCGAGTTGGAGTCGCAGCACTCGAGGATCATGGTGTAGACGCAGAGGTCGACGCCGCCCAGGCTCACGCCCATGAGCAAGAACACCAGGTAGAGCGCAGGCGAGAAGCCAGGCACCAGCCAGAGGATGGCCGGGCAGACCGCCATGATGACGGCAGTGATGAGTGCCACCTTCTTGCGGCCGATCTTGAGCGAGAGGTTGGCGAGCGGCACGTAGCTCACGAGCGCGCCCACGATGGTGACGATGTTGATGATGGCGTAGGAGCCGCCGGCCATGCCGTAGAACATGTCGGCATAGCGGCTGATGTTGGTGGTCATGGCGTTGTAGCTCATGTAGTAGAAGAACGTCGCGGAGAGCAGCATCACGATGGAGAAGAGCATGGACTTGTCGGCCACACGCTGCTTGCCGCCGGCCTCGGGCGAGTCGTCCTTCTCGATCTCGTCCTCCTTGATGCCCATGGCAAGGCTCTTCTCGTGCATCTTCTGAACGAGCGCGGGCTCACGCACGAGCGCGCCGTAGACCACGGCAGAGACGAGGATGAAGGCCGCCTGGAGCAGGAAGAGCGGCAGGTAGTTGGGGTTATCCGTCTTAGGCACCATGACAGAGATTGCCACGAGCATGACGCCCGTACCGGCGTAGCCCACGATCTTCTCGATGGAGTCTGCCTTGGTACGCAGCGGGCGCGGCGTTATGTCGGCGATGATGGCCACCGTCATCGTGCGGTAGGCGCAGATGGCAAGGAGCGTCAGGATGATTGCCGCGATGAGCAAAGGCAGGCTCCGCGCGTTGTTGGCAATGGCGATGAGCGGCACCGAGATGACGGCCACGGCCGAGCCGCCCAGGATGAAGGGCGTGCGACGGCCGAGCTTGCTCGTGCAGCGGTCGGAGAGGATGCCGAAGAGCGGCAGCAGGAAGAGGCCAAAGACGTTGTCGATAGCCATGATGGCGCCGGTGAGCGAGTTGGAGAGCCCAAAGGTGTTGGTGAGTATCTTGGGCACGATGCCGTCGTAGACCTGCCAGAAGCTAATCATGCCCATGAACGGCAGCGCGGCCAGGGCGATGGCCTTGTTGTCGAGCTTTGCTGCCGCCTTGAGCGCGGCGTCCTTCTTTGCCATGCGATGGGTCCCTTCTTGGGGCGGGCGTGCGCGGAGCGGCTACTCGCCGAGCGTGTCCACGTGGGAGAGGTTTGCGAGGAAGGCCACGTAGAACTCGATGCCGCGCTTGTAGACGTCGACGCCGATGCGCTCGTTGGCCGCGTGCAGGAGCTTGCGGGCCTCTCCAGAGTAGATGAAGCCGCAGAAGCGGTAGACGCGCTCGCAGATGTTGTTGAACTCGCGCGAGTCGGTGCAGGAGTTCTGCACGTAGGGCGCAAAGCCCACCTCGGGGTAGACGCCCGAAACGCAGCGGTGGATGTAGTCGAAGGCCGCGTCGTTCACGAACGGGCTCACGGGAGAGGGCTCGGTGTAGGGGCTCTCCTCGTTGATCTCAACCGTGACGTGGTCGGCGGAGATGCCGCTGGCCTCGCACTCCTGGGCGGCAAGCACCTGAGCGCGCTCGAGGACGTCGGCGATGGTCTCGAACGGGGCGACGCGCACGTTGAAGTTGGCCTTGGCCTGCATGGGCAGGACGTTATGGGCCACGGCGCCCTCGAGCTGGGTGAGGGCGTAGGTGCTGCGCAGCATGGCGCCAGTCTCGGGGATGGAGCTCATGATCTTGCAGACGAGCGGGCGGGTGGCCCAGAGGTTGCCGAAGACGGGCTTGTAGACGCCGCCGCTGCGGGCGCCAAGCTCCTGGAGCGTGGCCTCCACGGCAGGCGTGAGCACGGGCTTGCCGGGGTTGGCGGAGATGCGCTCGCACACACGGCAGAGCAGGCGCCCGGCGTCGTTGGGGGCGGGCGTGGAGGCGTGGCCGCCGTCGGCCTTGGCCGTGACGGTGAGGTCCACATGGCCCTTCTCGGCAACGCCCACCATGGCCACCGGCTCGGTCACGCCAAGCGGGGCGTCGGCAGCGACGGCACCGCCCTCGTCGAGCACCATATAGGGGTGGATGCCGTGCTCGCGCAGCCACTCAACGGCGTGGACGTTGGTGGGGGCGGCGACCTCCTCGCCGTCGCTCGAGAAGTACCAGACGTCGCGCGGGGGCACGTAGCCCTGGCCGATGAGGTACTCGGCGGCCTCGAAGAAGGCGGCCGCGATGCACTTGGTGTCGAGCGTGCCGCGAGCCCAAATCTCTCCGTCGACGATCTGGGCGCCAAAGGGGTCGTGCTCCCACTCCTGGCCCTCCACCGGCACGACGTCCTGGTGGGCCATCATCACGATGGGGTCGAGCGAGGAATCGGCGCCGGGCCAGCGCAGCAGGATGCCGAAGTCGTCGATGACGTTCAGCTCAGAGACCTCGAACACCTTGGGGAAGAGGCGCTTGAGCGTGGGAATCCACTGGGCAAAGACCTCATCGTCGCGCTGGCTCTTGTCCTCGCGGCTCACGGTCTTTACGCGCAGCATCTCCTGGAAGCGCTCCACCGCGTCGTCGCCGGCCTTGTAGCCGCCGGCGTCGATGGGGGCTCCCACGGCAACGGAAGGCTTCATGCCGCCCGTCTTGGCGGCGGCGGTGCTTGCGGCCGCCGCTCCGGCGACAACCGTGGCGCCGGCCGCGACGGCCCCTGCCGACCTTGCGATCTTGGACGTGCTCATATGTGCTCCTCCCTGCACAAAGCGGGGCTAGACACCCCGCGCAAATTCGTTGCGCAGAAGTGTAGCCGCTTTAGCCAGGTGGAGTGAGCAGATGCTTCAGGTTGTTCCCAAGCGGACACATGCGGGCGGCAGGTGTGGCCACACAAAGGCCCGCCTCCCGGGGAGACGGGCCCTGCCTTGGTCTGAGGTTTGATGCCTTACGCACGCCCGGTCCGCACGGTCGCGACGCGGGCGTTGACGGCGTAACAGCGCCGGAGCACCGACAGCGAAGCGATGCCGGAAGGCCGGCGCCCTCCCCTACTGCTTTTGGATGGAGCCTGCGCGAGAGGCGCGGCGCTTCTGCATGAAGGCGGCGCCGGGACGTGCGGGCACCTGGATGTTCACGCCAAGCAGCACGTTGATGAGCCAGATGAAGATGAGCATCACCACGATGGGGACGACGCAGTTGGTGACAATCATGACGGCAAAGGCCTCGATGACGTTGGAGACCATCTGCTTGGCCTTGTCGAGCACGCCGGTGACGTTGGAGGTCACGGCGTCGGCCGCGTTAGAGACCGCGCTAGAGACCGTGTCGCCAACGCTACCCGCCCAGTTGAGGAAGTTCTCGACGGGGTTGTCGGAGTCGCTCGAGCTCGAGGAGTCGCTAGCGCTCGAGGAGCCGCTCTCGGTCGTCGCGCTCGTTGAGCCGCTCTCAGTGGTGGCGCTTGAGCTGTCGACGCCTTCCTGGAACTCGGCCGCCACCGCCGCGGCGTCGTAGTGGTAGGTCTCCTCGATGAGATTGGAGACCGAGACGCTCGCCGGCACCACGATGAGCATGGCCACCGCAAAGAGCACGAGCTTGAGGATGATGGAGCGCAGGCGCGCCTGCAGCTCGAGGTTCTCGAGCGCAAAGAGGCAGCCGATGCCAAGCAGGCACGCGACGGGGATGATCACCCTAAACGCTGCGAGGCCGAAGATTGTGAGCATGTACTTCTCGAGGTAGATGGCACCAAGAACAATGGCAAAGTCGGCGCTAAGGTCCATGAACTTCTCCGCCAGGGGCGTGGCCGTGTCGCCGGGGATGACGGTGATGGCGGTGGATACCGCGGCCGTGGTGCCGATAAGCACGGTGACCGTCTGGGCCTTGGCATCGAGGCTGTCGATGGTGGCCTGGTAGGTCGTGGGCGAGCTGGCGACACTGGCCAGCGGGAAGAACGAGATAAGCGCGAGCGCCGCGATGCAGATGGCGGCAACGACGCGCTTTGCAAGCGAGAGCTTCTCGGGCGGCAGGTCGCCCACGGGGCCGAGGTCCGCGCCCGGGCGCCCACCAGGCGCGCCCGCACCCGCACGCTCTAGCTGCGCCGTTGGCATGGCACGGCGAACCGTCCCCTGCTCGGCAGGCTCAAACTGGCCGTTCTCGTAGTTCTCGCTCATGGCTTCTCCTAGCCTCGGGTCTTCCGCCCCCCATGATACCCACCCAACCGGACATCACCCACGCGCCGCCCTGCCTCAACCGGCACGAAAAAGCCGGGCGCCCAAAGGCACCCGGCCAGAAGCTTGCGCATGTGTGTGGCCTCGCCTACTCGCCGGCCTCCTCCAGGATGGTGGAGAGGATGCCGCAGAGCT
>CAVIES010000151.1:0-4508 GCA_963641675.1 Anaerovoracaceae bacterium
CGTGTAGAGGTAGTACTTCGTGCCGTCGGTGAAGCCCGGCAGCGTCACGTAGACCTTGCCGTCGGCGTCGGCATAAAACACCTGCTCGCCGGTGTCGGCAGAGATGACGTAGGAGGCGTCAGGGCGCTCGCTGGCGTCGGCGCCGCGGTCTCTCCAGGTCTTGGAGAGCTCCACGTTCACCAGGCCCACGCGGCGGTTGGTGGTCTCGATCACAGAGACGGTCTTGTTGCCGATCGTCTTAGTGGTGCGGTTGTAGCTGATGTCATAAACATAGCTGGAGCCCTCGGTGTTCGTGCTGACCAGGCGGCTCGTGCCGGCCGTCCAGGGCGAGAGCTTCACCACATCGGGGGTGTTGTCGCTATAGGTGCCGTCGGCGTTCTTGGTCACGACGTCGTAGTTGTCGTTGGAGACCTCCTCCACCGTGTAGTAGAAGCCATCGCTCGGCGTGCTCGGGTTCTTGGAGGGGTCACAGTACTTGCCGCCGTTCGCGCCGATGCCGATTGAACCGTACCAGCCGTTCGCCTCGGAGAGCTCAACCTCGCCGATGACGTCGCCGGCGGAGTAGAGCGTCTTGCCCGCCGCGTTCACCACGTCGGTCTTGGCGATAACGCGCATGGTCACGGTGTAGCGGCCGGTGTTGTTGCCGTCGTCCACCCAGTTCTTGCTGAGGTTCACCGAGGTGCCCTCGCCAGAGTAGGGCGAGTTGGAGGCAGAGCTGTAGTTGACCTCGGCCACCGTCTTGCCCTCGTCGTCAGTGATGGTCTGGCCCTTGCGGCCCGCCGGCGAGAAGGAAGAAGACGCGCTGAAGTTGTCGGCGTTCTCCTCGTAGGAGGAGTAGGAGTACTTGGAGCCGCTGGCGTCGTACTTGGGCAGGTCGATGAAGTCGAGTTGCCAGGCTGCGGACTCGCGGTACTTGAACTCGGTGCCGTCCGCGGCCGTGGCCGTGGTCCAGCCGTCATCCACCGTACCGTCCATCTTGAGACCCGTGGCATAGGAGGTGCTGTTCTGGTAGAGCGCCACCGTGAGCGTGGAGGGGAAGACCTTGTCGACCTCCTCGCCCTTCTCGTTGGTGACGGTGAAGTGGAGATATCCGTCCTCCCCCAGCGTGGCGCCGTAGGGGTTGGCCTCGGTGGCGCCCTCGGGCGAGCCCTTCACCACCCAGTTCTTGGTAAAGCGGGCAACGGTCGTGCCGGAGTAGGAGTTGGTGATGACGCCAGTGGCGGAGTCGTACGTGCCCACGAAGGTCACTGCCTCGGCTGTGCCGCTCTCGTCGCTAAGGTTGAGCACCGCGGTGAGCGTGACGCCGTCCTTGTTCTGCGTGACTTTCTCCACCTTGCCGGCCGTGGTGGAGGTGATGTTGGTCTCGCACCAGATGTACTCGTACTCGCGGCCGCGCATGTCGTACTTGGGCATGTTGGCCTCGGCGTCGAGCGAGAAGTTGCCGGCCGTCCAGCCGGTGAGCTCCTTGGTGTAGTCCTTGCCGTCGCTCTGGACGGTCTCCCACGCCTCGCCGCTACCCACGGCGCGGCGCTTGAGCGTCATGGTGACCACGACGTCCTTCAGCTGGTCCTGGAAGGCGCCGGCCTCCCAGGTCTTGGTGGTCTTGGCGTTCACCGTGCTGGTGCGGACGTTGCAGATGGTGCCGTTGTTGTAAACGCAGATGGAGTCGGAGGATGCGGTGACGTCGGCGCCGTCCTTCTGGTAGGTAACGACGTTCCAGCCGTCGTTGTCCCAGACGCTGCCGTAGTAGACGGCCTTGTTGTAGGAAACATTGCCGTTCTCGTCCACGGTGCCGGCCACGCGCGTGTAGCCACTCACGGCGTCCTCGCGCAGGAAGTAGACGTAGGCGTAACCGTCCGGGTCATACTTTGAAATCTGACCCTGCACGTCAAAGCCGGCGTCATACATCTGCTCGGCAAGGTTGATGGAATTGGTGCCGGCGGCCTGGTTGTCCTCGGCGGAGACGGTGAAGGAGACGTAATTGCCGTCAGCGTCCGCCACCTGCGCGGCCGTCGCGGGCGAGCCGCCGTTGGTGGAGTAGCGCCAGAGCGAGTAGGAGGTAGCCGGGCGGGAGGCGGTGTTGTTCTCGTCGTACCAGATCTTCTCGGCATCAAAGGTCGTGGTGCCCTTGTGCGTAAGCACGATGGTGCCCCGGTTGTGCGCCGCGGTGTAGTCGCTCGCGTAGCTGGCGTCGGCGTTGGCGTAGGCGGACTGGTAATAGTCCTCGGTGCCGTCGGTCTGCTGCGTGTGGCGCTCGCTGTGCGAGAGCGCGTAGTCCAGTGCCTCGTCGTCGGGCGCGTACTTGGGCGCGGTGTAGCTGAGGGTGAGGGCGTTTGAGGTGGTCTGGCTCACGGCAAGCGTGGCACCCCTGCCCTCGAGGTAGCTCTTGAGGCTCTCGGTCTTGTAGGTCTCCAGCGCGGAGCCATCGGCGTTGACGTTCAGGGTGTCGCGCACGCCAAAGTTCGCATACCAGGAGTTGATGGTCGCATAGTTACTGAGGTCGGTGGCGCCGTCGCGAAGGGCCAGGGTATAGGAGACGTCGGTGAGCTCCTGCAGGCACTCGATGTAGGCGTCGTCGCCGTAGTAGGTGGAGTCGTACTTGCCGCCGTAGGCGCCCTGGGCGAGCTTCTCGTAGCCGGCGGGGACGTCGCCCGTGCGGACGATCTGCCACTCCACATCGTAGGTGGTGACGACGGGCTCCTCCTCGTCTTCGGAGGTGTGCTCGACCTTGCTGGGCAGGGTCTCGTCGCCGCCAGCGGAGAAGACGTAGGAGTTGCCGGACTCGCTGCCGCCGACCTTGATGGCCGCGGCCTGCTCATCGGTGAGGCCGAGGCCGGCGATCACGAGGGCGTCGGTGGAGAAGTCCACCCAGTCGCTCCAGTCCTCGCCGTCTGCGAGCTTGCTGCGGAACTGCAGCTTGTAGTTGCCGGCCATGTCGCCGACCGAGGGACGCGTGGAATCAGCGTTGGAGCCATCCGCCCACACGGTGGTGTAGGAGGCGGAGCCGGCGAACTCGGTGGCTTGGTAGCCGGCCATCACGTCAGACACGGCCGCGATGGCGTTGTTGGAGAGAAGCCCCAGCTGGTTGGCCACGTCCTCCTTGGAGGGAATGGAGAGCTCAACCGTGTGGTTGGCCTGGATGGCCCAGGTGACGGTAGAGGCCTCGTCCTGGACGAGCGAGGAGGCGACCTTCACGTCGAGCGTCGCGACGAAGGAGGCGGTGGCGGCGATGGCGCTCTCGGCGCCGGTGGAGGAGTCGAGCGGGGTCACGAGCGTGGCCTTGAGCGTGCCGTCCTCCTGCACCGTGGCAGTGGCGACCTTCACGGTGCTGGCGTTGCCGTCAGAATCCGGGGCATAGAGGTCAAGCTCGGTGCCAGCGGCGGCGGAGAGCGTGATGTTCTCTGGGAGCGCAACGGTAAACGTGTCGCCCACGACGAGCGTGTTGTGGGCGGAGTCGCCGTCACGGCCGTCCGCGGCAGAGGCGTCGAGCGAGCCACGAAGGTTGAGCTTGGCGGGGAGCGCGGCAGGCAGCGTCACGCCATCGAGCGTTTCCGCGCCGGATCCGTACGCGGTGGCGTCGAGCTCGGTGTCGTTGGCGTCGGCCTCGTCCTGGGCCGTTGCGCGTTCGGCGGCAAGCGTTGCCAGGGACTCGGTGAAGTCGATGCCGTCGGAGGAAAGGACGAGGTTGTCGGTGGCGTCGGTCCAGTCGCGGGCGGCGAGGTCATCGGTTTGCCCCACCTCGGCGGCATTTTCGGCCTCGGAACCAGAACTGTCGGAGGAGTCAGAGGAGTCGCCGGAATCGCCCTGCTCTGCAGAGCTAGAGTCGGAGCCAGAGGCGTCCTCCGCGTCGCCCGCCGAGCCGTCGCCATCAGTAGAGGACGCGCCGTCCGTGGAGCTGTCAGCGGTGGAGACATCGCCCTCGTCAGCCGACGCGGTAAGCGCGGTCTGGTCCGCGGAGCCCTCATAGGTCTCGGCAATGGCGGAGGCCACGCCAGAGCCAAGGAGCGACTCGGCGCACATGACGAACGTCATGAAGCACACGGTGGCCACACGGAAGCGCTTGGCCACGCGGCAGCGACGGTCAGAGCGACGCTGCGCGCGCTCCTCAGAAGCGGCGGCCGAATCGGCGTGAAGCTGCTCACGCTCTTCGGTCGAAGTGTTCGAGTCGTTCTCGCGAGAAGAAAAGACCTTCATGCTGTTACCAATCCCCTGCTAACAACGTATATAAATGCCAGCGCGCGGGCCAAGCCAAAAGGCCCAACCCACGCACCGTCAGATTCGACTGACAGATATCAACATTGTAGCGAGAATCACGTCCCCTGCGCCCCAAGTTTGCCAACGGAAACAGGGGGAATTCGGGGGGTATAGAGGAGCCCCAGAGGTCCCATAGAGTGTGGGGTCAAGACTGCAAACCGCGTAGCAGCCACGAGCCAAAATAGCGAGAGAACACCCCCGCGACTTGGAGAAAGTTCCTTTTGGGAAGCTTCGCTTGTAGCCTACCATGCGGG
>CAVIES010000152.1:0-4476 GCA_963641675.1 Anaerovoracaceae bacterium
TGAGCTCCGCCGGAGTCATCGTGTCCGTGGCGTCAACGGTAACGGCGCGGGAGAGTTCCTCTTTGAGCTGCTGGCACAGGATCGTCAGCTTGTCGTAGCACTCGTTGAGCGTCTCAGGGTAGAAGCCGCCCTTGTTGGTGAAGACGGCAAGCTGACTGAAATCAACTGCGGAAATAATGGCAAGCACAAGCCCGTCGGCAAGCGCCGACGTCAGCGTCACTTTGCCGCCTGGGTTGTTATCCTGGTCGCTGTTGAGCGTTACGGTGTAGTCCGTATTGAGCGTGAGCGTCACCTCGCCGTCCGTGCTCGAGCGCGCGACAACAAGGTCGGACGCCTGGAACACCTTGAACGGGAAGGCGAACTCAGTTGCGGAACCGTTGCCGGTATACGGCCCGGCCTTTCGCGTTATGTCTGCTACGGTCATGGTGAATCCTCAAGATGCTGAGGATTCTCCACGGCCGCTGCATCAACTACCGCACCCCCTCTACTCACTGATCTTTCCTGAGTAGCCAAAGATCGGCGCCTTAACGGCATCAATACCTTCGGCGTCGCCGGACTCTATGGCGCGTATGCCCTTCACCGTACGATTGATCTGAGTTGACGGAATGCCGGCCACAGACCCCGCGAGGTCGATCGCCGCCCGCAGCCCCTTCCAGGACAGTGGATCATTGAGCGCCTGCACTGTGCTGTTGGCGTTCGCCAGAAGTCGCACGCCCGCCGGGCCGGAGTAGCCAAACATCGGCTCGCCCGTCACCAAGGACTTACCAGCGTTGGAGATCTCGCGCACGCCCGCGAGGAGGCTAAGGTGGTATTCCACTACGGACCCGAGCGAATCGCGAAGCAGCTTGAGCACTGCGTTCTCATCATCGTCGTCATCCCCGCTTGCTTTGAGCATGCTGCGCCAAGCGTCCTCAAGGATCGGCATGAAGCACCCCATGAAGATCATCTTGCCGTAAGCCTTCGCACGATTGGACTCGCCAAGCGCTTCACATACCTCGAGGTTCAACGCTGCATTCGCCCACGAGTAGAAGACTGTGAAAAGCCGCTTCAGCCCCGGATCACGCTCGATGCGCGAAAGGTCGTTGATGTTGCCGCTGCTCTGCGTGTCGTTCACTGTCTGATCGCACAGAGCAATCAGTTTGTCGCCCGACTCGCCTTCGCGCGAGAAGCGCTCGTAGGCGGCCTGCCAGCAGATGGAGTCCACAATCGTCTGCACGGTAATCATCATCGTGTAGGCGTGATCGCGGATCCAGCTGCGCCCGCTCTCGAGCTGATTACGGATCTGGGAGATCTCGCGGTTCATCGTCATGCCGCGCAAGCGCATGGCCTCCGACTGCTTGTTGATCTCGCGGCGCACCTTGGCGGGATTCGCAAGCACCTTGCCCAAGGCGATACTGAAGGCCTGAAGCCCGGTACGCGGGATGACATAACCTACGCCGGTGATCTGCACCACGGCGGACGTAATCGAGTAGCCCATCGTCGCTACGCCCACGTTGCGCGTGAACTTCGCAATCTGGCTGCCCTCGACGTCGCGCCCGCCCTGCGCAATGTCCTTGCGCCACTCCTCGAACTGCTTCGCGACACTGTAGCCATAGCGCTCCTTGATCGCCGCGCGCAGCCCAGAGCCATCGCCCTCGACGCCGTCCAGGATGCGCTTTGTGTCGATCAGCCACTCGTGCCAGGCAAGGTCGTGGATCACGTCGTTGAAGCCCTCGTAGAGCGCCGTCAGGTCGAGCCGCAGCGGCATCGTCACTTCGCCCTTCACGCGGGACTTGGTGAAGCTGCGCCGCGTCGTTGCCGACTGGTATGCGCCCTTCATCTCCTGCTGCACGCTGTCTGCGTCCGTGTTCTTGTCCGCGCGGTTGCTGCCGCGTTCGTCGAACTTCACTGGGTAGTAGCCGCCGGAGACTTTGATTGTCTTGCCTTCGGCGGTCTTCACCGTGAACGGCTCGTAGGCAATCCACTCCGGCGCAATACCAAAGACTCGCTCCTCCTTCTCCCCGATCAGCGGGCGCAGCTCTTCGAACTGCTTCCACACTGCTTCAACCGCACGCCAGTCAGCTTCCGTAAGGTGCTCGAAGATGGCGGCAATAGCCTCGTTCTGAGCAAAGCGCGAGTCGCCTGAGATCAAACGTTCGCGGTTCGATTCGTTGCCCCAATTGAGCGCAACGGCCAGCCGCATCCCGTGCGTAAACGGCTTGTCGAAGCCAGGGATCACAACAGGATCCTCGTCCTGGTTCTTCGCGAACACCGTTGCAAAGTTCTCGGACAGGTACTGCGTCACCTTCTGGCGCCAGCTGTTCTCGAAGTTCGCGCGGTCGTTGGCGGAGCGGATGAAGAGATCCCAGAAAAGCCCGCCGTCCTTGTTCTTGTCGAAGATGCGGCACCAAGAAGCAATCTTCACGTGGTCGAGCAGGAAGCCCATGACAGTGTCCTTGAGCCGCTCAACGCGCGTCATCGGTCGGCGCTGATCAAGCATCACTGGGCGGCCTTGTTCGTCCGCTGCTTCGGTGAGTTGCTCCTTGGCGTCCTTGACAATGTCGCTGATGCGCCCAAGTTCCTCAGCAAGTTGCTGTCGCATGAAGTTCCGGCCAACAGTCTGGAGCTGCTTCAGCACAGAGAAGAAGTCCTGAGAGTCGTAAGCCGTCATGTCGCGCGCATGCTCGCGCGAGCCGAAGAACCGCTCAAGGCCCTCGATCGGCGTGCCGGCCTCGAGCAGCTCCGCCGCCCACGCCTTCATCTCGTCGGGCGTCACGTCAGGCGCTTCAAGGCTGAACTTCCTTCGATCCTCCGCGGACATGTTGCTGATGCTGTGGTTGTCCAGGAGCGCGAGAATCATCCGCTTGAACTTCGGGTGAATCGTCTTGCTCTTGAGCGCCCGGCGCGCCATGCGCACGCCACGCTCGTAGCGGTCTTGCGCCTCGAGCGCAGCGCGGGCCATCTCGTGGTTGAGTATCTGGCCGCGCTTCGCCTCGAGCGCCGCCTTGAAGTCGCCCTTGCGGACAGCCTCCTCCGCGAGCTTGGCGCAACGCCGCTCCGCGTTCATATAGGCGCTCGGGTAGATCTGCGAAAGCTTCATGCCGCCAATACGCTCAACCGCGTATTCTCGAGCCGCCTGCACCATAAGCTGCCGACTGCCGCCTGCTCGCGCGAGGGCGTTGAACTCGGCTACCAGGAACCGGGAGCGCGTCTCGTTGTATGCTGCAAGGTTCGCCTGGAGCTCATTGAAGTTGTCAACGTTCTCGCCGGCCTCGACCCGTTCACGGTATGCCACAGAGGCAATGGCCTCCTGCTTGGCGTCGTTCATCGACTTGATCTCGAGCAGATCAGCAACCAGCCCCACGAAGTCGGACGTGCCCGCGAGGTTGGCGAACACCTCCGGCGTCACGCCCTTGCCTTCCGTCACGAAGCCGCGGTCAATCAGAATGCCGACTGTTTCAGCGTCGATGCCGCAGCGCCCCATGGACTCAAGCGACAGCGTCACGCGAGAGCGCGAGCCGTCAGGATTCTGCATGCCGTAGGTAAGCAAGGACAGCGCGTGATAACGCGGCTCGGTCAGAATCTCTTCCGTGCGCTTTGCCACCTCCTCGCGGTGCTCGCGAAGGATGCGCGCGGCCTCCTTGCGGCGAACCTTGCCGAAGATGCGCATCACGCCGCGGACCGCCTTCGCCACTAACCCTTCGGCTTCCTGCGTTGCCTGATCGTTCAACGCCTGGTACGCCGCCATTTCGTCCGGCGTCATGCCGAGCTGCGCCCCAAGCTGTCCGTCGAACAGCGCCCGCAGCCCAAGCTTCTGCTGCGTGTCCTGCACCTGCTGCTCCGTCGCGAACATGAGGTCGTAGAGCTTTCGTACCTCAGGGCTGATCGGGTGCGGTTGCCGAGTCGCCTGAGCGTAGATGTCCATCAGCCATTTCTTGAAGCGGCCAAAGATGGTCTTCATCTCGGGGTTAGGGCTGACGCCCTCCATGAGATAGGACTCGAAGCCCTCAGCAAAGAGCTCGTGCATCCCTCGCTGTTCGCCAATGTCGAGCTTCGCCCACTGCTGCACAGCCCTCGCCACGCTCTGCAGGTCATCGGTAACACCAAGGTTGATCACGCCCTCCTGCTGCCCCCAGCGGAAGAAGCCGCCAAGGTTCGTCAGGAAGGCCTTCTCGCCCGCCGTCAGCTCCTCGCCATTCAGCGCCTTCTCGGCGATGTCCTGCGCAAGCATTGTGTCGGCGTCGAGCCAGGCGTGTGCGGACTCATGCAGGAAGGTGGACTTGTCCGCCGTCTGCATCAGCGTAAGCACCCCGCCCTTGCCTGCTGCCACGTCCGAGGCATTCTGCGGCATGAAGGAGCCGCGCGTGCCGTTGTTGTCGGCCGCCCGCTGCTCCTGCTCGAGCTTCGTCTTGATGCGAATGGCGTCCTCATCCCAAACAACGGCGCACTCGCCATCGCGCTCACCGTCGTAGCGGATCCCTTTAACGCCATACTTGT
>CAVIES010000153.1:0-4467 GCA_963641675.1 Anaerovoracaceae bacterium
CGTGGTGAAGGCGTAGGAGGTCGCGTCCTCGGTGACGGTTACCGTCATCGGCGTGGAGTCCACCACGTAGCCGGTGTTGGCCGTCTCGGTAAGGGTGTAGGTCCCCTTCTTGAGGCCGTTCACGACGAGCGCACCCGCGGTGCCGGAGTCAGCCGTCTTCTCCACCTTGGCGCCCTTGGCGTCGAGGCTGTAGGTCTTGCCGGACTGCAGGTTCTCAGCCACAACCGTGTCGCCGTACTTGAGCGTGAACACGGCGCCGTTCACGCCGTCGGCGGAGGTGGCATCGGTCTTGCTGAGCGATGCGGAGGCGTTGAACTCAGTGTTCTCAGCGTTCACAGTCTGCGTCGTGGGCTGGGCGGTGCCGTCGCTGTTGGTGGCGACGGTAAAGGCGTACGTGTCCTCAGCGTCATACGTGTAGGCGCTGGTGCCCGTCTCCTTGAAGTAGTACTCGCCCTCGGGCAGGCCGTCCGCGAGCTTGGTGTAGTACTTGCCAAGCCCCGTCAGGGCGATGTCAGACTTTGCGGAAGACCACTTGCCGGAGACGTCCGTCGTGATGTTGGAGGCGATCTTCACGTCGCCGCCATCAGCCTTCTTGTAGAGGTCGAACGTCATCTCAAGGCCGGCCTTCGTGCTGCCGTGCAGGTAGTACTTGAAGAGGTCGACCTTGCCGCGTACCACGGAGTCGGCAACGCTCACGGTCGCCACCTTGGTTCCCGTCTCCGTGCTCACGGCAATACCCGTGGAGTCGGGCGCAGAGACGACGCCCGTCTTGGTGATGCGAACGGTGAAGTCGGCCACCTTGAGGTGGTTCTCGGGCACGAGCGTCTCGCTCACGGAGTAGTCGCCCGCGGCGAGGCCCACGATGTAGCCGTCGGCGCTGCCGGTGCAGCCGCTCGTGCTGGTGACGGTCACGCTGCCGCTGGCGTCACGCTTCCACACGGCCACGGTGGTGCCGTCCTTCTTCACAGTGAACTCGACGCCGTTCAGCTTCTCGCTGCTGCCGTCGTTGTCAGTGCCGGTCTTGTCGAAGGTGAACTTCGTGGGCGTGTTGGTGATGGTGCCGCCATCCAGCGTATCGCCATCACCCGTCGCCGTGCCGGTGGGGTTGGTCGGGTAGTAACCGGCCACGTCGCCGGCGGTCTCGGTCACGCTGTACTTGTAGGCGGTGCCGTCGGAGGCGGTGGTGGGTAGGCCGCTCACCGTGTAGACCCAGTTGTTGGCGTCGGTCTTGTCCCAGGTGATGGTCGCCTTGGCGGTAACGTCGGTTGCGGTGGAACCCTTGTACTGCGTCACGGTGAGCTTCGCGTCGCTCGGGATCGTGTGGCCAGAGACCCAGCTCTTCGTTCCCGTGACGCTCACGGTGTCGAGCTTGTTCGTGTAGAGGTAGGCGTCCATCGTCTGCGTGGTGACCACGACGAGGCCGGTCTTGGTGGCGGAGTCACTCGCGTCGTTTGCAACAAAGGTGGCGGAGTCACTCGTCACCGAGTAGCCCTTGGGCACGACCTCCACGAACTGGTAGGTGTACTCGTTGCCGTTCGTGTCGGTCTTGGCGAGGTTGGAGATGGTCTTCGTCCACGTGGCACCGCTACCAGAGAGCTTGATCTCGATCTTGGTGGAGCCGCCATAGCGCGTCATCCAGCTCCACGTGTTGCCGTTGTCCACGCTGCGGCGCACGTAGTACGTCACCGAGGCTGGGCGCACGTCCCAGGTGTTGTCGCTGTCGTCCCACTGCTTCACGACCGTGGCCGCGGTGGTGGAGAGCTTGTTGGTGATGTTCGTGGCAGAGTCCTGCGTGGCGGTGTAGGGAGAGAGCACCTCACCCGTCTGTGCGCTGTAGTCGCCCGTGGTGTCGGTGGGGCTCACGAGCTTACGGTAGACCTTGGCCGAGGCGGCGCCAGACTGGTTGTAGACCTCCAGCACCTCGACCACGCGGTACTCGATGGTGGCATCGGCGCCGTTCACCTTGCCCTTGGCCGGCAGGTCCTTCCAGATGTTGCCGTAGTTGTCATATCCGCGCCTGCTGGTGGGCAGGGCATAGAGCGTGCACTTGCTCTCGTTGTTCCCCGAGGCGCCCGGAATGTAGTAGCCGGTCACGCCGGCGGCCTTGCAGTTGGCGTCAAAGTCGGCGCAGACGGTGACGGTCTCCGTGGAGGCGCCGAACGTGTCGATGAGCGTCTGGCCGGCGTCCTTCCAGCTCGTGGTGGTGTCGCCGGTGGTCACGCGCGACTCAAGGCGCACGTAGACGGCCGGGCGCTGGTAGTAGAGGTCGTTGCTGTCGCTAGTCCAGGTCTTCTTGAAGCTCACGGAGGTGCCGTACTCGTTGCCGAAGTTGATGGAGCTCATCTTGCTCGCGTCGTTGGCGCGCGCGGTGCCGCCCTTCTCGCTCGTCTGCGAGTAGTCGGTGGGCACCGGGTCCTCCGTCACGGTGTAGTACCAGGCACCGCCGTTGGGAGCCCACTTCTCGAGGTTGGTGATGGAGTAGCTCCAGGTGTTGGTGCCGGCCTCCTTGTTCCAGCTGAGGTAGTTGGCCGCGTTCTCGTCGGTGGTCTGGAGCTCCACGGTGCCGTCGCCGTCGAGCTGCGTACCGGCCTCGTCGTAGGAGCGCACCACCTTGAGCGTGATGTCATCGGGGCGCACGCCCGTGAGGTTGTTCTCGTCGTACCAGGTCTTGGTGCCAGAGAGCGTCGCGGTGCTAGAGACGTAGGTGTTCTTGAAGGTCGCCTTGGAGGCATCGGTCTGGCCGTCCGCAAGCTCGGCGGAGATGCCCGTGACCTCGCTTGCCTCGGTGGCCACGTCGTCTACGTCGCCGTTTGCGGCATACGTGTCGTAGCCGCTGATGTCTGCCTCCACGACCTTGTACTCATACGTGTTGCCGCTCGGGTCGTAGATGGCGAGGTTCTCAAACGTCACGGTGCCGGAGTCGTTGCCGCTCATGGCGGAGGTGTCGAGCTTCTTGCTCTCGATCTTCGTCCAGGCGTCGCCGCTCTTGCGCCAGAGCGTGAACTCCACCGTGGGGAACTTGTCGCCCTCCTCGCGGTCGGCAAAGAGCTTCTTCACCGTGATGACGCCCTTCTGCTCCTCGCTCACGAAGGCGTTGGTGATGCGGAAGGTGCGGCCGTTGCTCGAGCTCGTGACCGTGGGGTGGTAGATGGTATAGCTGCTCGTGGCCGATTCCTGCTGGGCAATGAGGTCGGCGAGGCTGATGCCGCCTGCGGGCTCGCCGGCCGCGTTCTGCACCAGGCCATCGATGACCTCGCGCGAACTGTAGGCGTAACGCTTGCCCTTGCTGTCATAAAGCGGCAGCTCAACGGCACCCTCGGTAGAGGCGTCGGCGGAGTTGTTTCCGTAGCGCGTGAACGAGAAGGTGTAGTTCTTGCTCGCGGTGGTCATGCCGTCGATGGTGGCGTAGGCAACGACCGTCTGGCCATCCGCCTGCTCGGAGCTGAAGTCGCACGCGACGTCGTAGCCGGCACCGGTGAGCCCGGTACCATCCGCGGCCTCGCTCAGGCTCAGGCCCTTCCACGTGGAGTCATCGTCATCCGCATAAGCGCGCTGCAGGTAGACAGAGATCTTCGGCAGCTCGCCCGAGTAGTCGCTGGGCAGGTTGCTCCAGGTCTTGGTGCCCTGGACGGTCACCGTGTCGGCAAGCTTGTAGACGAAGGTGCCCTCCTCGCGCAGCACCACGGAGTCGGAGACGGTTGAGCTCGGTGCCGCCTTGGCCACCTCACCGTCCACCTCGGTCCACCTCTTGTTGCCGTTGGTGGCGTCCACGTAGGGGTCATCGGGGTAGTTATCATCCACCGTCTGCCCCGTGGCGTAGGCCTGGGGCTGGTAGTCGAGGGCGGCGTAGGTGGCCGCGTTGGTCGAGACCGTCATCTTGGCGTAGTAGACGTACTCCGCGCCCTCGGAGTCGAACTCGGGCAGGTTATCGATGGTGGCGTACTGCGCGTAGTTGGCGTTTGCGCTATCCTCGCCAACACCCACCCACTTGTAGCTCTCGTAGCCGGTGACGGGCGTCGGGTCCAGCGTGGTGGTGCCGTCGGCGTTCACCACGCCACGGTAGAGCGTGAGGTAGATGTCCGGGCGCTGGCCCAGGTCCTCCTTCACGTACTGGTCGTACCAGCGCGTGTGGAAGGTCACGCTCTTCGTGTCGGAACGGTAGTTGCTAAAGCTCGCGACCTTTTCGTCGGAGTGCTGGTAGAGGCTGTCGAACACGTTGTAGTTCTCGACCTCGGAGCACGCGTAGTCCTCGCTATCCGCCATCTGCTCTGAGACGGAGTAGGCAAAGGTGGAGCCGTCCTTGTTGTACTTGGGCAGGCCGTAGACGTAGGTCTTGACCTCGGTGCCGGATTCGGCGGTCTTATCCACGGGGATGCTGATGGAGGCACCGTCCGCGGCGATGGTGGCCGTGGCGGTCGTGAGCTCGGTGCCCTCGGCGTGGTCGGCGCTCGTGTAGAGGTAGTACTT
>CAVIES010000154.1:0-4461 GCA_963641675.1 Anaerovoracaceae bacterium
GCACCGAAGAGGCCATGAACATCATGACCATCAACGGCGCCCGGCAGCTGATGGTCGATTCCGAGCGCGGCTCGGTGGAGGTGGGCAAGTACGCCGACTTCCTGTTTATCGATAAGGACATTTCCACCTGCGACGCCGATAAAATCCATGAAGGCAAGGTGGCAAGCGTGTACTTCGAGGGCAAGGAGGTTTACACCGCTTAAAGCGCTGCCTAGGCGTTGCGCGTCGCGTTATCGGCGCACGAACGGATTGCTGCGTTGCCGCTTTCGCGGTGCGCGGTTCGCGTCTTACACGCAATCTAGATCGCCCAGACGGGGATCGCCTGCACGTCCCTGGACACGAGGTACGGTTCCTTTGTCTGACAGATCACGTGGCCGAATCCCACCTCGTAGCCGCTCAGCTTCTCCAGGCACCCGAAGTTCTTGACGACGTCGGCGCCCACGGTGGCCGCGGTCTTCACCTCGACGGGGTGCAAGACGCGCCCCTCCTGGATCACCAGGTCCACTTCTCGCTTCTTGGAGTCGCGGTAGAACCAGACGTCGCGCAGGTTCGCGTCAGCGTTCATGTAGCTCTTGAGTACCTCGGAGACGACGAAGGTCTCGAACATATGGCCCGCAACGGCGCCGTTCCTCAGCTGCTCGGGCGTGGTCCACCTCGTCAGGTGGCAGGCGAGCCCTGTGTCCATGAAGAAGATTTTGGGCATCTTTGTAAGTCGCTTGTCGACGTTGGGCCAGAAAGGCTCCACGACGCGCACGATGCTCGACGCCTGGAGCACCGACAGCCACGACTTCGCGGTCTTATGGTCGGTGCCCACCGCGGCTGCGACCTCGGAGGCGTTGAAGAGTTGGCCGGTCCTTGCGGCGCAGGCTACCATGAAGTTGTAGAAGCGGGTCTCGTCTTTGATGTTCACGAGCTCCCGCACATCGCGCTCAAGGTAGGTCGAGACATAGTCGGAGTAGAACGAGTCCCAGTCGATGCCTCGGTTTTGCAGCTCGGGCATGGAGCCCCGATGTATGACGCTCCAGATGTCGAGGCCGCCATCGGTGTTGCACACCGCCGCATCCACCATGGATGGCCGGTATGCGCGCGGCTTTGTGGGCTTGTCGAGGATTTCCCTGAGACTCAGGCCGGGCATCTGCAACGTCCTGATCCTTCCCGACAGCGACTCACTCACGCCCTTCATCAGATGGTAGGTCTGCGAGCCGGTGAGGACAATCCGGCCCTTCTCGTCGGATTGGTCAACGAGCAGTTTCACGGGGAGGAACAGCTCGGGCGCGCGCTGGACCTCGTCGATGATGAGCGGGAGGGTCTTCGAGTCGAAGAAGAGAGCCGCGTCCTGCTTGGCCAGCGCCCGGTCGCGGGCGTCGTCCATGGTGGTGTAAGCAAACGAGTCGCCCAGGTGGTGCCTCAACATCGTTGTTTTGCCTACCTGGCGCGCGCCGGTGACGAGCACGACCTTTCCCTGGCGCAGCATCGCGTCTACCGTCGATTCGATCTCTCGCTCGATGTACATTAGAGGCCTCCTTAATTAGAACCCTATTATCGCGGTAATCTAAGTAGAAGTCAATTTCGGGAATACAATTCCCATTTTTGACGTTATCAAAAGTGCCTTATATCCCCATATCTAAAGATAGGGGTTTTACGGCACTTTTGATAAACCTCGTTCGCTGGCACTAGCGCCCAAGACCCAGCCGCAAGGACGAGGGCGCCTTTCCCGATCGTAAGCATGCAAAAGGCACTCATGCTGCCAATAGCGACGATCCTTCAGGCATCACGTTTTGCAGCAAGTCCAAAAAACTCGAAGCCCTCAGAAGCCGTCGCAATCGCGCCCGGTTTCGCCACACCCACGAAAACCGGGCGCGATTGCGACGAGAAGGCATGCAGCCAGAAATGAGACTGGGCACCCCAAAGCCCGCCGGGGTGTCTCCCGCTTTGAGTGGGGGACACCCCGGCGGGCTTGCGTCGGTGGCACGACTTTCTAAGACGCAAGGTGTTTTTGTTAACTTAATTTCTCAGGAAATCACGCGATAAAAGTTTCGGGCTTCACGCTAAAAGTTTCGCATTGGACAAAGGCGCCGACCATCTCCCAAGTCAGGCCTATCCTAGTCATTGCTTTGGTAATTCGACTAAGGAGGCCAGGAAGGAAAATGATCGGCATGTCAACCATTCTATCAATCAGGCGGCGGCTTGACGCCGGCGATAGCGTCGCACAGGTCGCCAGGAACGAGGGGGTGTCGGAGCCGACCGTGCGTAAGTACCGCGACGTGGACGACTTCTCCCCAATGGCGAAGCCAAGGAAGGGGCGTGCGTCCAAGCTCGATCCGTACAAACCCGTGATTGACTCATGGCTTCTGCAGGATCGCAAGCGTCGCGTCAAGCAGCGTCACACAGCAAAGCGCGTCTTCGACAGGCTCGTCGCGGAATGCGGCTACGAGGGCGGCTACACCACCGTGCAAAAGTACGTGAAGGCCAGGAAGGCTGAACTCAGGCGCGTAAACGACGAGTTCCTGCACCTCGAATGGGCGCCCGCGGAGGCCCAGGTGGATTTCGGAGTCTGCGACTTCCGGGTCCTCGGCGTCGTGCGCGAGGTGCACTACCTCGTCGTGACGTTTCCGTTCTCCAATGTGTCGCTTGCCCAGTGCTTTTGGGGCGAGAACTCGGAATGCGTCTGCGAGGGGCTGAAGGCCGTGTTCGAGTTCTGCGGTGGCGTGCCGGCAAGGCTCGTGTTCGACAACGCCACCGGCGTCGGCCGCCGCGTCGGCGAGGTTATCAGCACCGCGGACACCTTTGAGCGCTTCGCTGCTCACTACGGATTCGGGTTCGCGTTTTGCAACCCCTACTCTGGCAACGAGAAGGGAGCTGTGGAAAACGCGGTCGGGGCCGTACGCCGCAACGTGTTCGTGCCCATGCCTAGGGTCGATAACCTGCAGGCGTACAACAAGCGTCTGCTCAAAACGTGCATGGCCCGCGCCGACAAGGACCACTATCTCAAGGGCGAGCCGGAGCGCCAGCTGTTCGAGGAGGACTGCGCCTCGATGCTCGAGCTGCCAGCGAAGACTTTCAAGGCGGTCAGGATCGGCAGCGCCAAGACCGACAAATACGGCGACGTCTGCCTGGAGGGCAAGCACCGCTACCCGCTCGGCCCGGAGCACGCAAGTGAGCGCATCGACATGGAGCTGGGCGCGTTCTCCGTCGCGTTCTTCACGGCCGAAGGCGAGCCAATCGCCAGGTTCGACCGAGCCTACGGCGACGCGCCCACCAGAGCATCCGACCCGCTCTCCCAGCTCGCCCTTCTCTGTCGCAAGCCGGGTGCCTGGCGCAACAGCGAGGTGCGCGCGACGATGCCACCGGGGCTTGCGGCGACGTTCGACGCGATGGACAAGCCGGGCAGGCAGGCGTTACTTAAGGTGCTGCGAGACGTAAGCGCCGGTTGCGGCTACGAGGCGACCGTCAAGGCGATGGAGGCGCTTTCTGGCAAGCCCGGGGGCATGAGCGAGGCAGATGTGGCGCTGTCGGCATCGTGCATCGCCAATGGGCAGGGAGCCATAGCCTACGGCGACGAGCCGAGTCTCTTGCCGTACGACGCCGTGTTTGGGAGGGACGCATGATGGATGCAGAGCAGCTCACCCGCAGCCAGCTGGAAGCCGAGTTCTCGGCGCTGGCGCGCACGATGTACTTCAGCAAGCCGACCGTCGCACAGTTTGCGAAGGAGGCGACGCGCGGTCAGCTCGTCGCCGTGTGCGACCTGATCAAAAGCGAGAACGCGACCCGCGAGGAGAACAGGAAGGCAAGGCTGCTGCGTCAAGCGAGGTTTCCGTCGATAAAGTCGTTTTCTGACTTCGACTTCAGCGAGGTGTCCATGCCCGACGGCTACACGGTCGACGACATGAGATCGCTCGGCTTTATCGAGTCAGCCCAGGACTTCGTGTTCTACGGCGGCTGCGGCCGGGGGAAGACCCATTTGTCGATTGCGCTGGGGATCCTCGCGACGGAGCGCGGTTACAAGGTTCGATACTTCGAGACGTCATCGCTAGTGCTGACGCTTAAAGCTGCGGTTGCGGACAACAGGCTGGAGGTGGTTCTCAGGGACATCGCGAAGGCGGACCTGCTAATCATCGACGAGTATGGCTACATACCGATCGACATCGAGGGCGCGAGGCTGCTCTACCAGGTCATGTCGGCGACGTACGAGTCCAAGAGCATGATTGTCACGACGAACATAGAGTTCGGGAAGTGGGGCACGGTACTCGGGGATGCGCACCTCGCAACCGCGACCGTCGACAGGATCATACACCACGGCCGTCTGGTGGAGTTCGGCGGGCAAAGCAGAAGGTTCGAGGAAGCCCTCATGATGGGCAGGTCGGAAGGTTAAAAAGGAAGAGAAACGGCGCCTTTGGCTAAACCGTGAAACCCGAAAAAAATAAAACGTGAATTCCTGAAAATCTTTGTTGCAAAAAACAC
>CAVIES010000155.1:0-4443 GCA_963641675.1 Anaerovoracaceae bacterium
AAAAGGACATTGAGAAGGCCTACGAACGCTACGCCAACCCGATCGTCCAGGAAGCCCTCCGCGCCGTCGCCGACCGCGCAGTCGAAGAGGCAAACCCACGCTTCAACACGCACGACTTCGCCTCATGGCTCAGGCGCATCCTCGACCGCAAGTGTGACGAGCTCGGGATAGACCGCATCGTTATCTCCGGTCGCGTCCGGGCAATCGTCCTCAGGATGCTGGCGAGCGACAACGAGGCGTTTAGGCCATACGCGCCTATCGCGAAGTCCATTGTCGACAAGCCGCTTTGGAAGACCGACCCCGTGCGCTTCGACTGGCTTGATAAGACCCTCTATGGCGGCGCCTTCAAGCTCAAGGCCGATGAGGCCACCGCCTGACATGCGCGAGTTCAAGAAGACAACCTACAAGGGCCTGATGCAGCTTTGTGAAGGCCAATACCAGACGTTAGTAAACCGAGGCGTCAACGAGGACGTTGCGCGGGACAGGACATGGGACGCGCTGTGCGCCTGCATGGACGTAACCCCGCACTGCAGCGACAAGCGCGACCGCCTCTTCGAAGACATGCTGCGAGACGCAGCGGAAAGGTACGAACATGCCGAAGATTAGCTGGGGACAGTACGAGGCCTCTACCGACAACAGCGGCTTTGAGAAGCTGCCCGCCGGTGCCTACGTGGCGCGCATCACGAGCGCCACGTACAAGGCCGAGAAGAACTACGCCGAAGTGGTGTTTGACATCGCCGAGGGCGAGCACGCCGGGTTCTACGATGACGAGTGGGGCAAGTCCCACCCCTACGCCCACCACTTCTTCATGAGCTACAAGGACTCGGCGCTGCGCATGACCAAGGGGCGCCTGCTCGCCATCTCCGAGAGCAACCCGGGCTTTGACGCGCTCGCCGCGAGCGACGCCGACCGCTTCGACCTCTTCACCGGCCGCCTCGTGGGCGTCAACCTGCAGGAGGAGGAGTACGAGGGCAACGACGGCGACGTCAAGACGCGCCTGAACGTCTGCCAGGTCGTGCCCGCGCAGGACGTTCGCGACGGCAAGGTGCAGGCGCGCCCCGTCAAGAAGCTCGCCGCCAAGGCGAGCGTGAGCGCCGCGCCCGCCGCGACCGTCTCCTACGAAGACGTGCCGTTCTAAGCCATGGCCGCGATTATCGAGGACTCGCGGCAGCAGGAAGGCAAGCACGGGCACATAGGCAAGTGGATGGAGGCGCACGGCGTGGAGTTCATGCCGCGCGCCTCCGCGCTGCCGTTCGGCGACTACATGCGGGACGGCTCCAACGTGTCGGTGGACACAAAGAAGGACGTGCAGGAGGTCGCGGGCAACGTGGGCAAAGACCACGCCCGCTTCATCCGCGAGTGCGAGAGGGCGCGCGCGGCGGGCTACCGCCTCGTGATCCTCGTGGAGGAGCACCCCGAGTACAACGACCGCACGAACCTCTACGGCTGGCGCTCCAAGGTCTGCCTCATGTGCCGCAAGTGCAACCCGTCCAAGGCCTCGCGCTGCATGCGCAGCGGCAAGCCGCGACCGAAACCAATGGGCGGGCAGACGCTCGCCAAAATCATCCAAAAAATCGAGACAGAGTACGACGTGCGCTTCGAGTTCTGCAACAGGCGGGACACGGCGCGCCGCATATGCGAGCTTCTGGGGGTGACCTATGACAGCTGAGGAGAAGAAGGAATACACCCCGGAGGAGCTAGCCGAGATGGAGGCGAACCTCTCCGAGATAGGCCGCGAGGCACTCGCGGACGTGCGCAGGGGCTTCGCGGTGTTCCCGTGCCGGCCGCGCGAGAAGCGCCCCGCCGTGGGACGTGGCCTGAACGAGTGGACCACGTCCGAGGTGGACGCCATCCTGCACTGGACGAGGCACAAGTATGACAACATCGGCATAACGTGCGGCACGCCGAGCGGCGGGCTTCTCGTCCTCGACTTCGACGTGAGCGACACCAAGGACGGCCTCGCCACGCTCAGGGAGTGGGAGGCCATCAACGGCGAGCTGCCCGAGACGGCAACGGCTCGCACCGGCAGCGGCGGCATGCACATGTTCTACCGCACAAGCCGCACCGGCCTGCACCCGAGCGCCAACGCCGAGCTGGGCATCGACGTGCGCACGGACGGCTCGTACGTCATCGCGCCCGGCTCCGTCCATCCATGCGGCGAGGTGTACGCCTGGACGTGCACGCCCGAGGAGTGCGACATCGCTGACGCCGACGACGTCGTATACAGCCTGCTCGACTACGTCCAGCGCAACGGCGGCACCGAGGACACGACGACCAAGAAGCCAAACGGCAAGTTCAAGCTGCCCGAGACGATCGTGAAGGGCGAGCGCGACAACGTGCTCTACAAGTACGCGTGCCACCTCCGCGCCATCGGCCGTTCTGACGAGGAAATCGAGATGTCCGTGGCCGGCGCCAACGCAAGCCGCTGCAAGCCGCCCATGGAGGCAAGCGACATCAAGCGCATCACGCGCCAAGCCTGCAAGCACGAGCAGGGGGACGGCGTGCGCGAGCCGGACGGGCCGCTGCCCAAGGTGCCGAGCGCGGCGAACGGTGGAGCCGCCCCGGTGGACATCCCGCGCGGCAACCGCGGCGGCCTCAAGACCAACGTGCTCGCCAAGGCCATCATCCAGTACAACCACGCCCGCATCATCGACGGCGCTCCCGCCGTATGGACGGGTCTGCACTGGGAGTTCGGCACGCGCGCCATCAACCGATGCTGCCTGCTCTACGCGGACGATGCCAAGAAGCAGGACAAGGCCGAGGTCGTGAGCTACATCATGGACAAGGCCCCGCACGTCTCCAGCGACGCCGCGTTTGACGGCAGGTACTACGTGCAGTTCGCCAACTGCACCATCGACGCCGAGACGCTCGAGGAGGTCACGCCGACGCCGAGCATGTTCATCACCGGCACGCTGCCGGTGGAACTGCACGACGAGAAGCCGGGGCGCAACGTCGCGGACGAGTTCCTCGAGAGCGTGAGCGGCGGTGACGAGATGACGCTTGAGGCGCTGAAGGAGATCATCGGCGCGTGCATGTGCTCGCGGCGCGTGCTCAGCCAGGCGCCCATGCTCATCGGCACTGCGGGCGGCGCGGCGGGCAAGGCCAGCAACGGCAAGTCCACCTACCTGAACTTCCTGCGTGCCATCCTCGGCACCGAGAACGTCTCATCGCTTGACATCGCCACGCTGGGGCAGCGCTTCCAGGCGGGGCGTGTGGTGGGCAAGCTCGCTAACCTCGGCGATGACATCCCGGACGGCTTCCTCAAGGGTGACGAGCTCGCGACCTTCAAGAAGCTCGTGACCGGCGACTCCATATACACGGACGTGAAGGGCAGCGACGGCTTCGAGTTCAGGCCCTCCGCAACCATGGTGTTCAGCATGAACTCGGTGCCGCGCCTCGCCGACACCACGGACGGCATCTTCCGCCGCCTCTACTTCGCGCCGTTTCGCAACAGGTTCACGCCCGGCACCAAGGGCTACGACCCCGACATGGCAACCAAGCTCGCCGCCCCCGAGGTGCTCGAGCGCGGCGCGTGGATAGGGCTACAAGCGCTCAAGCAGCTCATCGAGCGCGGCGGCACCCTCCCCGTAATCCCCGACATGGTGGCGGAGGTCGAAGAGGTCAGGCAGAGCAACGACAGCGTGCTTCGCTGGATGGATGACTGCGGCATCACGATCGAGTGGTTCGACCGCAAGACGACCGCGGAGGCGTACGCCGCCTATAAGGACTGGTGCGACGAGGCGGGTGAGCGCAGCCCCTTCTCGCGCGTCAAGTTCTCGCAGAACGTGCTCGATTTCATGGCAACGAATGGCAACGGATTTTATCTAGAAAGCCAGTCCCTGCGCTCCGGGCAGACGAGCGGGAAGGTGCGAACCTTCGTCATGAAGGCCGAGCAACGCTAAAAAGCGTTGCCAAACGTTGCCGCGCGTTGCCGATGTTTCCGCAGCTAGACGGGCGTTGGCAACGCTGGCAACGCGGCAACGCCTCATATTCCTAAAGCTCTAAAGAGAAAAAAAGTAAAGAGATAAAAGAAAACGCGCGCGCGGGAAACGTTGCCAGCGTTGCCGCGTGCGGGAAGGGGGTGACCGCGAGGTGACCGACTCACTGGGCGCCGTCATGGATGACGCCAAGCGTGTCTTCGAGTTCCGCGACGACGCGCGGCCGCAGGACAGGGCGCACGAGTACCTCACGCGAAACGGGGTGCAGCGCGGCTTCAACGACACCGCGATGCTCTGCGCCGTGAGCGACATGCTGCGCCGCGCCCACGCGATCGGCGTGGCCGACGCGAACGCCGCGGCGGGCGAGGCCCGCGAGGCGATGTACAGGCTGGGCGGCGAGCTGATAGCCGCCGCGAACAGGATGGGGGGCGCGGATGGGACGGCGAAATGACGGCCGCGGCGGCCGCACCGTGTACGCCGCCCTCAAGGCCGAGAAGGAGCGCAG
>CAVIES010000156.1:0-4433 GCA_963641675.1 Anaerovoracaceae bacterium
CCGCACGCTGCCGCACGGCTACGACACCCCCCTCGCCAACGACGCCGAGGCCGTGAGCCAGGGTCAGAGGCAGCTGCTCACCATCGCGCGCGCCATGCTCACAGACCCGGCCATCCTCATCCTCGACGAGGCCACGAGCTCGGTCGACACCCGCACCGAGCAGGCGATTGTCCACGCCATGGAGGCCCTCATGGCCGGCCGCACGAGCTTCGTCATCGCGCACCGCCTCTCCACCATCGTGGACGCCGACCTCATCCTCGTGATGGACCGCGGCAACATCATCGAGCAGGGCACCCACGAGGAGCTGCTCGCTGCCGGCGGCACCTACGCCGAGCTCTACCTCAGCCAGTTCAGCTAGGCCTGGTCGCCTCGCAGGCCGCCGGGCAAGGCAATCCTGCCGTAGCCTTCGCGAGCTCGACTCGCCTGCATTGAGCCTGCCGCGTCTGCGCTGAGCCCGTTCGTCTGCGGTGAATCTGCCGCAGATCTCGTAAATCCATACGCTTCCGAAGCGCCCCGAGCCAAAACTCGGGGCGTTTGTCACAAAAGTGGCCTATGTGAGTAACCTCATCCGTATTTGGCGAGTAGCCGTCTCTTTTCGGCTGCAAAACCCCAGTTGGCGCATTCCCAATTTGGGTGTCTACTTCGCAAAATCGAAATAGGTTACTCACATAGGAGGGTTTTTGGACAGCGAGGCCCCAAGTGCTACCCTCAGAGGCGGCTAATTTTGTGTCCGCAAGGGAGGAACCATGGCTTGCACCACTATCCTGATTGGTAAAAAGGCCAGCTACGACGGCTCGACCATCATCGCCCGCAACGAGGACTCGCCGGGCGGCACCTTCGACCCCAAGCGCTTCTGCGTGGTTAAGCCCGAGGAGCAGCCGCGCCACTACAAGAGCGTGCTCTCGCACGTGGAGATTGACCTGCCCGAGAACCCGCAGCGCTACAGCTCCGTTCCTAACGCCATCCTCAAGGAGGGCATCTGGGGCGAGGCCGGCTTCAACGAGTGCCAGGTGGCCATGAGCGCCACCGAGACCCTCACCACCAACGAGCGCGTGCTTGGCGCCGACCCCCTGGTGGAGCTCAAGCCTGCCAAGGGCAAGGAGGGCGAGCCCGGCTACGAGCCCGAGGTGCCCGGCGGCATCGGCGAGGAGGACTTCGTCACCATCGTGCTGCCCTACATCACGAGCGCGCGCGACGGCGTGAAGCGCCTGGGCCAGCTGCTCGAGACCTACGGCACCTACGAGATGAACGGCACCGCCTTCTCCGACGCCGACGAGATCTGGTGGATGGAGACCGTGGGCGGCCACCACTGGATCGCCCGTCGCGTGCCCGACGAGGCCTACGTCACCATGCCCAACCAGCTGGGCATTGACGAGTTCGACCTCGATGACGCCTTTGGCGAGCAGGCCGACTTCATGTGCTCTGCCGACCTGCGCGAGTGGATGGCGGCCAACCACCTCGACCTCTCGCTCACCGATGCCGACCTGGGGCTTGCCGGCTCTGAGGAGAGCGTGGCGGCCGGCGAGGACGGCGTGCATGTGCGCTTCAACCCGCGCGAGGCCTTTGGCTCGCACTCGCACCGCGACCACATCTACAACACCTGCCGCGCGTGGGTGATGCAGCGCACCCTCAACCCGAGCGACGCCTGGGACGGCCCGGACGCCGAGTGGGGCCCCGACAGCGACGACATCCCCTGGTGCCGCGTGCCCGAGCGCAAACTCACCATCGAGGACGTGAAGGACGTGCTCTCGAGCCACTACGAGGACACGCCCTACGACCCCTACGGCAACCACGGCACGCCCGAGACGCGCCGCCGCTACCGCCCGATTGGCATCAACCGCAACAGCCAGCTCGCCGTGCTGCAGATTCGCCCGTACGCGCCCGAGCCCTGCCGTTGCGTGCAGTGGATGGCCTACGGCTCCAACGCCTTCAACACGCTCGTGCCCTTCTACGGCAGCGTGAGCGACATCCCGGCCTACCTGCGCGACACCACCGAGCGCGTCACCAGCGAGAACTTCTACTGGGCCAACCGCCTCATCGGGGTCATCGCCGACGCGCACTTTGGTGACTGCACCAACGCCTGCGGCAACTACCAGGAGGTCACGATGGGCTTCGGCCACCAGCTCCTGCGCGAGACCGACGCGGCCTTCGCCTCTGGCGAGGCCACGGGCGAGGAGACCCTGGAGGCCGCCAACGAGCGCATGGCCGCCTATCTCAAGGAGGAGACCGAGAAGATCCTCAACAAGGTCCTCTTCCTGGCCAGCAACAAGATGAAGAACGGCTTCTCCCTCTCCGATCACTAGGGGAGCAGCCGCTCCGCGGCCAACGAGAACGGCCTAACGCAAGGCGCCGACAGCCCACGAGCTGCCGGCGCCTTTTTCGTTGCCGTTATGCTGCGGTCGCGGGGCTATTCGCCCACGTGTTCGATGGTGCCGCCGCCTAGTAGCTCGTCGTCTTGGTAGAGGACTACCGCCTGGCCTGGGGTTATGGCTCGCTGTGGGGTGTCGAACTCCACTTGCACGCGGCCGTCTGGCAGCTGCGTTGCGCGGCAGGCCTGGTCGGGCTGGTGGTAACGGACCTTGGCGCCTCCGCGGACGGGCCCCGCGGGCGCTGTGCCACTCACCCAGTTCCAGTCGGTGGCCGTAAGCGAGCTTGCCATGAGGCGATCCTCGTCGCCTAGGGTGACGGTGTTGGCCGCCGTGTCGATGGCGCAGACGTAGACGGGGCGCGCGCAAGCCACGCCCAGGCCCTTGCGCTGGCCGAGGGTGTAGCGAAGCGCGCCCTGGTGGCGGCCGATGACGTTGCGCTCCGTGTCCAGCACGTCGCCTTCGGGCGCCATGCGGCCGGTGCGCTCCTCAATAAAGCGCAGGTGGTCGCCATCGGGCACGAAGCAGATGCCCTCGGAGTCCTTCTTGTGCGCGGCCGCGACGCCCATGCGCTCGGCCAGCTCGCGCACCTCCGGGTCCTTGCGCATCTCGCCCAAGGGGAAGAGCACGTGGGGGAGCTTCTCCTGCGTAAGGCCGAAGAGAAAGTAGCTCTGGTCCTTGGCGGGGTCCACGCCCTTGAGCAGGTGCCAGCCTCGCTCGTCGTGCGTCACGCGGGCGTAGTGGCCGGTGGCGAGGTAGTCGCAGCCGAGCTCTAGCGCACGGTCTAGCAGGGCGCCGAACTTCAGGTGACGGTTGCAGTCCACGCAGGGGTTGGGCGTAAGGCCGGCCTCATAGGCGGCGACGAAGGGGTCGATGACGTCATGCGCGAACTCGCGCGTGTAGTCAAAGGTGTGGTGGCGGATGCCGGCGTCCCAGCAGGCAGAGCGCGCGTCGGCCACGTCGTCGGTGCTGCAGCAGGTGCGCTCGCCGGGGCGGTCGTCCTCGTTGGTGGCGAGGCGCATCGTGGCGCCCACGCACTCGTATCCCGCGTCCACGAGCAGGTGCGCCACCACGCTGGAGTCAACGCCGCCGCTCATGGCCACAAGCACGCGTCCGCGGGGCGCGGCATCGGTGGAGGCGCTGACGGCGGGGGCGGGGGCGGGGGAGCCTGCGGCAACGGCGTATGTGGACGCGGCACGCTCAGGGCCGCGGTAGTCGCAGCGGTCGGCGCAGCCGTTCAGCTCGCAGCTCACGTGCTCTTTGCTCATGCCTGCGCCTTCTGGAGGCTGCGGATGTGGCGGAGCTTGGTGGCCACGCGGGCGAGCTCGGCAAGCGCGGCGTCAACGTCCGCCTCGGTGTTCTCGGCGGCGTCGAACGATGCGCGCAGGTAGGTGCGGGCCTCGTCATCGGAGACGCCCATGGCGGCGAGCACGTGGCTCGGCTCCACCGCGCCGGCGGAGCACGCGGAACCCGCGCTAAGGCAGAGGCCCGTCTGGTCGAGCAGTACGAGTGCGGGCTCGGCGAGAACTTCCTCCAGCGTAAAGCCCACGATGCCGGGCAGGCGCAGCTCGGGCTCGGCGGGGCCCAGCACACGGGCGCCACCAATGGAGGCAAGGCCATCCACAAAACGCGCGCGCAGAGCCTCTACCTGCGCTTTATTGCTATCCATTAATTTGCAGCACTCATCGAGCGCCGTGGCCATGCCGGCCGCGGCAGCCACGTTGGAGGTGCCGGCGCGGTGGCCGCGCTCCTGCGAGCCGCCGTGGATGAGCGTTGCCGGCACCACGCGGTGCGAGCACAGAAGCGCGCCCATGCCGCGGGGACCGTGGAACTTGTGGGCGCTCACGCTCATGAGGTCGAAGCCGTCGCGCGTGAAGTCGAGCGGGAGGTGCCCGGCGGCCTGCACGGCGTCGGTGTGGAAGAGGATGCCGCGCTTGCGGCACATGCGGCAGACCTCGCGCACGGGCTGGAGCGAGCCCACCTCGTTGTTGGCATACATGAGGCTCACCATGCAGGTGTCGATGGTGAGGGCTGCCTTCACGGCCTCCACAGAGACGACGCCGCGCT
>CAVIES010000157.1:0-4400 GCA_963641675.1 Anaerovoracaceae bacterium
CCCCGAGTGCGGTGCCGGCTGCGAGCGCGTCTTCAGCGCCTCGGGCATCGCGTTCAAGGGATCGGGCTTCTACAACACCGACCAGCGCGGCTCCGGCTCCTCCAGCTCCGGCGGCTGTGCCACCTGCGGAGGCGGCAACTGCTCCTGCTGCGGGTAGGGACTCCCCTGCGATTCGCATAGGCAATGCTAGGCGTCGGCTGAAGTCGGCGCTTTTTTGTTGCCCGGCCTGAAAGTGGCAAATAACCAGCGATTGTTTGCGGTGAGGTGCTTCATTCGGCTCACAATGGCAAAAAATCGATAATCGTTTGCGGTAGCAGGGCTCGCAGGCGCTTTGAGGCAGCGGCCTAAAGCCATAAAACGCCGCTGTATGAATTTAGGGAGAGCAAAATGGGCGATCTAAGACCTACTTAGCTCTCTAGCGAAGTCCGCGAGCGCAAACAATCGCCATTTTTTTGCCACCAGCGGCGACGCAAACCATTTCGCACCTGAGATTTACGCCTTGCGGACAAGCCTGGTGAAGTAGTGGCCGTCGAAGTTTGCCCCTGCGGGCGCGCTCTGGAAGTCACCCGCTTCGGTGAGATTGGCTTGAATGAGCTCGGCAGATGACTCGCTGGCGGCAACCGAGGGAGCTTCGAGCAGACTGGCACGCTCGAACGCGGCACCCGCCTCGCTTGCGAGGAAGGCTTCCACCACCTGCATGTTCTCCTGCGGAAGCACCGAGCAGGTTGCGTAGACGAGGCTTCCGCCGGGCGCCACGCGAGAGGCCGCGGCCGTAAGCAGAGATAGCTGGAGCGCAGGCAGGCCATCCTCGGCAGCAGGGTCAACGATGCGCTCGGCCAAGGCCCAGGCGGTCTCGGGGTGGCGACGCATGGTGCCCGTGCCAGAGCAAGGGGCGTCCACGATCACGGAGTCGAAGAGGCCGGCGAGCGGCTCGGGCAGCGCATCCTCGTCAGCAAGCTTGGTGCCGTCGAACTCCACGCAACGGACGTTGACGGCGAGCTCGGCCTCCTCCATACGCTTGGTGGAGAGACGCGCCTTGGAACCCACGAGCTCGCAGCCCACGACCTCGGGCTCTATGCCCAGCTCGCGCATGAGACGCGCGAGGATGAGGCTCTTGGTGCCACGGCCCTGGCCCACCTCGAGCACGCGGCCGGGGGCAGCGGTGGCACGGCAGGCAAGCTGGGCGGCGAGGTCTGCCACCACGGCGTCGCAGCTGGCAACGAGGCCAGAGCGCGCGAGGCCGGCACCGGCGTTCAGACGCCAGCAGCCATCGAGCTCGGCGGCCACGGGCTCAAGGCCGGCAGCGGCGAGCTTCTCCTCAAGCGCCGATGCGTCGCCCTTGCCGCAGGTGACGTAGACGGGCGCGGGCTCGAGCGCGCAGGCGCACATGGCGGCGGCGCGCTGGGCGCCGAGTGCCTCGACCAGGCGGACACAAAGCCACGTGGGATAGCCGGAGGCAAGCGAGAGCTCCTCGGCAGAAAGTTCGCGGCAGGCACCCTCGGCCACGGCGGAGACGGCCTCGCGGGCCTCGTCCACCTCGGGCCTGCAATCGGCAATGCGCCTGAGCACGGCGTTTGCCATGCGCGAGGCGCGCGGAGAAACACCGCGCACGAGTTCCACGCCCTGGCTCACGGCCACCTGGCGCGGGGTATCGAGATAGAGGATCTCGAACGCGGAGAGACGAAGCGCGTCGCGCACGCGGGGCTCGATGGAGCCGGGGCGCGCGGCGAAGGAATCAATGCGACGGTCGAGCTCGCCGGAGGCGACGTTCACGCCAAGGACGAGGCGCGTGGCAAGCGCACGACCCTTGCGGCCGAGCGTCTCCATCTCGCGGGCGCCGCGCATGAGGTCGCGGGCGCGTGCGCCGCGGCGGCGCTGCGAACCCAGCAGGTGCAATGCGGTTGTGCGGGCGGGGCTGGCGCTGGCCATTTACGCACGCTCCCAGCTGAGGCCATCGCCACGAAGGCCGGCAGCCCAAGCGGACGCCTCCATCTCGCGCTTGCCGTCGGGCTTTACGGAGAGCACCTCGAGCGCGCCCGCAGCGCACCCAAGGAAAACGCGGCCGTGGAAGACCGTAACAGTCCCCTCAGCTGCGGAGATATCAGAAGCAACGCGGGCGCGCATCACGCGCACGCCCTTGCCGGCCACCACGCAGCGGGCAGGTGCGGCGTCGGCCGAGGCCTGCACGCGCAGCGCGTTCGCGCGTGCGTCGTCTGCCGGGTCAAGGCGCATCTCGGCCTTGTCGATCTTCTTGGCGTAGGTGACCTGGGCCTCGTCCTGGTCAGTCCAGACGGCGGTACCGGCCTCGATCTGCGGAAGGGCCGCAAGGAGGGCGTCTCCGCCGAGCGAGCCGAGCTCGGCCATGAGCTCGTCGCTGGTCTTCTCCCCCACCTCGCAGCTCGCCTGGGCGCAATAGGCGCCGGCGTCGAGCTCGTGCACCACGCGCATGATGCTCACGCCAGCGCGCTCGTCGCCAGCGAGGATCGCGCGCTGGATGGGCGCGGCGCCACGCCAGCGCGGCAGCGTGGAGGCATGGACGTTCACGCATCCCAGGGGCGCCAGCTCGAGCACCGAATCGGGCAGGATGCAGCCGTAGGCGGCCACGCAGATGATGTCGGGCGCGGCGGCGCGAAGGGCCTCCATGGCCTCTTCGGTCATGCGGTTGGCCTCGAGCACCGGCAGCCCCAACTCGAGCGCGGCGGCCTTGACGGGGCTCGGCTCGAGCTTCTTGCCGCGGCTGCGCACGGCGTCCGGGCGGGTCACGACGAGCGAGACCTCATGGGCCTCGGCGAGCTTTTGGAGGGACGGAACGGCGAACTCGGGCGTTCCCATGAAGACGACGCGCATGGGCTACTCCGCGGAGGTCTCGCCGGGGCGGGCGCCGGCCTCGATGGCGCGCTCGCACTCGCGAAGGGCCTTCGCGCGCTTGAGCGGCGAGAGGTGGTCGACCATGGTGACGCCGTTCAGGTGGTCAATCTCGTGCTGGAGGCACACGGCCATGAGGTTGCCCTCGGCCTCGTACTGCATGAGGTCGCCGTCGAGGTTCTCGGCCTGGACGATGACGTGGTTGGGACGGTCGATGTCCACCGAGATACCGGGGAACGAAAGGCAACCCTCGCTAAAGGTGCGCATGTCGCCGTCAGCCACGATTACCTCGGGGTTGATGAGCACGTAGGGGTTACGCGACTTGACGTTGCCGCTCTCGTAGTCCACGTCGATGACCACCATGCGGACGGTCTCGCCGATCTGGGGGGCGGCCAGGCCGCAGCCGTCGGAGTCATACATCGCCTCGAGCATGCGCTCGGCGAGCTTGGCCGTGCCCTCGTCGATGGTCTCGATGGGAGTGCAGACCTCGGAGAGGCGCGGGTCGGGCGTAAGGACGATGTCGGCTGCTGCGCTCATGGTGCTCCTTCTTAGCGGGAATTTTCACAGCTCACCATCATAGCGCAGCTAAGGCGCCATTCAGACGCTGGCGGCAGAGGCGGCGGCGCGTGCAAGAAAGCGCCATGGAACATGGCGAGGCTGGGGCGGCGCACTGGCAACTCTTCGGGCGGTCAAAGGGTGGCGCAAAGGGCGTCCTTCTCGGTCGCGCACGAGAAGCGCCGCAGACGCCACAATAATTAGCGGATAGCAATAAAGCCCAGTTACATCATATCGTGGGCGTCAACGTCAATCGCAAGGGTGATATCACGGCGCGCAGGCAGCTTGGCGGTAGCCTCGCTGATGACGGGTCCCAACTCGGCATCGGCAGGGCCCTTCACCACGAGGTGCCTGCGGTAGCGGTCCTTCACGCGGGCCTTCACGCACTCAGCCGGGCCCAAGACCTCCCACTCGCCGGGGAGCTCCTCCACCGCCTCGCGCAGGATGCGGCCGAGCTCGCGGGAGCGCTCGCGCAGCGCCGCCTCGTTCTTGCCCGTGAGGGTGACGTTGGCCACGCGCGAGAAGGGCGGGTAGTAGGCCTCCTCGCGCTCGCCGAGCTCATAGGCCTCGAACTTGTCGCGCCTGTGGTGCGCCACCGCCTGGATGGCGGGGTGGGTGGCCCAGTAGGTCTGGATGACGACCTCGCCCGCGCGGCCGCCGCGGCCGGCGCGGCCGCTCACCTGCTCCAGGAGGTCGTAGGTTCGCTCGGCGGCACGGAAGTCGGGCAGCTTGAGCGTGGTGTCTGCGTTGATGACGCCCACGAGCGTGACCTCGGGGAAGTCGAGGCCCTTGGCGATCATCTGCGTGCCCACGAGGATGGCGCACTCGCTCGCGTCAAAGCGCTCGAGCAGGCGCGTGTGGGCGCCCTTGGCGCTCGTGGTGTCGGCGTCCATGCGAATGATGTCCACCCCGGCCACGCGGCTCACGGCGGCGTCCTCCTCGGGGGAAGAGGCCTCAGCGGCAGAAGCGGTGTCGGGGGA
>CAVIES010000158.1:0-4306 GCA_963641675.1 Anaerovoracaceae bacterium
ACGGTGTTGAGCGCCCTGTCACTGGGCCCCGTGACCATGGGGCATATGCGCCGAGTCTCTGATGCTGAACACACAAAGCAGTTCTTCGAAAACCTCAACAAGAGTGTGAGCCAGATGGAAGGTGCGCGGCTCTCCCCAGGTGCGACCAAGGAGGCCATTGACGCTGTAGGAGGTGACGCCGGCTTTGACACGGTCTACGTGGACGAGTTTGCCTTCCGGCAGGCTATGGCTGAAAAGGGCGTGACCGTTGAAGACATCGAGAAGCTGGCGCCAGAGGTAGCGCAACAGGTGCGCGAGAAGGCAGGCACAGGCCAGGACATCACGATGACTCCTGGAGACTTCGCCGCCAAGTTCTCGCAGACCGAGCTCGGACAGACGCTTACGGATCATGTGCGCCTGCGCGAGTCCGACTTGTCCGCTGCGGAGGGGCATTCGCTTGATGCTGCCGTGAAAGACATGAAGAAGGCAGCGGTGAAGAAAGCGCTAACGCCGGAAGAGAAGGCTAAACAGGAAAACGACGAGAAGGTTTCGGGCGTTGTGAAGGGCTTCAAGGACAAGCTCTACGAGACCTTCAAGGGACGTGGCTTCTCGAGCGGCGAGTCCCGGCAGCAGGCGAACTTTGCCGCCATGGTGTTGGGGAACTTCGCCAAGCGCTCCGGCGTGTCAGCCGACCGTTTGGCGAAGCTGGCGCCGGCGCTTGTCACCGGGACTCAAAAAGGGCAGACCTTCGAGCAAGCCATCGAGAACCCCGAGGCCATGCAGACCGTTGCCCTGCAGCTAGACAAAAATGGCCTGCCTCCGGAAGAAATCTATCAGATGACGGGGTGGCGCAAGGTGGCGCAGGGCGTGTGGCAACACTACACGCAGACTGCAGCATTCCATCAGCGGGCGGTGGCGACCGGCGAAGGTACTGGTCTTTCGGCTCCTGAGCGCGCCGTTGTGGATAAAGCGAAGCTCAGCAAAAAGCAGAAGTCCGAGGCACTGGCCGCGATCAAAAAGGCGAAGTCTGAGAACAATCCGCGGCTTGGCTGGGCTCCGCTTATCGTAAAGGCAGTGACAGTCGATGGCGACAAGGTCGAAGTGGTCTACCAGTCGATCCCGTATACCTTCAATCAGAACTCAGAAGGGAAGACCTACAAGCCTGGTGACAAGGACTACAAGGCTCGCGTGAGTGCTCTGGCACGGCTTTTCCATGAAGAAGTTGTGCGAGTCTTTGACCGCGCCATGGCGGGCGACAAAGGTGCCAAGGACATCATGGCGCAGGCGGGGTGGTACCGCAACATGCGCACGCGCTTGCGCGATGAGTATGGCGCAGCTGGCGACTTGTTGGCAGACCTTCTCGGAGCGACGTCCCCCAATACGCCAGTGCGCGATAACTGGGTTATGGCGCTTGATGTCCTGAGCCGGCTGGCTCACGGCGACTTCGATAAGCTGCTCCCGCAGTGGGAAGCTTGGGACGCCAAAAACAAAGAAACGGCCAGGAACCTGCAGGACTACGTTACGGCCAAGCTCGCCACTGGCATGAGCAAGAAGGCGCTCAAGGAGGACACAAAGTACAAGGAGCTTCTTGCCGCCCGAAAGGAAGCCTCCAAGATGTCGGAAGAGCTCCTGCCGAAGAAGACCAGTGGTGCGAAGTACGGCATGAACTCCCGCAACGTGGTGCAGGCCATTCTTGACCACTTCCGCGAGGTGCAGGACAAGGATGATCTGCTCAACATCGCCGCCAAGGCCCCAAAGACGATTACGTTCTCTGGCAACCTTATTGGACATCGAAACCGCGCGACGATCGACGTTTGGGCGGCACGCATGTTGCAGCGCCTCGCTGGCAAGCCGCGCATCCCCTCCCAGGTGGAGGTGGCGGTCTCAGGCGAGATGAAGGGCGACGGCACCACGACCGGTCAGTTTGGCATGGGGCAGGACGTCATGCACGAAGCTGCGGAGCTGATCCGCAATGACGCGCGCATGGCGAAGGACAACCCCTACGCCGAAACGATTGCGCAGATGAACGACGATGACTTGCAGGCCATTGCGTGGTTTATCGAAAAGGAGCGGTGGGCTACCAACGGGTGGACGACGGTTGATGGCGCTGGCGGCTCCTTCGAATACGAAGCTAACCTCGAAGGCAATCCTGATCGCAAGGGCATCAACGAAGCTCGCGCAGCGTTGCGCCGCAAGGCCACAAAGCCGGAGGAGCGCGAACGCGCTGAGCAGTTCCTGGAGGACGCTATAACGCTCCCTGAACGCTATCAGGTAGGACTGTCGCTCCAGATGTCGCAGAGCAATCAGGGTATCGACTTCGTGCCGACCGATGCCGATCAGGCGCAGACCGCGCAGCGCTTGCGGGTTGCGGCACTGGAAGGCGACGAAGGCGGCGCAGCTGTCTTGTCCTTCCAGGCGAACTCCACGCTCGGCATGTATGGCGAGGAGGGCGAACGCTCCTTCAACGTCGAAGTGACCGCGCGCAAGGGCTGGAACCCTGAGCCGCTGTGGCGCGAAGTAGTCTCGGCCGCCAAGGCGAAGCGCCAGGACTCCACCTTCATGTCTCGAGTTCTGAGTGAAGGCGAGACCGTGGACCCCAAACGGCACCGTCCAGGCATTGAGATTTACTTCCGCGAGGGCGGGAACTACGAATACATCAAACCTTTGCTGAAAAAAATCATGGAGCGAGGCCTGACGGCTTACACTCCGATAGTCGACGTGCGTCCATCCAAGGACGCTCGCGGCGGCAAGATGCCGAAGGTCGTGGGCTTCCGCGTGCAGTTCATCCCTGAATTCGATGAACGCTACGGCGGCGACTTCAACGGCAAGAAGTGGTCCGAGATGTCCGACGAGGAGATCGAGGCGGCGATTCTCGCCAAAGGGGATGAGTTCAGTGATCTTTGCGACGAGCTCCAGAAAGACTTCAAGGACATCACACTGGCGAAGCGGTATTGGTACGCCACTACTGTCGCTTTCCGTAACGAGTATGAGGAGATACTGAATGGCGAAGCTAACAATGAAAGAGGATCGACTGGAAATGCTGAAGGCCTTCGAGGAAGACCTGAAGAAGAATCCGGACGACGAGCTAACGAAGGAGTGCATCAAGTCGATCAAACAGGAACTGTTCCTGATGGAGCGGAGGGAACAACTGGGGACGGCAGTGCCGCAGAAGCCGCGGGAAGAGGAGCCGGAGCGTTGGACGTTCGGGACAATGGGATCCATAGCGGAACCCGAGTCTCCGATGGAGTCCGGCGAGCCCGAAACTACCTCGCCTGGCTCGAACGACCAAGAGGATTCCAACAGTCAGGGTTACTCGCCGGAAGAACAGGCGGTCTACGACCGGTGGACGGAGGAAATACACAACATGCTGCACAAGCGCTCACTGGAGCAGTGGGAAGCGGAACAGAAGGCCAAAAATTCCAAGGCGGGATAATCCACGCCAATGAGGCGCAGACGACGGCCGAGTACGGCGAAAAGGGGAGGCCTAACTCCATTCGCGTGCTCGGCATCCACTGCAGCCGAGTTCCTCGCCCGATTCTGGACTCTCGTTTCTACAGCACGGGGCTGAAGGGCGAAGAGGCCAAGCGCCTCACAAAGACCAGCGAGCTTGGCGACGTCTACCACCGCATTTATTTCTACGTTGACACCGGCTCCGGCATCATTCCTGAAGAAGGTGTAGGCCGCGAAGTTCATAGCGTTTGGCTGAACAACATCTACGACCTTGATGCTGACCCGCTGGGGCTTGCCAAGAAAGGCCGCGAGCGCGACCTGCAAGGGCGTCCCGCTGGTGTTTCGCCTTCGCCTTGGGAAACTACCTGGACGGAGCACTACATCAAGGAAGCCGGCTTTGACGGCTACATTGTTCACAAGTTCGGCCGAGGTGGCGCGGTCTGTCTTATCGGAAGCAAGCACAACAAGGTCCAGCCGCAGTATCAAGGCCGAGTCTCCAGAGTTGATGCCGGCGCCGTCCGCAAGGAGCACGAGCGCGTCCTGCCGCGCAAGCTGGACGCCGGCAAGGTAGGGCTGGCATATAAAGGACTCTTGGCCGCCACCAAGGACCCGAACAGCGGCATCAAATACGCGATGCCCAACTTCACCTATACGCCGGAAGCGGAAGCCCGTGTGCGCCAGATCTTCGAGGAGGCTGGACAAGGCATCACGCCAGAATCCGCGGCGGCGACAGCATTCTTCCAGCGCGGCATCAGCCGGACGACGGATGAGGTTAAGGACGCTGAGTACATGCGCGCTGTCGAGTCCGGCGACATTGACACAGCTCGCCGCATGGTGGCGGAGAAGGCCGCGGCGATGGGCTACGCGAACGCCATCC
>CAVIES010000159.1:0-4185 GCA_963641675.1 Anaerovoracaceae bacterium
GCCCAAGCAGGTCATGGTCACCTACAAGTGCGGCGAGACCGAAGCCCTTGACATGAGTTGGGACGCCGTTGAGGGCTTCTCCAAGGATGACTTTGGCGAGCAGACGCTTACCGCCACGGGAAAGATCAGCTTCCCTAGCGACGTCGACAATGAGGGCGCGCCCAAGACCGTGTCGGTTACCATGCACATCGCCGCTGCCAGCAAGCTTGATAGCCCCGCAGCCTCGCCTGATGGTGGCACGTACGACTCTGCTCAGAGGGTCTCCCTCTCCTGCGAGGAGAAGGGCGCGACAATTCGCTACACGCTAGACGGTACGGAGCCGACGGAAGAGAGTCCCGTCTACGATGGCGACCCGATTGACATCTCTTCCACTGCGACGCTTAAGGCCAAGGCCTTCGGCGAGGGTTATGCGCCGAGCGATACGGCGACGTTTGAGTACGTCATCGAGGGCTCTAAGCCCGATCCGGAACCCGAGCCTGAGCCCGAACCCACCCCTGCAACCTACACCGTCGCCTTCGTCACTGGCGAGGGGAGTGCGGTGGCCTCCCAGAGCGTCGAGAACGGCAAGTGCGCCTCCAAGCCAGACGACCCGACTCGCGAGGGCTATGAGTTCTCGGGTTGGTTCACAGACGAGGCCCTTGCGAATGCATATGACTTTGCCACGCCCGTGGCCGCGGACCTCACGCTCTACGCCAAGTGGACCGTGAAGCAGGACGACCAAGGCGACGACCCCGACGGCGACTCCGACGGCGACGACTCCGGCAAGTCTGACGGCTCCGCCGACGACGGCAAGGGCGGCTCCTCCGGCAAGTCCGACGGCTCCGCCGACGACGGTAAGAGCGGCGCCTCCGGCAAGACGAACAAGCGCGGCGGGGCCCTGCCCACCACGGGCGACGCCTCCACCGTCGCGGGCCTCGTTGCCGCCGCGGGCATCTCCCTTGGCGTGGCGGGCACCTTCCTCTACCGCCGCAGGTAAGAGGTGCAGCATAGCTCCAAATGAATGAGGGGCGCAGCCAAAAGGCCGCGCCCCTCTTCTGTTGGATGTGGGAACAGGGCGCTAGCCGGAGCGGACCCTCACAAACAGGCGAGCGCTAGCGAGGCTTGGGGTGCGCGGGCCAGATGAGTTCCGCACGAGCCGGAGGTGACTTAATGTCACCTCCGTGCGAGCAGGACTGTCTGAAAGCTGGAACGCGTACCCCAAGCCTCGCGGTCGGGATGAGGGCAGCTACCAAGCCAACGCCCAATACGCCCCGCGTTATCGCTTGATGCCCTTCATCACGCGCTTCTCGCTGCGCCTCTTCGGGTCGATCCGCTTGGCGATGAGACCGAAGAGCCAGCTGGCGATGGCGATCACAACGAAGTAGACGAGCGCCGTGGCGATGAGCGGGAAGAACGGCTCGAAGGTGCGGCTGCGGATGATGTCAGAGGCCTTGGTGAGGTCCGTGATGGCCACATAGCCCACGATGGAGGTGGACTTGATGAGGCCTGTGAACTCGCCCGCGTAGAGGCTCCAGACACGCTGTGCGGCCTGGGGGAGGATGACGCGGCGGAAGGTCTCGCGCTTGGAGAAGCCAAGGGCAACGCAGGCCTCGACCTCGCCCTTGTCGACCGCCTCAAGGCCGGTCTTGTAGACGCTTGCGATGGAGTTTGCGGCGATGAGGCCAAGCGTGAGGATGGCCACGAACACCGACGAGATGTCGACGCCGGCAAAGATCACGTAGTAGGTCACCATGAGCCACACGAGCAGCGGGATGCCGCTTGCGAGCTTGTCGTAGACCTTGGCGAAGCCGCGTAGCCACAGCCGCTTGGAGCGGCTGGCAGCACAGAGGCCGGCGCCGGCGACGGTTGCGAGTACGAACGCGCCGAGGGCGATGGCGAGCGTGACGCCAAGGCCGTCAACCACGAGCTTCCAGCGGTTCTCGGTGATGAAGGTGCGCTCAAAGCTCTCGGCCAGGGACTGGGCGAGCGTTGCGGAGTCCGCATCTGCGCTTTCGGTCTTCATGAGGATGCACGAGCCGGAGGTGAAGTAGGGGATGGTGAAGTCCACCTCCTGCTTGCGCTCATCGGTGGGCGTAAGCGCGCAGGCCACGTCGACCTTGTTGCTCGTGACGGCGGCAAGCTCGGCCGTGAAGTTCATGTCGTAGTACTCCACCTGCATGCCGAGCTCGTAGGCGACGCGCTCGATGACCTCGCAGTCGAGACCCACGTGCTCGCCGTCCTGGATGAAGCTCAGGGGCTCGGCGCCAAGCGTCACGGCAACGCGCAGGACCGGCCCCGTGGTGTTCTTGGGCACGTCGCTCATGTCGTAGTCGCCATCTGTCACCCACTTCTTGTGGAGCTTGTCGATGGTGCCTTCGTCGGTCATGCGCTGGAGGATGGCGTCGATCTTGTCCTTGAGCTCCGTGTTGTCCTTTGAGATGCCAAAGCAGTTGTCAAACGGCAGGTAGGAGGGCGTGATGCGCACGTAGCCGGAGTTCGAGCGCTGGAAGAGCGCGGCGTAGGTCTCCGATACGGAGGCATAGTCCGCCTTGCCGGCCGTGAGCGCCGCCACGGCCTCGGCGTCGGAGGGGTAGGCCGCCACGGAGCTACTGCCGAGCTTCTCGGTGAGGTCTGCGTAGTCGAGCGAGCCCTCGGCCGTGGCGACGGTCTTTCCCTGCAGCATCTCGTACTGCTTGGCAACTGTCATGGTCGTCTCGTCGTCGCTGACCTCGCTTGTGCTCGCGGCCTCCACGGCTGCGGTGTTGGAGCGCGTGGTCATGGCGACCCACTTGGCAGTGTAGGTTCCGGCGGAGAAGTCGATCTCCTTTGCGCGCTCGTCGGTGTAGGCGAGGTTGAGCGCGGCGTCGATCTTGCCTGCGGAGAGCGAGGCGAGCTCGGAGGTTAGCGGGAGGTCGACCCAGTTGATTTGCACGCCGATGATCTTGGCTATGCGGTAGGCGAGCTCGATGTCACAGCCTGCGGGCTCGTCGTTTTGCAGGAACATCATGGGCTCGGAGGTGGAGTGGTAGGCCACCGTGATGGTCTCGCCCTCGGTGGGGATCTCCACGTCGCTCATGTCGTAGTTACCCTCGACGACCCACTTGTTGTAGACCTCGTCGATGGTGCCATCCTGCTTGAGCTGCTTGATAGCGGCGTCGATCTTGTCCTTGAGCTCCGACCCCTTCTTGAGGCCGATGTGCGAATCCACCTCGTAGAGCGCGGGCTCGAGGTAGGTGTAGCTGCTGTTCTGGCGCATGTAGAGGCGCGCCATGCAGTCGGGCACGCAGGCATAGTCGATCTTGCCTGCGCCGAGCGCGACGACGGTGTCGGCGATGCTCTCGTAGACCTGCTTGTCACAGGTGGGGTAGTTGTCGTTCACGACGATCTCTACGAGGCCGCCTAGCTGCACGCCCACGCTGGAGTTGGAGAGAAGCTCGTCGCGCTTCTCCTCGGTGAGCTCGAGCGTGTCGGTCTCGTCGCCGCCGCTCACGCGGGCCGGGTCCTCGATGAAGAACGAGGTGGCCGCAAGGGCGACGCCTATTGCCAGCGTGGTGCCCCAAATAATCGCGCGGCGCGCCTTCGTGTGGCCGTGGTGGTGGAGCGCGAACGCGAGGCCAACCGCGAGCGCCAGGATGACCACGAAGTTCACGATGAGCTTCCACGCGTCCTCAGAGCCGAGCGCCTTGGTGACGGAGTGGAAGAGCCCGGTGAGGTAGTTGTCGCTCGTGGAGGTGCCGACGACGTAGTCAGAGACCTGGTCCTTGGAGGCGATGATGGCGACGGCGTCCTTGGTGTAGGTGTCGGTGAAGTCGACCTCCTTCTCGCGCTCGTCGGTGCGGCTGTAGGAGATGCCGACGTCGCTCTTTCCGGTTGCGACGCTGGTGAGCTCGGCGTTGAAGGCCATGTCCTGGAACTCCACCTTGTAGCCGAGCTTGTAGGCCACGCGCATGATGATCTCTGCGTCGTAGCCGGCGTACTCGTTGTCCTGGACGAAGATCTTGGGCTCGGTGGTGGCGCAGCACGCAACCTTGAGGACGGGGCCGTCCTCAGCGACGGGAATGTCGCTCATGTCGTAGTTGCCGTCGGTCACCCACTTCTCATAGATGCTCTCAAGCTCGCCGCTCTCGCGCATCTCCGCAAGGGCGCCGTTGAGCTTCTCCTTTAGCTCGTCGTTTCCCTTCTGCACCATGAGGTTCTCTTCGAACT
>CAVIES010000160.1:0-4164 GCA_963641675.1 Anaerovoracaceae bacterium
GGTTCCAGTTGGTGCCGAGGTTGGGGTGGATGGCCGTGGTGTCATAGCCAAGCGCCGCCATCTGGCTCACGATGCTCTCGCAGCCGCTGAGATCGTAGAGCGTGTAGGGGTAGGCGCCGGCTCCGAGGTAGCCGAGCGTGTTGCCGGTGAGGAACTCGAACTCGGAATTGCAGGTGCCACCCGCGTAGGCAGAGACGGAGAGCTTGCCGCGCACGAGGGCGTCATCGATGGAGTTGAAGAACTCGGGGCCCTCGTAGCCCACGCCAAGGCCATCGTAGAGGCTCATGTCCGAGAAGGTCTCGTTCATGACGCAGATGACGCTCGGGCGCTCGTTGATGAACTGCTCTTGCGCTGAGAGGTTGGCCTCCGTGTCGACGGAGTTCTCATAGTCCTCGATGAGATCTTGCTCGTCGGCCTCGGCGGCCGTCTTCGAGTAGCCGGCGGGCTTGGTGATCTTGAGGTCTTGGACGGCCGTGATAAAGCTCGTGAGGAGGCCATAGCGCTCGTAGCTCGCGGCGGTGTCCCAGCCGTCCACGCGGATGCCGAGTACGGTGCCGTAATCGGGCTGCGTGGTGCCAATGGCGAGCACGGCCGCGCACGCGAGTGCGCAGAGCACGTTGGCGGCGACGCGGCGCCAACGGGGGAGCCCCTTGCGAAGGCGCCTCTGGAGCGGCTCCACAGGGCGCACGAGCGAGGAGGCGCACCAGCCGGCCGCCGCGCAGGCCAGACCGAGGATTGCCGTGCCGTCGAGCGTGTAGACGTAGCCTCCGGCGACGGCCGCCGCGGTGGCGGCGCCGAGAAGGTCCGAGGGCAGGATCGCCGTGCCCTTGTGCACGCGCACGAAGTACTGGGCGATGCCGAAGACGGCGAAGATGACCACGCCGGCAGCGACGCCTGCGCCATGGCGCTGGCTGGCGAAGTAGAGGGTGCCAATGACGAGGAGCGTCATCGCGAGCTCGATGAGCAAATACTTGGGCTCTGTCTCGAGCTTGCCGGCACACCAGCTCACCTCGAGCGCGGCCGTGGCGGCAACGCCGGCGACGGCGATGCAGACAAGGTTGAGCGCGCGGCTTGGGGCGATCCTCTCGCGATTCCAGGTAACGGCAGCACCGGCAACAAGCACGGCAGCGGCAGCGCCCACACAGACAGCCTTGCCGGGCATCTCGCCCTCAACGAGGCCGAGCGCGCACCAGACAACGAGCAGAAGTAGCAGCAGACCATAGGGCACGGTCCACGCGATGGTGGAGCCCTTCGGCCTCACTCTCCCTGCGCAAACCTCTGTGCCCTTTGGTGCCATGGGCTACCTGCCTTAGATGACCTTGGTCGCAAACTCCAGGTACTGGACGCGCGAGAGCTTCTGGCAAGCCTCGGCCGCGGCACGCGCCGCGTCGGTCGTGGCGTCCTTGAGGGCCTTGTTGTCCCCGCCGTCACCAGAAGCCTTGTCGCGCTCGCTCGGGGTGGCGTCGTCAACGGAGTGCCAGGTGCCCTCGTTGTCCTTATAGGCAAACATGTTAAGCATCGGCATGCTCGCGCGGGCTCCCAGCGTCGCCTGCTGGAACTCGCTCAAGGGCGCGCCCGTGTACTGGAGCGCGAGCGCCGCGAGCGTGCTGGAGGAGGCGTCCTCCCACTGCATCTCGTCGGAGCCCTCCACGTGGTAGTTGGTCCAGACGAAGTAGTTGGTGCGGTAGGCGCGGGCACCGTGGGTGGTGTCGTCCTCGTTGGTGTTGATGGCGTCGTTGACGTTGCCGCTCATGCCGGGCTGGTGGTCGCCGAAGAAGATGAGCACCACCGGGCGGTCGAGGTTCCTGAGCTCGTTCATGAACCACTCGAGGTCGCGGTCGGACGCGTTGATGCAGGCGAGGTACTCGTTGAGCTCGTGGGTGAGCGCGGTGTTGTCCGGGTCGAAGTCGAAGGTGTAGTTGAGCTGGTCTTCCTCGGGGATGTTGTACTGGTCGTAGCCGCTGTGGTTCTGCATGGTGACGTCGAGGAAGAACTGCGGCTCGGTGGTGCTGTTCAGACGGTCGAGGACCTTCTGGTAGGTCTCGGCGTCAGAGACGCCGGAGTGGTAGCACGCGGCGCCGTCAAAGTCCTCGATGGAGAGGAATCGGTCGAAGCCGAAGCCGGCGTAGGTCTCCTCGCGGTTCCAGTTGGTGGCCGCGTTGGGGTGGATGGCCGTGGTGTCATAGCCAAGCTCGGAGAACTGCGCGGCGAGGTTGTCGACCTTGGAGAGGTCGTAGTAGGTGTAGGGGTAGTTGCCGCTGCCGATGTAGGCAAGAGACGAGCTCGTCATGAACTCGAACTCGGAGTTGCAGGTGCCACCGCCGTAGGCCGAGACCTCGAGGCTGCCGCGCACGAGCGCGTCGGAGATGGAGTTGAAGTAGGCGGGGCCCTCGTAGCCCACGTCAAGCCCGTTCAGGAGCGAGAGGTCGGAGAAGGTCTCGTTCATGACGCAGATGACGCTCGGCTGGATCTCGCTGAACTGGGCCTCTGCCGCGGCACGGCTCTCGGTCTGGCTTGCCTGCCAGACGCTCGCGAGCTCGTCCTCGTCGGCCTGGGCCGTCTCCTCGGAGTAGTCGGCCGGCTTCTCGATCTGGAGCTTCTGGAAGAGGTTGAGGAAGTGGGGGAGGAACCCGCCCGCGGTGTAGCTGTTGATGGGCCACCAGACGTCGGTGGAGACGCCGAAGTCAGTCTGGAGGCTCACGTTGTAGAAGGCGCTCTGGATGCCGAAGAAGCAGGCGAGCGCGATGGCGACGTTGGCCAGTGGGCGCACGAAGAAGGCGCGCTTGGGGGCGCTCGTGCAGGGGCGCATGAGGCAGCAGAAGATGAGTGCGACGGTGAGCGCCACGGTGGCGCCGAGCATGGGCGCGGTGACGTTGTAGGTGTAGCCGCCGGCGACCTCTGCCGCGGTGCTGAGCGCCATGAGGTCTGCGGGCAGAAGCGCCGTGCCCTTGAACTCGATGACGAAGGCCTGGCCGATGCCGAGCGCGTAGCAGGCGATGACGCCCACGGCCACGAGCCAGCCGGTGCGCTGGCCCAGGAAGAAGAGAGCCACGAGGATGCAGAAGATGACGACGAAGTCGATGAGCAGGAAGTTCACCGCAATCTCGCCGGCGGAGGCGTTCCACGGGGTCTCGATGGCGATGATGCCGCAGATGGTGCAGACGAGAAGCCCGACGAGGCTTCGGCAGAACTCTGCGCTAAGGCCGCCCAGGTGCGAGACGGCGCCGCCGCGCGTGGTGAGGGCGTCAAGCACGCCCAGGATGGGCTCGCGGAAGAGCGCCACGGCAAGGCCGACGCCGATGGTGATGGCAAGCGGCATGACCTGCTCGTTGGAGCAGATGAGCATGCCGTTGTTGGTGAGGGTGTAGAGGGCCCAGCAGAGCGCCACGAATGGGAGCAGCCAGAACATGCTGCCCACGTGCACGATGCCGCCGGCGACGAAGTTCATGGCCTTCTCGCCGATAGAGCGGGCGTCTGCGGGCTTTGCGTCCTCGGAGGCGCCGGTGCCGTTCTCGGTGGGCTCGCTTTCCGGCGCGGCCTCCTCGGCCTCGTCAGCCTTCCTCTTTGAGAAGCGCTCCTTGAGGCCCGCAAACTTGTCGGAGAGGGAGGGACGCTCGGCCTCGGGCTCGGACTCGGCGATGAGGTGGGCGACGAAGGGAGCGCTCTCGGCCTCGGGCTCGACAGGCTCGTCGGATTCGGGCTCGGGGACGTCGGATGCGGCCTCGGGTTCGTATTCGGTCGCGGACTCGGCGGACACATCGGGTTCGGGCTCGTGCTCGGTCTCCGGCTCGGCGTCGGCCTCTTCGGCCTCGGTGGCAGGGGAGTCCTCGGCCTCGGCCTCGGGCTCGCCCTTGGCCTCTTCAGCCTCGGGCTCTGCCTCGGGGTCGTTCTCGGCCACGGATGCCTCGGCCTGCTCGGAGGGCTCCTCCTCGGAAGCGTCCTCCGCCTCAGGCTCGTCCTCGGCCTCGTCAAACGCGCCGGGGGCCATGTGGCTGGGCTTGCGCGCCTCGGACTCGGCATTGGCCGTGGCCTCGGCCTCGGGGGCCTTGCCCTCGAGCTCGTCGATCGTGACGTTTACCTCAAGCTTGTCGTCGTGCTCGGGCATGTTGGAATCAATAGTCATAGTTCCTCTATAGGAGAGTGACTTTACATAAAAGTTAACCC